>JAYSVT010000257.1:0-12888 GCA_043718455.1 Hyphomicrobium sp.
CCTCATTCGCACGCGCCAAGTGGGGCGCACCAAGTATAATGTAATCAATCCCGGATTTGAGAAACGCTTTCCGGGGTTGTTGAAAGTGGTCTTGGTACACGACGCGGATTGAACTGAAAAAGGCGCAAAATGGTTCCGCGCCTTTGAGGTTTTCCCTGTGCTACCGGCTTGACCGCTTACAGCCAGCGGCCGCCACGTTCCACGACCTCGATCTTGTAGCCATCTGGATCGTCGATGAAGAAGAACTTGGCGAGTGGTTTGCCTTCGTACGCCATGTTGACGATGTTCTTCGGCGTGTAACCGAGGGCCTCGATGCGGGCGCGCTCGGCATCGACGTTCTCAACTGAGATTGCCAGATGACCGTAAGCGGTGCCGAGCTGATAAGGCTCAGTGCGGCCCTTGTTGACGGTCAATTCCAGCTCAAACGTTTGCTCAGCGTTCGACAAGTAGATGAGCGTGAAATCCGGGAAGTCGAGCCGTTGGGCGACCTTGAGGTCGAATGCTTTTTCATAGAATGCGACGGACCTAGCCTCTTCCATCACGCGCACCATCGAGTGAACCATTTTCGCCATTGTGGTGTCTCCGTTGTTTCGTCACGCCAATAACATTGGCAGCACATGGATGAGGTAGTAGCGGGGTATTTATGGCTGTTTAGCCGCTCACGGCTTCTGCGCGTCGATCACAACCAAGGTCTGCTTGCGCCAGCTTTCTCTTCAAACGCTGTGATCGACTTGTCCTTCTCGAGCGTCAACCCGATGTTGTCGAGGCCATTCAGCAGGCAATGCTTGCGGAAGGCATCGATTTCGAACTTGATGACGCCGCCGTCGGGCCCGCGAATTTCTTGGGCGTCCAGATCGATCGTAACAGTGGCATTGGCGCCGCGGTTGGCGTCGTCCATGAGCTTGTCGACGTCCGCCTGCGGCAGCCGGATCGGCAAAATGCCGTTCTGAAAGCAGTTGTTATAGAAAATATCGGCGAAGTCGGGCGCGATCACGCAACGGATACCGAAGTCCAAGAGCGCCCACGGCGCGTGCTCGCGGCTCGACCCGCAACCGAAATTCTCGCCCGTCACCAAGATCTGCGCCTTGCGGTACTGCGGCTTGTTCAAGACGAAATCGGCAACTTCCTTGCCGGCCTGATCAAAGCGCATTTCGTAGAACAGCGACTTGCCGAGGCCCGTGCGCTTAATCGTTTTCAGGAACTGCTTCGGGATGATCATGTCGGTGTCGATATTCCGCAATGGCAGGGGCGCTGCAATTCCGGTCAACGTCGTGAACTTATCCATGTCGCGTCAATGTCCTCGGTTCAGAGAATTCGAAATGAGTCTGGTATCAGGTGCGGAGCGCGTCGGCGAGCGCCCGGAAAAACCCTTCGGCCGATGTCAGCCGGTTGGCGATGGCAAAAGCACCGCGTTCGGCGATCAGGGCATCCGGGTCAAAGGGTTGAAGATGTTCGAGGCGCCTTTTAACGCCCGCCAGCTTTCGCCCGTCAAGATGGTGCTCCAGCGCGGCAACGATCGTATCGACGTATCCCGCTATCCGCCCGAGTTCCCGGGCCGCTGCTAAAATCTGTTGTTTGTCAGTTGGTTGCCGTTCCAACTGGGCGAATGCTTGCGTGGCCCGTGCCAGCGTGGCGGCGATCTCCTCAGCATAGAGCGCCACTTTCTCGCGTCGCGCACCTTGTAAATCGGAGATCTGGCCAAGCCAGCGGTAAACCGTCTCGGCCAGGTCCAACAGGCGTTGGGCGTAATCGGCAATCAGCATCGGTCATTTCCCAAGAGCGCAAACATCATCCCCCGTTCAAACGGACGACAGTATGCGGCCTGGGAAGCGGGCGGGGAAAAGCCGGAACCGGAATTTGTTTGACAAGGTAAAGAAGGCAAACTGTAACGAGCGGCATCTATGAGTCTGGTAACTATGCGGCGCACGATTGCGCCGCCGCTCCCAATCTAGAGCCTTACCGGATGGTGGGGTCATCGTAGCACTTGCGCATGTATTCGCAGCGGTGCGAGCCCGAGAAGTGCATGCTGTCGCCTTTGGCCGGGGAAATGAACGTACAAACCTCGTCGAGGCCTTCAGGCGTCAACCAGCCATAACGGCGGCCCCGCTGTACGGCGAAGCAGTCTGCCGTTTCTTCGTCAGGCCCGCGAAACTGATGCCCGCACTCATGCGCGAAAATCCACTGCTTTACCGGAGTCGAAACTTTGTCGAGCAGGCGCGGGTTCATGATCAGGAAGCCGGGATACGCCGCGCCGTAATCATCCAGTGTGTTGTCAATGACTGTCGGCCGCTGCCCGCAAAGTTGCTTACGGCCATCGAGCTTGAATTCGCCTGGATCAAGGAGCTGGGCGTCGCCGCCAACCTGGGTCACATACTCTGCCGGTGTGGGTGTCCCGTCTTCCGCATGGACTGGCATAACTAGAAGCGAAGCTGTCGCCGCAATCGCTAAACACAGGCGCAGGTACGAGAGCAGCGCGGGCACGTGTTGTCTCATCATCATCAAGAAGCAGCTACTCTGATTGAGCCCCAGATACATTGATACGTTGAGTTGCGTCGAGGACGTGCGGCGGTAAGGAGAACCTAGTCTAACAATGGCGCGAAACGGTTGTGCACACAAGCTTGTGAGTATTCTCTCACGCAGCCCGTTAAACTTTGTTGACGCTCCCTGTTATGATCCGTCTTGCCGACCCGTTATGCCGTCGCTTCGTCCTCGATTTCTTCCATATCATCATCGGAAAAGCCGAAATGATGGCCGATTTCATGGATGAGCACATGGGCGATGAGATGGCCTAATTCTTCCTCGCCTGAGGCCCACTCGTCGAGAATGGGCCGCCTGTAGAGAAACACCATATCCGGTTCGCGTGGTATGCCGGACACACTTTTCTGATCAAGACTGACGCCCTGGTAGAGGCCCGTCAATTCAAATGGGTCCTCGATGCCCACGCTATCCAGAATTTCATCTGTCGCAAAATCCTCCACGCGAATAACGACATCGCCCGCCATCTCGCGGAACGTAGCCGGAAGTTTGTCCCAAGCGGTTTTTGCCATGCTCTCGAAATCGGCGAGCGTCGGCACCGTCGCATGCTGCCAGTGATTGGTGCTCGTCATGATCATCCTCGCCGCTTTCACAGCACTGATAGTCTGCGTTCGAGTAAATGGGAAGCGCCGCATTGAATTCCTCAGTCTAATGTCCGCAGTTGCGCCAAAGAAAAGCGCTTCGATCGAAAAACCGCCGGGGGCGATCTATTACATCATAATGAACGTTTTGCCCCCGCATGCGTTGTGGTCTACTGTGGAAGCTCTTGATGGGATTACGTCATGTCAAACCCGATCGCATTCCGGCCCTTGCAAAGGCGCAGGGTCACTCCGGCTGGTGTCGAAACGGGCGCTGGTTTTCCATTTCAGATTCGCGTGGCGGCGAGTGATGCCGCGCGCCAAGACACTTTCGCCTTGCGCTATCGCGCCTACCGGGCACTTGGGTACGTTGAAGAAAATGCGGACGCCACGTTCGCCGACAAGAACGATGCGCTGGATTCGACGGTCATTCTTGGCGCGTATCAAGATGACGTCTGCATTGGTACGCTGCGCGTGAGCTTCAGCCTCGCGCATCAGGATCACTCAACACTGCCCTGCGCGCCTTACTATCCCGAAGTGACGGAATTGAAAGGCGCAGCACTCGGGCCAATCGTTGAAATGTCGCGACTAGCGATTGATCCGGCTTTCACCAGCACGTCGTTTCGTACGACGTTATTCGCCGCTCTCGTGCGCGCCGGATTTTTGGCGGCACAGGCGGCCGAGGTTTCAACGATCCTGATCGCGACCAAACCTGAGTTCAGCCGGTTTTATCAGTACATGCTTGGCTTCAAGGTTATCGGACAACCTGCCGCCTATCCGCCGGGCGACCACAGGATCGTGCTGTTGGCTGGCAGCTTCTCGCAAGCCGAGCTTCGCCAGAGTGCACAGAACGCGTTCTTTAAGATCACAGCGGACGAAATCGTCAGCATGAAAGCGGCGCTAGGTCCAGTGTTGGCGCCACCGTCGTTCGATGCATTCAAAACAGTGGCACGGTTTTGAAGCGTGTCGCATCGAGAGTTTGCATTAGCGGGTCCGGCTCATAAGCGAAAAGTCATTCCTGCGGGCGTCGTCCATCAGGTCCCTAAAGATTTGCGGGCCGTGCTCGTCACTGACGACGAGGCCATGGCGGCATGGGTGGATCTGACACCGCTTGCGCGAAACGAATGGATTTGCTGGATCTTGTCGGCGAAAAAGCAAGAAACGCGCGTGCGCAAGATCGTGCGGATCCGCGCTGACCTTCTCGACGGCAAACGCCGGCCCTGCTGTTGGCCGGGCTGCAAGCATAGGGGCGATAAGTAGGCGGGGCTGACCACCACAAACGTCATCCCGGCGTCGCGTGAGCGATGATTGCGAAGCAATCACAGGCCGGGACCCAGCCAAGCGTCGGGGATAGGAACGGGGAGTGTTCGCACTATGTCCGCGTCACGATTCAATTCTGCGCCGCTGTCCAGCGATCACTGTTCTTCGCGCGTCAGATGCAGCACGAGCCTTGGGCCGCTATCACCTGCGCATTGCGGACGCTTGACTGGGTCCCGTCCGTGTTTCCGCTCGCGCATACGCGAGCGGCGACGGGATGACGGGAAGAAAGAACGCTTCTCACAAAACGAAGAAATGTAGGTTGGGTTAGGTTCGGCTTTGCACAGATTTCTGATTTTTGGCGAGATGTCAGAAGCCGAACCGTAACCCAACAACCTCACGCGCGGAGAGACGTTGAATCTCCCGTCACGGCGCTTGGCGTGCAGAACTCTGGCTCAATGACACATTTCATACGAACCCAGAATCGCATTAGAACAACTTATGCACAAAGAGCTTCGGCAACTCCAACCAGCCCGCCTCTTCTATCAAAGGCATGCGAAAGCGAGAGAAGCCTACTTCTCACCGCAGGAGTTCTGGGCGCCCGGCAGGGAGTGGCTCAGAGATGCGTACTGCGCTGAAGCTTTTGCAAAGAAAACGTCTGCGCGTATGGTTGGACTGATTGCTAACACCAAACCGGACTTTGAGGTGCAATATCGAAACGGTAGGCTTCTGCGATTTGAAGCGACGCTTGCTGACCGCCCAGGAAGGGAGCTTGCCCGCGAGGAGCGATCAGCTTGGAACAGTAGCGCAATGACCCGGCCCGATCCCGAGGAAAATTGGCGTGGGAGGCGCCGTGCAATACCCGCCGCATTGCGAGCCGCGTCGGAACGCAAGTCGAAAAAGCACTACGACCGGGATACCAATCTATTGATCTACCTGAACCTTGGAACCTACGACTACTGGTGCGACGAAATAGAACGCGAGCTTATCGAGCACACCGCGATGGCACGATCCAACTTCAATTCAATTTGGGTGTTGTGGTCCGGCCGGCTTTATCGAACTTGGCCGGATCCGTTTCTCGGGAACGCCGACGCGTTTAGACCTAACCGACACCAATTGGGATGGGCCTTGAACGCGCTTGAGTCAAAGCGGGTACTTCAACAGGTCTTTTCGAAAAAACAACGCGCTGCTTAACCACTCGTCACCCGCAACAGACCTTCAACACTCAAGTCTTCATCAATCTTTGGCCAATGTATTCCGTGTCCGGCGGCGCAGGGTTCCCATTCGGCGCGGTCCGCGGGTGAAGCGGACTTGAGGCGCGGAAACCAATCGAGTGGCGCGGAAATTTGGCGGCCATCGCGTAGGACAACGGCAAGCCGGTCCGCAGTGATGAAAACATCTGCCACGCGGCTGTCGGCTTTAATATCTAAAATACCCATTCCAGGCGTCCACGAATTGCGCTTCACACTCGGTCACTTTAGCACGAATCTCGTTGATTTCGTGATCGGCATAGCCACGATTTAGGGCGAGCCTGACCGGATCAAGCCAAAACTTGCAGGACCGGCCCGCTTTGTCGATGTGGACGTGCGGCGGTTCATGGCCTTCGTTGCTGAAGAAGTAGAAGCGATACCCGTTCCAGCGAAAAATTGTCGGCATCGCTTCAATCCTGGCTTACTGCCACTCCCTCACATCCACAAAGTGCCCTTCAAGCGCCGCTGCTGCCGCCATGATCGGCGAGACAAGATGCGTGCGGCCTTTGTAGCCCTGGCGGCCTTCGAAGTTGCGGTTGGAGGTTGAGGCGCAACGCTGGCCGGGCTTTAACTGATCCGGGTTCATGCCAAGGCACATCGAGCAACCGGGTTCGCGCCATTCGAAACCTGCGGCCAGGAAAATCTTATCAAGCCCTTCGGCTTCTGCTTGCTCTTTGACGAGTCCCGAGCCCGGCACGATCATCGCGTACGCAAGCCGCGTTGAAATCTTCTTGCCGTCGACGACTTTCGCCACCGCGCGCAAATCTTCGATGCGCCCGTTGGTGCACGAGCCGATCCACACGACGTCCAAAGGAATGTCGGTGATCTTGGTGCCAGCCGCGAGACCCATGTAATCCAAAGCACGGACCATAGAGGCGCGCTTGTTTTCGTCCGTCACTTTCGCAGGGTCAGGCACAACGCCCGCGATTGATACAACGTCTTCAGGACTCGTGCCCCACGACACGATGGGCGGCAGCTTCGCGGCGTCGAGCACGACGGTACGATCGAAATGCGCGCCCTCGTCCGTATGCAGGCCTTCCCAGTACTTCATCGCCATGTCCCAAGCAGCACCCTTCGGCGCTTTCGGGCGATCCTTGATGAAAGCGTAGGTTTTTTCGTCTGGCGCGATCATGCCCGCCCGAGCCCCGCCTTCAATTGACATGTTGCAGACCGTCATGCGGCCTTCCATGGAAAGCGCGCGGATCGCTTCGCCCGCGTACTCGATGACGGACCCCGTGCCGCCCGCCGTGCCGATCTCGCCGATGATGGCGAGGATGATGTCTTTGGCGCCAACGCCCTTGGGCGCCACGCCATCAACGCGCACCAGCATGTTTTTGGCTTTGCTCTGGATCAGCGTTTGCGTCGCCAGCACATGCTCGACTTCACTCGTGCCGATGCCGTGCGCGAGCGCGCCGAACGCGCCATGCGTCGAGGTGTGGCTGTCGCCGCAGACAATTGTCGTACCCGGCAACGTGAAGCCCTGTTCCGGTCCAACGACGTGGACGATACCTTGGCGCTTGTCGCGTTCATGGAAATATTCGACGCCGAAATCTTTGGCGTTCTTGGCGAGTGTCTCAACCTGAATGCGGCTGTCGGTGTCGGCGATGCCTTTGCTGCGGTCGGTCGTTGGCACGTTGTGATCGACAACGGCCAAGGTTTTTTCCGGCGCGCGCACCTTGCGGCCTGCCATGCGCAGACCTTCGAACGCCTGCGGGCTCGTGACTTCATGGATTAGATGCCGGTCGATGTAGAGCAGGCACGTACCGTCGGGCTGGCGGTCCACGATGTGGTCGTCAAAAATCTTGTCGTACAGCGTCTTGGGAGCCGTCTTTGCAACCGTCTGGGCCATGGGGGCTTAAGTCCTTCGCCAACTCAAGGGGATTTGACCCCCTAAATAGCGTCGCGATTGCAATAGTGCAAACCGGCACGACCGCACACACGACCGCACATAGGCGTCCCTTGACATTCCATGCAAGGAATGTAATATTCCTTCCAAGGCATAATGAGCTCCGGCCCTCGTGCTGAAACTCTTCTGTAGGAGAAGTCCATGAAGAAGAAAGCCAACTAGCCGATGGCGCCCGTCGAATTTACAGACGTTTTTTGTAAATGGTGGAATACGCTCTCCGAACAAGAACAAGACGACGCCACTGCGGTTATTGAACTTTTGGAAGAGCGCGGTGTCAATCTTCGCCACCCGCTTTGCTCAGGAATAGAAGGTTCGAAGCATTCTCACATGCGCGAACTTCGTATCCAATCCCACGGCGATCCCATCCGTATCTTTTATGCCTTCGATCCGCGCCGCGTGGCGGTTCTGTTGATTGGAGGATTGAAGTCAGGCAATGAGCGGCGGTTCTACAAAGTCTTCATTGCTCAGGCCGACAAACTCTATGACGAACATTTGAACTCGCTCAAGAAGTGAAACAGCACATGGCAAGGTCTTTCTCCGAACTCACAAAGGGGCTCTCAAGCGAGCGCCGGGTGCGCATCGACGCCAAAAAGGCGGAGTTGCGCCAGGAGATGGATCTTGCCGAGTTGCGCAAAGCTCTCGAACTTACCCAGGCAACTCTCGCCGAGGCCTTAGGCGTGGGGCAGGCGGAAGTCTCTAAGATTGAAAAGCGCACCGATTTGCTTTTGAGCACTCTGAGGAAATTCGTCGAAGCAATGGGCGGCGAACTGGAAATCCGCGCTTCGTTCCCTGGTCACACCGTTTCTTTGAAAGGCCTCTCGACGCTTGGAGAGCGCAATTCGTCCTGAGATGCCTTCCGCTCCGGCTGCCGCCGCACTCTGCCTGCAGCACGCCGTAGAACGCCAACCTTGCTTTACCAGGAATGCGGGATTTGACACCTCATCAGCCGTCGCTTCATGGCCGATAAGAAAAATGCCGGGCAGCACGCCCTTTCGGGGCGGCCACCCGGCAAGTCGATGGGAGGAACCATGGGTTCCAGACGAGGGACGCGAAGACGGAGGTGGCAAAACGCCCGCCCCCACGCTCCTGCCATGAACCTTATTACGTTATGGGATGCGCTTGGATCATGACAGTTCGCATGACAGCCATGAGCTCTATAAATTATGAGTTCAGCGAATTATTTCCAGCCCCGGGTCTTAGCCACCATAAAATCGCGCAAAAGCTGGACTTTTTTCGACGTCTTCAACTCTTCCGGGTAGACAAAGAGGATCGGCAGGCGCGGCGGCTCGATTTCGGGCAGAATGGGCACGAGATCGGTTTCCGATTCCGTCAGGTAGTCCGGAATCATGCCAATGCCGATGCCGGCGCGGATGGCGTATTTGATGGCCACGACCGAGTTGATCTTGAGCACAGACTGACGCGGGTCTTTGCCGTTGCGGCCCTCCGTTTCGATCCAGTTCACGGCGGTCAGATGCTGGGCCGGCTGGCCTGAATACGAAATGATCCGGTGGTTTTCCAAGTCGTCGAGCGACTTAGGAGCCCCAAAGCGGCGAATGTACTGTGCTGATGCAAAGGCCCCTACGCGGCTTTCGAACAGTGGCCTACGGATCAGGTCGCCTTGCTCGGGCTCCCGCGTCCAGATGGCGACGTCGGCCGCGCGCATACCAATATCGACTTGCTCGTCATTTAAGATCAATTCGACGCGGATGTCAGGGTAGAGATCCATAAATTCGCTGAGGCGCGGCGATAGCCAAATGGTGCCAAAGCCGATGGGCGCCGTGACACGCAGTTCGCCCGACGGCTTGGTGGTAGAATCGGAGAGCAAGGTCTCGGCCGTCTGCAATTTGGCGAACACTTCTGTCACCGTGCGATTGAGAAGCTCACCCTGCTCGGTCAAAACCAGTCCGCGGGCATGGCGATGAAACAGCGTCACCTTAAGATCTGCTTCGAGCGCCGAGATCTGACGGCTGACAGCTGATTGACTCATGTGCAATTGTTCGCCCGCGTGGGTGAAACTGCCAGCCTCCGCGGCGGCGTAAAAAATGCGAAGTTTGTCCCAGTCCATGGAAGTGATGTCCGCTATCGGAAGAGCTTGAATCGGCTCATGAAACTCTGAGCCGGGCTCTCGTGCGGCGAGACTGTAACGTGCTTTAGGAGCAGAGCAATAGCGTACCGCATGAACTTGAACGCCATCGGATTAAGGCACGCTGCGACACTTAGGCCATTGGTTGAAAGGCACTTCTCCCCCAGTCGTAGACTGGCAAAAACCCGCTGAGCGCATTAGTTTGACAAGTTCTTGATCTGTGGTGTCCGCCGCAGCAATTTTTTCTGTCGAGCAAATGAGGTGAACTATGAAGAGTTTAGTCTGTGGTGCTGCTATTGTGACCCTTCTCCTTGCCGGTTGCGATGCAGGCACGGCACCTGACGCCAAGAAAGCAGCGGAGAAGGCGGCAGAGAAAACAGCCGAGGTTGTCGAGAAGACCGCTGAAGCCGCAGGCAAGGCCGTCGATACCGCGAAAGAAGCAGCTGGCAAGGTCGCCGACAAGGCAGCCGAAGTTGCCGAGAAGGTTGTTGAGAAAGTAGCCGGCGGGCCGGCCAAGCTCTGGGAAATCGGCGGTCTTCCCGGGGCCGAGTGCGCGATCATCGACGGCGGCGTCATTTACGTTAGCAATGTGAACGGCGACCCTATGGGCAAAGATGCGAAAGGCTACATCGCCAAAGTGTCCATGGACGGAAAGAAGGCCGACAAGTGGGTCGATGGGCTGAAGGCACCGAAGGGTCTCGCAATTTCCAAGGGCAAAATGTACGTTGGCGACGTCGATGAACTCGTGGAAATCGACATGGCCACTGCGAAGATTGTCGCCAAGCACAAGGCCGAGGGCGCTGGTCTTCTGAATGACGTCGCGGCTGACTCTGCCGGCAATATCTACGTCTCCGACACGGGCGGCGGCGGCGTTTACAAGCTTGCGGGCGGCAAGATTGAAAAGTGGGCCGACGACAAGGTGCTCGCGGGTGCCAACGGCCTCCTCGTCGAAGGCGACAATCTCATCGTCAACACCTGGGGCGTCCTGACCGGCAATGGCTTCGAAACGAGCGCTCTGGGCCGCATAGTGTCCGTGTCGCTGGCGGATAAGAAGATCACCGAACTCGACGGCGGCAAGCCGGTCGGCAATCTCGACGGTTTCGCGTCGCTTGGCGGCGGCAGCTACATCGTCTCGGATTGGATGGCCGGCAAGATCTTCAAGTTCACCGCTGGCGGTAAGACCGAACCGATCATCGATCTGGGCAAAGGTAACGCCGACCTCACTTATGATGCGGCGTCAAAAATCATGTACGTTCCGCACATGATGGAAAACAAGCTGATTGCGGTTCAGCTGCAGTAGCCCGAACTAATTCGGACGAAATATCTGAACGCCGGGCTCGCAAGGGTCCGGCGTTTTTCTTGTGCCCTTTGCTTGCTGTGATAGCTGACGCGACGATTTCACAACATGCTGGCGGTGTGGTGTGGCATGTCAGAAGGGTGGCGCAGAATAATCTATGCGCTGCACTTCTAAGGAACCCGCACTATGACACTCGAAGCGTTGGGCTGGAGTCCGCAACGGCAACAGGCATTTGCCTCGTATGCCAGTGACGGATTGTTGCCTGGCCGGGTTATTGGCGAGCACAGAACCCATTTTCAAGTCGCAACGGACGCTGGCGAATTCTCGGCGACGATAACCGCCCGCCACCGGAAAGAAGCAGCGCAACGATCAGACCTGCCGGGCGTTGGCGACTTCGTGGCCGTGCGGCTTTCCGGAGAAGACGGCAAAGCCACGATCGACGCCGTTCTGCCGCGCTCAACTGCAATGGTGCGCAAGGCGGCCGGCGAACAGCGCCCGCAACTCATAGCTGCGAATATCGAGGTTATTTTTATAGTGACGGCTCTCGACCGCGACTTCAATCTCGAACGTTTAGAACGTTATCTGGCACTCGTGCGCGACAGTGGCGCCCAGCCCGTCATCGTCGCCAACAAATCGGATCTGCCTCACGATGCCACGAGCACGACGGAGCAAATTGCGAGGATAGCGCCGGGTGTGCCCGTTCACGCGATTAGTGCGCGCGGCGCGAAGGGCGTGCAAGAACTGGAGCCCTATTTCGAGGGCAACCGCACAATCGTCCTCGTTGGCTCATCGGGTGTCGGCAAATCGACCATGACGAACCAATTGCTGGGACGCGATGCGCAAGCGACGCAGGAGGTGCGCGCGCACGACAGTCGCGGCCGCCATACGACCACGCATCGCCAATTATTTCTTCGTCCGCAAGGCGGCGCCATCATCGATACGCCCGGCATGCGCGGGCTAGAACAGTGGATCGAAACGGCAAGCGTCGATCCCTTGATCGAAGACATCGAGGCACTTGCGTTAAAGTGCAAATTTCGCAACTGCCGGCATGATACGGAGCCAGGATGCGCGGTGCTCGCGGCCATAGCCAGTGGCGAACTCGATGCCGCGCGTGTCCTCCCGTTGTTGCGCGGCGCACGCTAAGCTCTAAGACGGGGGACGTTTCTTCCGGCCCCCTTAGGGTTCGCGAATGTTCTTTGTTCCTTGCCTCATTGCCCAAGAGAGCGGCGTCGCTCGCGCCTGCGAACTCGCCATCCACGTTCGCATCGGCAACCCGTCCTTCTACGTCGGTGGTCGATCCTGCGACAGAAGGACAAATGCGAGACGACACCGCAGCAAAATTCGAAATGGTCTAAGCTTCGTGCCGCACAGTCACGACCACGCTGCCCCTCTTGCGCCGCGTCTCTACATAGGCATGCGCTTCACGCATCTGGGCAAAGTCATAGTGCCGGTCGATGACCGTCCGCAACGCACCGGATTTTGCCAACTCGGCGAGCAGCCTTACGTCTTCGGGCCGTTCTTCAGCAGGACCCGCTATCACTCTCTTGCTGCTCGTGATGGGTGCCCAGAGCGCGGAAAGCATGTCGGGTAACCCGCCAGCAATTGCGAGCAAACGTCCTTTGTCCTTGAGTGCCACTTTGCATCTGGAAAAGGTGGTCGCACCGGCCGCGTCGGCGATGATGTCGTAGGTTTCCGAACCTCCGGTAATATCCTTTTTCGTGTAGTCGATGACACGGTCGGCGCCGAGTGAGGTGACCAAATCAAGGTTGGTTGTGCTGGTCACGCCTGTCACCTCGGCCCCGAAATGCTTTGCGAGTTGCACCAGTGCGGTACCGACGCCGCCCGATGCACCGATCACCAGAATTCTGTCTCCAGCTTTAAGACCCGCCTTGCGCAAGAAATGCAGCGCGGTCGAACCGCCAAACGAGAGGGAGGCCGCTTCCTCGAACGTGAGATTTTCAGGCTTGAGCGCCACCGGTCCG
>JAYSVT010000258.1:0-12819 GCA_043718455.1 Hyphomicrobium sp.
TCCAAGTGCACCTTGCCATCGTCTTTGTTCGGCCGGGAGACGCCAATCTCCACTTCGCCCTTTGACGTGAACTTGATGGCATTGCCAGCGATGTTCATCAGGATCTGCCGGAGCCGGCCGGAGTCTCCCTTTGCCATCACTGGAACGTCGGGCGAAATGAATAGATTGAGTATCAGCCCCTTGCGGTGTGCCGACTCGGCAAGAAGCTCGATTGACGACTCGATGCAGCCGCGGAGATCAAAGTCATGTTGTTCAAGTTCGAATTTTGACGATTCAATGCGCGATATATCTAGAATATCGTTGATGATCGAAAGAAGGGTCGTGCCCGAGCGGTAAATTGTCTCCGCGAAATGCCGCTGTTTCGGCATGAGATCACTGCGAAGCAGCAGATCTGTCATACCAAGAACGCCGTTCATAGGCGTTCTGATTTCATGGCTCATATTTGCCAGGAACCGCGACTTGGCAACGTTTGCAGCTTCGGCGGAGTGAGCCGCAGCCTTCAGCGCCTCCGCCTGGTCCGCGAGGGTCTTACTTTGTAGTTCGCGCTCGACTTCGGTCTGCTGCATCGCCACGGCGATATGCCGTCCGTACCGGTACATGCCGGCCACCATCAGAATGATGAAACAAGCAAGAACCCATTCGTAAGTTCTGAGCGCCGCCGAGATCGCAGCTTGATTTTCAAAGCGCTGTTTCTGGACAGTGAGAATATCCTCGTTCACATGCTGGATCGCGGCGTTGATCTCACCGAACGTCCGGTCCATCGCGGACATGCGCGCCGCAGCTTGTTGGTGCTGCCCTGCCGCGAACGTCTCTAATAAGCCCCGGCTTTCTTTGACCATCCGGCTCGTAAGATCGCGAATGACATCTATGTCGGCAACAAGATCATCAGCCACGGCGCGGTCGGGACTAATCGCGATCTGTTGGCGAAGCGCGGTGACTTTCACTTCAAATTCGAGATGGGCGGTACCCAGACTCGACGCTTCCTTTGCAGGATCGCGCGACTCGAAGATATCGTTACCCGGCGCGTTGATGAGGGAAACTAAATGCGTCAGTTCGCCGAATTGACCAAGACGCACGGCCCATTCGTGATTTTCCGTCACCGATGCAGAGAAGATTTCCATAATTCTATAGGTCAGGCTGACACCGGCAATCACCGTAATCAGCTGGAAAGCAGCCAATAGGCGATAAAGCTGGTACCACTTGGGTCGGTCAGCGCCCGCCAGTCTCGTGGATGAAATTGCCATAGCTCTCGCTCGCGCCGAATCACCGAAAATATCCGGGCCAGGGTCTCCGTCAAAGGTTTACAGGGAGTTATCATTGTGCTCCTTGGCGCTTCTCGCTGGGCATTGTTGCCCTCGCGGGTGGGACTGGTGCCACACCCTGCCCCATTTTGGTGATAGTTGGACGGCAATCGGGTCGCTCCGATATTTCCAACCACAAGAGGCTGCGCTCCGTGCTGCAATTGAGACTAGCCGCCTTCGTCCTATTCCTCGTCGCAATCACCGCACCGAATGGCGGCTGGGCTGAAGACGTCAACCCAGCGCCCGTTGCCGCGCCGCCTGCCACGACCTCAGCAGAGCAGGCACCCCAAGGGCCTGCTAAAGAACAACCAGCCCTATCCGCCGTACTCCCCCCCGAAGTCAACAGCACGATTGCCATCGTGGTCGGTACGATGGAGGGAGCTGAAAAAGCGCTGATCGCTATCACCACCGTCGATACCGATCTCGGGCGCTTACGCGACGACATCGATGGCGTGATCGCCCAGACAACACGCACGGCCGACGGATTGCGCCCGCGCCTCGCCGACATTGAAACCCAGATCAAGAAGATCGGCGCTTCGCCTGAAAAGGATGCCCCGCCAGAAGCCGCCACGGTCACCGCCGAAAGAGGCCGCCTTGATGCAGAAGCACGCGAAATCTCGGGCGCTATCAAAACGCTGGAAGTTACGTGGTGGCGCGCGCGGCAGGCGATTGAGAAAATCACCGACCTGCGCCTGCAGCTGTTCGTTCGAAGTCTGACCGAACGCATGTCGAGCCCGCTCTTTCCTGCATTGTGGAGCGATCTCGCGCGCGATTCACCGTCTGTCTCGTGGCGCCTCAACTACAATGCTACTGATTGGTTTTCGTCAGCCAACAAGGAAAAATACCGTCTTACGCTTCTTGCTGGTGCGGCCGCGCTCTTGTATTTCCTACTCAAGATTATAGCCCGCTGGATCACGCGCTACCGCGCGCCGCTCGGCGGTGCCACGCCAACCTTTTTCGAACGCGCTGCAGCCGCATCGTGGATTGGTCCGGTGCGCGCCGTTCCCGCGATTGCGACTATTCTGGCAGCTTACGCCGGCCTCGATTATCTGGGGCTTCTTTATTATCCAACGGCGGCCCCAGTTGGCGCGGCGCTGCTGCGATCTGTGCTGATTTTTGCGGCGGTCGCAGCACTTTTGTCCGCCGTGTTTGCGCCGTCCGATCCCAACCGGCGCATCGTGCCGCTGTCCGACCGCGCCGCGCGACGCATCTGCCGCTTATTGAAGATTTTGGCGGCCATCTATTCGGCCGACATTTTCTTCTCAAGTGTCGGGCAGATCCTCTACTTTCCGCTGTCGATGAGCGTCGTCCAATCGCTCGCAACGTCGTTGGCTTTTGTCGGCGTTTTGGCTGGATTGTTGTTGACGCCATTCGAGCCGTATGGCGAACGCCACGAATATCCCTATCCGCGCGACAAACCGCGCTGGCTGAAGCTTCCGCTTTGGATCGCTGCGGCCGGAATTGTCGTGGCCTGTCTCCTCGGTTATGTGGCGCTTGCGCGTTTTGCAGCCCAGCAGATCGTCATGACCGGCGTCGTGGCACTCGTCGCCATTCTCTTGTATTTGGCCATCCGCGCCTTCACGCGCGAAAGCGGCACCAATCGCCATGCCGTCAGCCTCATGCTGGAAGAAACATTCGGCTTTGATGAACCGCGCCGTCAGCAGCTTGCCTGGCTCACAGAAGCTGCCTTGACCATCGCGGTTGGGATTGTCGCACTGCCGCTGCTACTGCTCCAGTGGGGCTTCTCCAGCGCCGACATCCGCGATTGGCTGAAATCGGCCCTGTTCGGCTTTGAGATCGGACAATTCCGCATCTCAATCGTCCGCATCCTTATCGGCATCCTAATTTTCACCGCGCTCCTCTTCGTCACGCGGCTCATTCAACGCCGCCTGCGCGAAAACGTTTTGACTCCACCGCGCATGGACGCTGGCATTGCCCACTCGATCGATACAGCAATTGGCTACGCGGGGATTGCTCTCGCCGCCATCGTCGCGATTTCGTACGCAGGGTTCGACATTACAAGCCTTGCCATTGTTGCCGGTGCGCTGTCAGTTGGTATCGGGTTCGGCCTGCAGTCGATCGTCAACAACTTCGTTTCAGGTCTCATTCTCCTCATCGAACGCCCGATCAAGGTTGGCGACTGGGTTGTCGTCGGCGATCAGCAGGGCAACGTGAAACGGATTTCGGTGCGCTCGACCGAGATCGAGACGTTCGACCGCGCGAGCCTGATCGTTCCCAATTCCGAACTCATCACGGGCCGTGTTCTGAACTGGACGCATCGCAACGCGATGGGGCGTGTGGTCCTGAAATTCAACGCCGGCGCCAATGTTGATCCACGCCGCGTTCTAGCCATTCTCAACGAGTGCGCACGCCGGCATCCGGATGTGTTGCGCGATCCGGCACCGCTTGCCGTTTTCGAGGGCTACACCTCGACTTCAACCGAGTTTTCACTGCGCGTTCTGCTTTCTGACATCAACAAGGGCCTCGGCGTGCAGTCCGACCTCAGAATCGCGGCTTTTGAAGCCCTACGTGCAGCAAGCATTGACCTGCCAAGGGGGCTGGAGGTAGTCCAAGCGGCATCATGACCGCCGATATGACAACGAATAACGCGGCCTTTTCCGCGCGCCTTTCAGGTTCCAGTTCGGGGGCCATTGACGGCGCCCGTCGCAATGATAAGCCAAAGCCATGGACCAAGTCGTGCGCCGCCCTATCTTGACCAGTTTGCCAAATATTCTAACGTACGGCCGCATCGCCGCCGTGCCGGTGCTTGTGGCATTCCTGTTTTTTTCGACCAGCAATACCGCCCGCTGGACCGCGTTTGCGATCTTTGTTGTGGCGAGCCTCACTGACTGGCTGGATGGCTACCTGGCGCGCATTTGGGAGCAACAATCGACGCTAGGGCGCATGCTCGATCCAATTGCCGATAAGCTGCTGGTTGGCGCAACGCTCCTCATGCTTGTTTACGATCGCACCCTCAGCGGTTGGTCGATCCTAGCGGCTGTGATTATCCTATCGCGCGAGATTCTGGTGTCGGGCCTGCGCGAATTCCTGGCCGAGTTGAACGTCAAAATCCACGTCACGCAACTCGCCAAGTGGAAGACGACATTTCAGCTCGTGGCACTCGCCATGCTCCTCGCAGGGCCGGCAGCCGAATCGATCTTGTCCGATGTTACTGAGGTTGGCATCTTTATCCTCTGGATTTCGGCGGTACTGACCCTATTTACAGGATACGATTATCTCAAAGCCGCCATCCGCCACGCGATCAAGCAGTGAAAGTCATGACAGCATCAGGCAGCACCACACGGCAGGTTTCTATTCGCTATTTTTCCTGGGTGCGCGAAAAGACCGGCCGCAGCGAAGAAACGGTCGAGATCGGGCCCGGAATTCTCACCATCAATGATCTCGTGGCCTGGTTGCGCACGCGCGGACCGGAGTATGACGCGGCCTTCGCCTCGCCCGGCACGGTGCGCGCGGCGATCAACATGACGCATGTAAAATCGGACGCAAAAATCTCGGACGCCCGCGAGATTGCCTTCTTTCCCCCTGTGACAGGAGGATAGCCGGCATGAGTGTCAGCGTTCAGGAAAATGACTTTGACGTCACCGCCGAGATCGACACCTTAACGCGCAATGACACCGGCATCGGTGCGGTTGCGACGTTTATCGGCAAAGTCCGCGGTGAAACGCACGGCAATACGTTGCAGTCGATGACTCTCGAACACTATCCCGGCATGACAGAATCCGAACTCTCGGACATAGAACAAGAAGCCGTGCAGCGTTTCCAATTGTCGGCCAGCCGCATCGTGCATCGCATCGGCCCATTGAAGCCCGGCGACAACATCGTTCTCGTCATTACCTGCGCAGCCCATCGCGGCGACGCCTTCGCGGCTTGCGAATTTCTGATGGACTACTTAAAGACCCGGGCTCCGTTCTGGAAAAAAGAAACCGGGATCACAGGCGAAGGCCGCTGGGTCGATGCACGCGAATGCGATGAGGCGGCACTGTCCCGCTGGCTGAAGCCGGCCACATAACACCCAGCCACAACATAAGAATCTCATTCTGGCTGCCTCAGAAAGGCGCTCGAATCGGCCTCAAAACTGACGCCGGGCCACCAAGCGTTAAGGCGGCCTTAACAGTAACCGGACAATAACCTTAACAAGGCCCGGCGAGATCCGTGAAATCGCCATCTTCGCGGGGCACATCGGTTCTGTCCCGCATCCTTGTAACGGGGGGTGCGCGCCGACGGGGGTTGTAGGTGATGAGTTCAATTTTTTCGCGAGCCGCATGGCGCGCAGGTGTAGCCGTATTTGCTGCTGCCTGTTCCATGACGTGCGCCGCCGAAGATCAAAAGGTTGCGGCTGATGAAACGCAGCCACACAGCGAGATTGCAGCGGCGGCGGACACGCCGGCCACGTCAACGCCTGTCAAAGCCGCAGCGGCGCAGATGCCCGGCACCCGATTTGTCATCGGCCTGGATCGCAAAGTCGAATACCAAATCTTCTCGCTCGCCAATCCCAATCGCGTAGTGGTCGAATTTCCCGACGTCAAGCTGCAGCTCCCGGACATGAAGGGCGGCGACACCGTCGGTCTCGTTAAATCGTTTCGCGGCGGCCTCGCGGCGCCCGGCAAAACCCGTGTCGTCATTGATGTCACCCAACCCGTCGTGGTCGACAGCTCAAAAATCGAAAGGACCGCCGACGGACATGTGAGACTTGCCCTCGATATCTTGCCGGCCGATGCAGCGCTTCGGCGCAATAAGAAGGGGTTGAAGCAACCGCCGCTCGGCCTTGGCGCAGCGGGACTTCAGCCGCCGCTCCCCAAACCCGCCCAGAGCCCAAAGGCGCGCGCCGCAAAGGCGTTCAAGCCCGTCATCGTTCTGGACCCTGGCCACGGCGGCATGGACTCCGGCGCGACCAAGTACGGCACGGTCGAAAAGAATGTTGTTCTCGCCTTCAGCCACGTACTGCGCGAACTCCTTGAAGAAACCGGGCGTTACAAAGTCTTGATGACGCGGGACAAAGACATTTTCGTCGAATTGGACGAGCGCCTTGCCTACGGCGAACGTAACAGCGCTAATCTCTTTATTGCAATTCATGCTGACTACGCGGGTAAACGCGCGCGCGGCGCCACCATCTTTACGCTCCGCGACGGTGTCGCCAAGGATTTGAGGCGTTCGTCCTCACGGCGCTCGGCTGAGAAAGTTCTGTCATCAAACGAGCTGAACGCCGTCAAACGCGTTGAAGGCGACACCTCGGCCGTCACCGGCATCCTGGCCGAACTCGCAGAACGTGACGTCGAACGCACGCAAGAGCGCAGCGACGTGTTTGCTAAAACTGTCATTGACAACATGAGTGACAGCACCACGATGCGCCAGGAGCCTGATCAACAGGCTGCCTTCCGCGTCTTGAAGACGGCGCAATTCCCGTCCGTGCTGATCGAACTTGCCTACGTCTCGAACCAACAGGACGCAAACAATCTCAAGTCCGACGAATGGCGTGAGAAGGTCGCGGACTCGATCGTAAGCGCCATTGACAACTACTTCGGCAATCAGATCGCGCATATGCCTATGTGAGGCATTGTCAAAAGGATTTCCGCGAAAAAAAAGGCCAGCTCCACGCTGGCCTTTTTCGTTTTGTTGTCGCCGGTGAAACTTAAACAGACATCCAGCGCTGCGTCAGTCACGTCCTACACGGGGGATATTTGAGATGTTGTTGCCAGGGGAGAAGAAACAACCAGCGAGGTTCCCGTGCCGGCCCTTGCCCGGTCGCTGGACTGGTCGAAAACGTCGTTGAAGTAAAACGGGGAAAGCGCTTCTGCATGAGGCACTCCGTCTTCTAAATGACCGCAAACCGGGCCGAATGAAACCGGCTTTTCGAAACGTGGCAAAATGCGTGCGATCGGCCAGCAGACGGGCTCGCTGGCCGGACACAAACGATGTGCTCACGGATTGAATTTGCGGGAGGTGACTGGATAGGGACGTGAGATCGCCGGACCTGAGCCAAAGCAGCGCTCCCTCGGGCAGCCCTATCCATCGCTGCCACGCGCTGCTCATAGCCGTCGGCAGGTCCATCTGGACCTGATTCAGAGAAGAAAAGGGCATGCGACCCCTGGCTCTCGCTCTGACGCCCGCACTGTGCTGCAGCTCCATGCATACCAAAACGGAATTGATGGAACCCCAACGTCTCACAACTCTGATGGTAAGTGATTCGTGTGACGATCCGTAAGATCAGCAACATAAGCGTTTGGCACGATCAAGCGCACGGGCGCGCCTTCTGACGATATCTCGACAGGCGTCGTGCCGGCCTGATCGCCATCGACCTCAACCGGGACCGAAAAGTCGGACGTAATGCGCACACGATTGCAAGGAATTGAGTGAATACCCTGAGGCCGCGTCTTGGGATCGGCTAGGCGGCCAAGCCCAAGAGCCATTGAAGCCGCCAACAGATCCCTGCGTGTCGTACCCGTCACGATCACTGCCACTAGCTGGCCCAACCCAAGTTGCGTATCCCGCGTCAAAAGAAACGATCCGCCATAGTGCGCGGCGTTGGTGACGATGACCCAGCTTGCGTTGTAGGGCACGCCATCAACCTCGACATCGAGATCGAAGACCCCCGCGCCAAGCGTCTTGAGTACGGGGGCGGCATAGGCGAGACGGCCCCAGACCCGCTTGGATTTCTGATTTAGGAGTGCGACGATCCGGCCATCAAACCCAGCGCCCGCCATTAATAGAAACGGCGCCCCGTTCACCAGGCCGCCGCGCACCGGGATTTCAGGCCCTTCGAGCAGCGTTTGAGCGATGAGGCGCGCACGCGTTGAAAGCCCGATCTCGTGACGCAAGACGTTTCCGGTGCCGAGCGGAACAATGCCAATGGGCATGCTCGTCCCAGCAGCACCGGCGGCCACCGCGCGGATGGTGCCGTCGCCGCCCGCTGCGATCACGGCTTCGTATTCGCCACTGCGTGCTGCTGCCGCAACTTTCTGTGACGCGTCCGCCGCGCTCGAAGTTTGTATTGCGGTGACTAGAGCGCCTTGCTTCTCCAAATGCGCGACGACGCGATCAAGCCTGCGCGGACGGCCAGCGCCAGCGCTTTGGTTGAATACGAGAGCGAAGCGGCGGCGCATGTCTTGGTCCTGGCATGCGCCAGCGGCGCAACGGCCGGCGGCGCAAGGGAATGGCACAAATGAAGAAGGCGCTGCGGATGGCGCAACGCCTTCACCTGTGGCTATCTTTAATGGCCCGCGCCGTCAACGCAAACAACCCTTAGTGCGCCGGCAACTCTGCCGTCCGCGCCGACGACTGCACGGCTTTTTGCACTTTTTCGAAGGCCCTAACCTCGATCTGGCGAATGCGCTCACGCGAGACGCCAAACTCGGCCGACAACTCTTCCAGCGTTACAGGCTCCTCGCGCAGACGCCGCGCGTCGAAGACTTGGCGCTCGCGATCATTGAGAACAGCCATTGCGTTCGATAGATACGCTTTGCGGCGGCTCAACTCATCGTTTTCGACCAGACGCTCTTCCTGATTTGGCGTTTCATCCACCAGCCAATCCTGCCATTCGCCAGTTTCCGAGTCGGCGCGGACAGGAGCATTAAGCGACGCGTCGCCACCGAGGCGGCGGTTCATACTAATCACTTCCTCTTCGGTAACGCCGAGTTTGGTCGCAATCTTCTTGACGTGCTCCGGCTTCAAGTCGCCCTCTTCCAGCGCTTGCAGCTGGCTCTTGGTGCGGCGAAGGTTGAAGAAAAGCTTTTTCTGCGCGGCCGTGGTCCCCATTTTGACCAGGCTCCACGAGCGCAAAATGTATTCCTGGATAGAGGCGCGGATCCACCACATGGCGTAAGTTGCCAAGCGGAAGCCTCTGTCAGGTTCAAACCGTTTCACGGCCTGCATCAGGCCGACGTTGCCTTCGGACACAACTTCGCCGATCGGCAAGCCGTAGCCGCGATAACCCATGGCAATCTTGGCGACCAGACGCAGATGCGACGTCACCAGCTTTTCAGCCGCATCCTTGTCTTCATGTTGCTGCCACCGCTTTGCGAGCATGAATTCCTCGCCCGGCTCCAGCATTGGAAATTTGCGAATGTCGTCCAGATAGCGCGACAGACCGAGCGATCCACCGGCAATAGTCGGAAGTGCTCTGCTAGCCATTTTCATTTTCCGCCGCCCTTCTCCCGTTTCCGGTTCAGACGGCCCTCCGTTAGCGAAACCTTTCGTCCTTAACGATAAGGACGCCCCAGTTCCGGCGCACGTTACATAAGTGTTAGCCGCAAGATTACATCCCCTGCCCTAGGGGCGGGCGGCAGCATGCGCGATCACTGATTTGTGAACCCACCCCCGTGGGCTACCTCGCTGTCCTGGGCCTTCTCTTTAACGGCCGTTCCTTCGCCGGTACGGAGTTCTTGGGGGCTAAAACGGACACCCGGAGGGCATCAACAACAGTTTGAATATCAAGCGGGATTACGCTTTCGAAGGCCAGTTGCTCCAAATTGACCGGGTGCTCGAACTCCAGCTCAGCGGCGTGTAGCGCTTGCCGTCCGAGGGCATCCAGAGCCGCATTGGCCCGTTCCGTTAACAACGACACCTGGGTCTTAAAACCCGTGCCGTAAACTTGATCTCCCAAAACCGGATGGCCGATATGTGCCAGATGCACACGGATCTGATGCGTGCGCCCCGTCTCAAGCTGCAGTTCCAAAAGCGAGGCGACGCCCTTCTTGTCCGCGCCGTCGAACGTCTCGATGACGCGATAGTGCGTGACCGCGTGCCGGCCGATCGAACTCCGCGTGATGCTGATCTTCTTCCGGTTTGCTGAACTCCGCGTCAGCGGCGCATCGATCATGCCTGCAGGGCGATCCAGAACACCCCACACAAGCGCGCGATAAACACGGCGCAAGCGCCCGTCTGCCCCATGGCTCTTGAACTGCTCGCTCAAGCTCTTGTGCGCGGCGTCGGACTTGGCGACGACGAGCAGGCCCGACGTATCCTTGTCCAAGCGATGCACGATTCCAGGACGTCTGACGCCGCCGATTCCTGATAAACTTTCTCCGCAATGGGCCAACAGCGCATTCACAAGCGTACCTGACGCATGCCCCGCTGCCGGATGCACGACCATGCCCGGCGGCTTGTCTATGACGATGACTGCGTCATCTTCGTAGACGACTTGAAGCGCAATCTCCTCGGCGGCCACATCGCCGACTTCTGCGTCCGGCACGCTAAGCGAATAAATCTCGCCCGATTTGACCCTGTGGTTCGCCTCTCTTATGGTCTCCGTGCCGTTACTGACTTGGCCGTCGCGGATCAAGGCCTGAACGCGCGCGCGGCTGAGCTCGGGATGGGGTCCTGCGAGCCGGCCCGCGAGCCACCGATCAAGGCGCTGGCCGGTGTCGTCCGGCCGCACCTCTTCTGAGCTGACGCGGGATAGTTGGTGTTCGTTGGGCACGGGCAAAGTGTTCAAGACTTTTTTGATAAACGGTTACCAGGCAATTCCAGGGAGAAGCGAAATGTCGAGCGCGCCGGACGAACGCGGCAACATAGATGCTCGCGCGCCCTCACCGGGCTCCAAGGATGAGGTCCTCATGCGCGAATTGCGCCTGCAGCGCAACCTTAAGATCCTGGTCGCGACACTCGGCTTCCTGATTTTTGCTGGTCTCGGCGGCATTGCATGGAAAATGATGGCGTTATCCAAAGAGCGGGCCGCCAATTCCGGAGCCTCCACCACAGCCGCATCTAAGCCGGACTCAAGTGACTTTTTACTCGAATTGCCGAAAGGAGCCCGCGTCGTCTCAACCTCGATTTCGGGCAATCGCCTCGCCGTCCACTATGAAGGTCCAAGCGGCAGTGGTATCGCCGTCATCGATCTCGACACGGGAAAGCGCATTGCCGGCGTCAAACCGCAGGAGGCTCTCCCAAGGAATTGAGGGAAAGCCTGCGGGCAGCAGGCAGCATTGCCTGCCCGTTGCCGGTTGCCTGCTGCCCCTTCCATTCTTAACCGCGCTCCCCTATAGCTTGCTGACCGTGATCAGCCCCGTTCGTCTAGTGGCCTAGGACGTCCGCCTCTCACGCGGATAACAGGGGTTCGAGTCCCCTACGGGGCGCCAATCTTCTCTAAGTCATTGATAGATCGTAAACCCCTGGTTTAAAAAGGGTTTATTCACTCGACTGCTACCATTTACTGCTACCACGCAGGGTATGGAGAGCATGTCGAAACATCCCTATATGACGGGCCGGAGAGGGTCCAAGAACCTCTATTACAAGCGCCCGGTTCCGAGGGAACTTCACGCGCCTGGACGCCCAAAGCAGATTTGGAAATCTCTCGAAACGCCGGACAAAGAAACCGCCAAGGCACTCTATCGAGAGGAAGACGCAAGGGTCGATGCGTTGTTCGAAGCATGGCGCCGTGAACTAAACGGCGCGCCGCTTGTCGAGATTTTAGAAGACGCACCAGAGACGACGACACTAACAGCGGCGCTCTCCCGTCGCATCGTTGATCAATGGAAATCCGAACGTATAGCGGTGGACTTCAAACAGCGCGCGGCGCTTTGGAAGACGGCTGAGGCCGATCAAGCGGCTTTTTGGCGTGGGAACGTTGTTCCGCTTCCTGAGCACGACGCCTTCTATGAGCACCTTATAGAAGACCCCGAACGCGAATTTCATCACATATTCCTGTACTCGATACACGCGGGCAGGAAGCGCGATCTAGAGGCGTTGCAGACCAAGTATCGTCTGGGTGATTGCACGGGGTACATGGAAAAGCTTACAGCGTTGCTTGGCACCCAAGGCGTCGCGCTGTCCGAAGCGGATATGATGGCTCTTGCCAACCGCGCCATGGTCGCGGAAATCGAGGCATTAGAAGCCCTGGTCAAAAACGAGACCGTCAAACTTGAATTGCCGAGCGAACCGGAAGTTGTCAACGCGGCGCCCGTCACGGCAACCGTATCGGGCAAGCCCGGCGCGCGCATGTCCGAACAGGTGCGCCTCTACATACGCGAGTCACTGAAAGAAAAGGAGTGGACCCGAAAGGACGAAATGCGATTCCGGGCGCACCTTGATGAGTTTATCGAGATCGCGGGCGACAAGCCCGTCAACACCTACACAGTTGAGGATGGCGCCAACTTCAAATCGATCCAACTCGCTTTGCCGCGCTACAGGGGCACTAAACAATTCCGAAACAAGAGCGCGGCTGCTTGCGCGAAGATCACCGACGCTATGGGCAAGGTTGATCGGCTTTCCCCTAAAACCATCAAAGACAAAATCGGCACGGTCTCGCGTTTCTTCGATTGGGCACGCACGCACGACAAGCGCGTCGAAAACCCGATGACGGACATCAAAATAAAAGTACCTAAGCGCTCGAAACTTAAGTCGGGTTATCTCCCCTGGGAAATCGATGAGTTGAACACGATGTTTGCGGCGCCGATTTACACGGGCGCCATGTCAGCGTCGCGTTGGAGCAAGCCGGGCAACGTCATTTTGAATGACACAGCCATGTATTGGGTTCCGCTCATCGGGTTGTTCACCGGACTGA
>JAYSVT010000259.1:0-12803 GCA_043718455.1 Hyphomicrobium sp.
CCGTTGAAGGTCAGACGACGACCAACACGACCAACATCGCCAATCTGGCAACGCAGACCAACACGAACACTACCAACGTCACAAACCTTGGCATCCGCGTGACGTCGGTTGAGGGCCGCACGACGGTGAACGAGGTTGATATCGACGCACTCAAGAAGCGCACAACCGGTCATTCCACCAGCATCACCAATCTTACGAAAACGACTAACACCCATTCAACTCAAATCAACAACCACACCACGCAGATCAACAAGCACGGCCAGCGCATTTCGGCGCTGGAAGGCACAGTTTCCGGGTTCGATAACCGGATCAAAAATTCCGAACAGCAAAGCAATGAAGCGCTGTCGAAAATAAACGGTTTCGATCAGCGCTTAACGGACGCCAATGCCAAATCGCAAATTGCACTTGAAGGTGTGGCGCTTGCCATGGCGCTCGCCGATCCCGTATTAACCGGCGACGCCTCGTTCGGCCTCAGAGGCAACTGGGGCAATTTCGAAGGGCATAGCGCTTGGGGCGTATCAGCCATTGGCATCCTCGATAGAAATGTCTTTGGCAATGGAGAAACGTTTGGGCTTGCCGGCTCTATCGGCGCTACTGAAAGCGGCGACGTAGGCGGCCGGGTTGGCGCGCAGCTGACCTGGAAGTAAGGCTAAGCCCAGCAGGGCGGGAGGCCGCCGATGTCACCCGCCCTGCAAACCTATCTTTTGCAATCAACTTCTGCGTTTCCGTGGCTGCACTTTTTCTTCCGCCGCGCGTTCCGCAGTGCGGCTGCCAGCGGCGAGGGCCTGATCCTTCGTCTCGCTGACAATCTCCGGAAAAAAATGCTTCTGTAAATCGACAGTTTCACGTTTTCCGATTGCCGAGGCATTCTCTGAAAGCCACTTTTCCGCTTCGTTGCGGCCGGCACCGTGAAGAAACGTGATCATATTCCAATCGGGCTTCATCGTCGTCTCGGGACTGAGGCTCGAGGTAACGGGTGCGGCATCGATGAGATGAAATCGGTGCCGCGCTAATGGCGCGAGCCGGCCCTTCGGCAAAATGCTGCCTGCCGTTTCGCGAACAGCCCTGATGATTTCGATGTCACGCAACAGCGGCGCGTTGAAGGTCAGTCGGGTGGCATGATCGGAAATATCGCGAACCGTTGTTGGATGCTCGTCCTGCACCAGTGGTGCTAGAGTGACAAGCAACGTATCTGAAACCGGACTTTCAACCCCAAGTGTCACGAGATCCGGATTGGCGGAAAATCCGCCGTCCCAATAGGAGGCCCCATCGATTTCGACGGCGTGATGGACGGTTGGCAAGCAAGCCGACGCAAGCACTGCTTCAATAGTCAGCTCGTCACGGCGGAACAACCGCGCCCGGCCAGTCGGAACATGCGTCGCGGCAATGAGCAACTCAACCGGGGCTATCTTCCGGATCAAATTAAAGTCGATGTGTTCCGTGATGATGCGCCGAAGCGGATCAAATCCCAGCGGATTAAACTCATATGGAGACCAAAGACTCGCCACTTGCGCCATGGATTTGGATTGAGATAACCCGTACAGAAACGGATTAAGGCGCGTGAGATCGGGCACGCCTGCTTTGTAGACGGCCTCCCAAACCTTAAACAGGGTTTCGCGCGATTTTTGCCGCGACCCTTGCGCGAGGCCCGATGCCATCGCGACGGCATTCACAGCACCGGCACTCGTGCCGCTGATCCAGCCAAATTCGATGCGTTCGTCCTCGAGCAAACGATCGAGAACTCCCCACGTGAATGCGCCATGTGCGCCGCCACCTTGTAGTGCCAGATTTATTTTCACTTTTTTCCGCAAGGCCCCACTGATTTAACTGCCGGAGATAAAGTCTCGACATTGGAATCATAACTATGCGTTACGCGGGCGGCAAGCTTATGTCGGAGAAGCTGTAGTTCTTTGAACGCTGCGCGGCAAAACGACCGGAATGCCTGAAATTTCAGAGACTATTGCATCGATGCCAAACGCCGCAGCAAGGTTGTCTTTGCTCAGAACGCGAGCAGGCGGTCCATCTGATAAGCACTTGCCTCCTTTGAGAAGAACGATGCGTGTGGCAAAGCGCGCTGCGAGCGAGAGATCATGGAGCGCTGTCAAGATGCCGTGACCATCGCCCGCCAGCCGCGCCAATTCTTCAAAAAGCGCGAGGCTGTGTGCCGGATCCAATCCGGCGGCAGGTTCATCGGTGATGAGATACTCAGCTTCCTGCGCTAGTGCGCGGGCCACGAGAACACGTGCGCGTTCACCGCCCGAAAGTTTGGAGACGGGACGGCCGGCAAATCCGGCAACATCCATGCGCGCCATGGCAGAGCTGATCGCGGCGCGATCCTTGTCGTTCTCGCCGGCTGCAAAACTGCGATGCGGAAGCCGGCCGAGCGCCACGACGCGTTCGGATTTCAAGGCCCAGTGAACGGTCCGGTCCTGTGGCAGGTAAGCAATGCGCCGACCAAGTTCGGGCCCGCTGAAATCAGCGAGCGGTTTTCCATCGATTGCGACACCGCCCGCTTCAGGTGCTATAAGACCTGCGAGAAGCTTTAGCGTCGTCGATTTGCCCGCGCCATTGGCCCCGGCAACCGCCACAAGTTCGCCAGGCTTCACTTCAAGGCTCAGCTTCTCGACAACGAGCCGCGTGCCGAGCCGGACAGATGTGTTATCGGCGTGCAAGCTCATGGATGCATCTCCAGCCGTTTCTTGAGCACGAGCCAGAGAAAAAACGGCGCGCCGATGAGCGCCGTCAGAACGCCAAGGCGCAAATCGCTGTAAGGCGCAACGGCGCGGAGCGCAACATCCGCAAACAGCACGAGTGCCGCGCCGCCAAAGAGACTTGGCAATAGAAGTCCGCCCGGGCTTTCTCCGACGTAGGGGCGCACGACGTGGGGAACGATCAATCCCACAAAGCCGATCGATCCCGCGACCGCCGTTGCGGCGCCCACTGCAAACGCGGCGCCAGCGATGACTTTGAAGCGCAAGCCGCCCGGATCGACACCGAGATTTTGCGCGGCCTCCTCGCCGAGACTGAGGGCTTCGAGATCGCGCCCCGTCGTCATCAATATGGCGATGCCAACGAGGATGAGTGGCGCGGCAAGCCAAACATGCACTAAGCTGCGGTCGGTCAGCGATCCCATCAGCCAGACCATGATCTCGACGGAAGCAAACGGATTGGGCGTCAGATTGAGTGCCAGTGTTGTCAGCGCCGCTGTAATTGCCGACACGGCAACGCCCGCAAGAATTAGCGTCGTCGTGGCCCCGCTGAGGCCTGCCAGAGAGACGATGGCGATGGCCGCCGCCGCAGCACCCGCAAGTCCGCCGATGGGTAGCGCCAGCGCAAACTGCGCGGCAATGCCGGAGTGGATTGCTGACACGGCACCAAGCGCTGCGCCGCCCGATATGCCAAGCAACCCGGGTTCCGCCAGCGGATTGCGCAGGTAGCCTTGCAGTACCGCGCCCGACAGCCCGAGCGCCGCGCCGACGAGAAGCCCGAGCAGCGCACGCGGCAAACGGATTTCCGTGAACACGAGACGCGCCGCATCGCTGTTTTGCGGGAGGCCAAAGCCATCAGGCCCAATCGCCAGTGAGGCGATGAAGCCCATCGCCGCGAGAATACCGGCATAAAGCGTTGCGCGCGACGTCATCGCAAGCCATCCGTTGCCGCGACGCCCGTGCGCTTCATGGATGCCAAGATTTCAACTGCTTCAGCGATCTTCGGCGTTGCGCACATCCAGAGCGGCATGGGCAGGTGCACGTTCGGGCGGCGGCGCAGGAGATCGGCGAAGGCGGGATGGCGCAAGTTATCGCCGAGCACGGTTTTGAAATCGCCCGGTGCGTTCGCCAGCACGACGAGATCGGGGGGCGAGGCGATCAACGCTTCAAGCGGCAAACGCCCTGCGGGCCCGAGCTTCAAGTCGCGCGCGATATTGCGGTATCCTGCGGCTTCGAGCGCCGCGTCGAGCAGGCTTCCCGGGCCCGAGGTTAAGCTGTTGACTTGGTAGGCGATGGCGGTTGGCCGTCCGGGCACTGTTGATCGGGCGCCGTGCACGCGTTCGTCGAATTCACGGATCACCGCTTCGCCTCGTTCTTTTTCGACGACTGCCTCCGCGATTAAACGCAAGCTCGAACGCAGTCCATCGAAGTCCGAGGCAAGTGGAACGACAAGAAGTTTGACACCTAAGCGGCGCAACAGATCGACGGTTGGCCCGGTTGTGTATTCGCCGGCGATCACGAGATCAGGCGCGAGTGCCAGGACTTCTTCGGCAGTGCCGCGCAGCTGCTTGAGGCCCTGAAGGCGCGTGGCATATGCCGAGAGTGTGCGATCTGTTGCGAGAAAACTGACGGCGGCAATGCGTTCGCGCGGCACGAGATCGGCGAGCAATTGATCGGTGCATAGGTTGAGCGAAACGATGCGGCGCGGCGGCTCGGCAAACGCCTCCCCTGCTCCCGCAATAGATGCGAAAGCAAGTGAGAGAAGCAATGCCTTCAGTCCGCCGCGCAATCGCGTCTCCTATTTGTACTGCGACCAGCTTAAGGTCGACGGCTCTTCGTAAGAGATGCGCACACCCGCGTAAGCCGCAACGCCCGCCGTCTCAAACCCGAAGACTTCCTGATATTCCTTATCGAGTAAATTCTCCACCCTTCCAAAAAGTTCGACTCCAGGTGCAACCTCATAGGATGCCGAGACGTTGATGAGTCCAACGGGATCCCTGAAGACCCGCTCCGAACTGAACGTCACCGCACTAAAGGCCAGATCTTGCATTTTTCCGCTATAAACGAGCGCCAAGTTCACGTTTCCTTTGCCGCCATCAAATGCATAGTTGATGTCCGCACGGCCCGAATGCGGCGCGCGGCGGACTTCCTCCTGTCCGTTGTCCTCCCGCGCCTTGAGATAGGTATAGGCCACGCCAACGCTTAATCCCTCCATCACCAGCGCGCGGCCGGCGACTTCGATCCCTTCGCGCTGGCTCTCGCCGGTTCTGTTGAACGGAACGAAGCAGAACGGAACCCCGCCGCACGCCACAGCTGGCGGAACGAAATCGAAGTCGATTTCGTTTTCAAGATTAGCATTGAAATACGTCACATCGACGATCGCCTTGCCGCCGAAGAAGGTGGCTTCAACGCCCGCATCCCAACCGAGACTGGTCTCCGGCGTCAAATTGGGGTTGGCAACGAACCCGCTGAACACGCCGAACTGCTCGGAGAAGCTCGGATACTTGATGCCCGTCCCAACGCTGGCGTGAAGGCGCAAGGGCGACCCTTCAGGCCGCAACGACCCTGCCGCACGCCATGTCGTCGCGTCCTCAAATCCGTCGTTCTTGTCGTGGCGCACATTACCTGTGAGCGTGAACGCGTTGAAGTACTCGCCGCGAATTTCGCCCGCAATGCTGTCGCGGTTCCGCTCAAAGGCCTCAGCTGATATCAGCGGCTGTTCGAATTGTTCGCGTTGGTGTTCGACAAGGCCTGTCAAGAAGTGACGCACGGGCACGCCAGATGGTCCATCAAGGCGATACGTTGAAAAATACCCATACTTGCTGGTGGTGCTGATGTTGCGCGAGAACGCGCCCGCGGGCGGCGAGAAGGGCCCGAGATCGAAATCGCTGTTGTCCGTCTCGACGCCGCTCAGGAAGACCTTGTGAACCCACGCCCCCTCGAACGTGTCGAGTGTTGCAGCGACGCGGCCAAGCCAAACGTCAGACGCAAACGTCGAACGCTCCTCGGAGGCGACGAACAAACCATTGAGAATATCACTGGTGCCATCACGGTCGCCATCGCGATGAGCGCGGCGCAGCGTGGCATCGAGCTTCAAATTGTCGAAGATCATGATGCCGCCGGTGAAGCTCAATGTTGAGAACTCCCCGCCATCATCTTCGGTACCTTTGGAGGAGATGTCGAAGCCGTTGGTCCGGCGTCCTGAAAGACTGAGGCTTGCGTGCGCGCGATCCGTGCCACCTGAAATTCCAACCATACCGTCACGCGTGTCAAACGATCCGCCTTCGGCGCGAGCACGGAATGTCAACGGTCCTTTGCCGCCTCGCGTCACGATGTTGATGACGCCGCCCAACGCGCCCGAACTATAGAGACCACTCTGGGGCCCGCGTATGACTTCGATCTGCGCGATATCGTCAACGAGCATCGTGGAAAAATCGAAGAACCCGTCTGTGCCAGCAGCGTTCACTTCGACGCCATCGATAAGCACAAGCGTGTGGTTGCTCTCGGCCCCGCGCAACCGCACGACGGTGACACCCTGCGGTCCACCCTGCTGGCTGACACTGACGCCCGGCAAACTGCGCAGCGCTTCGGCGGCTGTGCGCACTTGCTGGGACTTAAGCTGTTCAGACGTCACGACGGATACAGAGCTGCCGACTTTCTCGGCTGGGATACCAGCAACCGCTGACGTCTCGCTGTTTGTCGCAGCACTATCATCGGCGATTGGAGCAACAGGCTCTGGAATTGCGTCTGCTGGTGGCGCAACAGGTGCTGGACTTGCCTTCTTGGCAACGCTTGCTTTCGCAACGCTCTTTTTCTTTTTCGCAACCGGCTGCGGCGCGGGTTCGGGTTCTTCCGCCACGACCGGCGCAGGTTTGGATTTGGGTTTAGCAACGGGCTTGGCTTCGATCGTCGCGCCTTCGATGACGACGGGCGGCAATTCCGCTCCGGCAATCTGATCTGCTTCTTGGCCAAAGGCCGTAGCAGACACTGAAACAAGTGTAGCGACAGAAATCGCTGAGATAAGAGTGCATTTGAACGTCATATTGTCCCCCGTCAGGTTGGCGACTGACAGGAAGCAGCATTGTTGTGCAGGATTGGACACCACTTCAGAAACGAATTCAGCAAGCGCGACGCCTGCAACTCGTACTTGAAATAGCTATTGAACGAACTCCAACCCAAGCATCCTGATGCGGCTCCCTTGCCGGTCTTGCATCAGTCGCCACAACGGGTGTCCGCTCTTTCGCACGCCCCGCGCGAGAGATGGGCGACATGTGCCGGCAGGTCTCCTGGCTCGCGGCTCGAACGCTCTCTTCAGCCTTCCCGACTTGGGACTAAATAAAGCCCGGTCAGTGGCATGTGTGAAGAGTGCTTGCCGCTTACAGTTGCGGGGGCAGCCCCGGTTTAGGATCAGTTGATCCGCACCGTGTTCCCATTTTCACCAGTACAGGTCGAACTGCGCTGGAACCGTCACAGGCCTAAGGAACAGATCGACGGCCGGGCGTCAAGCGCGACACATTCATGTGTGGCCTAGAAACACAGCCACCCGCCGGAAAGCGCCGCCAGATCGAGCAGGATGGCAGGTCCGCGCCACACGAATAAAGCGGCGCTTGTGGCGGCGAGCCCGATGAAGACAACCAACACCCAACCGCGCACGTGCGGCGGGAGAATAGACGAAGCAGAAGCTTTGCCGATGGATTGGTGACTCATATTATTCGGCCGGTTGTAAACTGGATCGCCGCACCGGGCTTTCCCGGATCGGCAGATGGATCAGGGCCGCGAACACGCCAAGCGCGACCGAGATCCACCACATCATATCATAGGACTTTGTGGCATCGAAAACCAGACCCGCAGACCAGGCCCCAAGAAACGATCCCATTTGATGCGATAGAAACACGATGCCGTAGAGCATCGTCATCCATTGGGGCCCGAAGAACGTCCCGACCAGCCCGCTCGTTAGCGGAATGGTCGATAGCCACAACAAACCGAGGATCGCGCTCAAGAGAATGACAGTCGTTGGCGTCATTGGAAGAAAGAGAAACCCGAGAAACACGAAGGCACGTGCGAAATAGATGAAACTCAGTCCGTACTTCTTGGGAAAAAAGCGGGCAGACTGTCCAGAAATATAAGTGCCAAACAAATTTCCAAGCCCGACGACAGTTAGTGCGATCACGCCAACGCCGGCCTCTAGTCCTTGATCGGCAACGTAGGCCGGCAAATGCGTACCAAAGAACGCCAGGTGAAACCCGCATACGAAGAACCCGGCGTTTAGGAGCCAGTAGCTTGGCAATCTTGCCGCTTCACGCAACGCTTCGATCAACGATTGGTCGACTTCCATGGCGCCGCGCGGCTCCGGTTTCCCGGAGACGAAATACGCGAGCGGCAAAATTGCGAGCGACGTCACCAGCAAGGCGAGCAAGCTGCCTTTCCATCCCATATTCTCGATCAACACGTGCGTATAAGGCAACGCAATAAGAATGCCGAGGCCGCTGCCCATGCCAAGCGTCGCGATAGCCTGCGTTCTCAATTCCGCAGGCGCCGCACGGGCGGCCGCCCCAACCATGGCGTTGATGCCCGCACCCGCGACACCGAGCCCCAAAAATATACCGGCGATGTAGAGTGTCACGTCGTTCGTCGCCGCATAGGTCAAATAGAGACCCAGCGCCGTTGCGACGCCACCCATCACCGCCACACGCCCAGCTCCATAGCGGTCTGAAATCGCCCCAAGAAACGGCGCTGCAACGCCCCAAACGATATTCGCTATGGCGATAGCTAGTGAAAATGATTGCCGTCCGATGCCAAGATCGGTTGAGATCGGTTTCATGTAGAGGCCCATCACCTGGCGCAGTCCCATGGCGATGGCTGCGATGCTTGCTGCCGCCAGAACAATGATCCACCAAGGATATATGCGTGTGGGACTCCCAGTCATTTTTTGGCTTCCAAAACCGTCTCAGAAATTTTTACAACCGGACCATCGGGCGTCTCAATCCCGCGCACCGCATGGCGGATGCGCACGCCCGTAGGTCCGTGAAAAAATGTGAACATATTATAGCGCGCCAAGGGTTCGCGTTTATGAAGCTTTCCTGCTGACGCCGACGGTACGCCAATCACAGGGATAGGCGCGGCATCAACAGAATGCGCCGTCACGTGCCAATCAAGTCTCTCGTGGTGATTATGGCCGTAGAGCACAAGTTCCGCGCCATGGATTTCCAGCATGCGAGCAAAATGCGCTGCATCCCGCAACCCCCGGCGCGCGTTCGCGAGGCCCGGCAACGGCGGATGGTGGATCAGCACGACCCGCACGGCGCTTTCGCTTTTCAACTGAGCCAGCAATTCGCCCGCAACTTCGATTTGGTGGGCGCCCAACTGTCCGGCGGCGACAAACGGCGGCGTGTCGACCGCTGAATTCAAACCGACAAGCGCAATTTGACCAAAGCGGCGCACAAATGGAAAGGCCAGCGACTCCTCTTCGCTGCCCATATAGGCGGCCCAGCGCTTCACCCCGCAATGGCCCTGAAGCCGCGTATAGATATCGTGATTGCCAGGAACGACGGTCACGCGATCCGGCGGGCCTACGCTTTTCAGCCACTGCAAAGCCGCGTCGTATTCTGCCGGAAGCCCGAGATTGATGAGGTCCCCCGTAATCGCAATGTGGTCGGCGCGCAACGCCAATGCGTCAGCCACAAGCCGATCCGCTACAGAGCGTTGGTGAACCGATTTGCGCGCCCGCTGCCAGTTGAGATACCCGAGCGCGCGTTTGGCGTTCCAATAACGGGCCGAAAACCCCGTCACAGGCGCGAGATGGAGGTCCGAGAGATGGGCAAGCGTAAAAGATGCGGTCATTATGGGATATGTTGTGGACGGATCGCCAGCGACTCTGGAAAACACTAGCATAGCCTGCTTGCAAAGACTGCCCGAACGCGTTCAAAAAGTGAGGGCAGTTGATGCTCAAACGAACACGAGGCCGCCGTTGCCGCTGAAAAAGATCGTCACCGGAACTATGCAGAGATACTGGCGCGTTTCGCGGGGCTTGACGCTCGGCGCCCAGGGTTGCGTGCTCGACGCCGGTAACCGTGTGCTTCTGATCCGCCATACCTATCGCCCGGGCTGGCACTTTCCGGGTGGTGGCGTCGAGAAAGGGGAGACGCTTGAAAATGCCCTGGCGCGGGAATTAGACGAAGAGGCCGGTATCCGGCTCGAAGGCCGGGCAAAGCTCTTTGGCATTTACGCCAATCATCAGGCCTTCCGGGGTGATCACATCGTGCTTTTCGTCGTGCGCTCTTGGAGCCAGCCGCGTATTCCAGCCCCCAATAGAGAAATTGCCGAGCAGAACTTCTTTTCACATCACCAGCTTCCGCAGGAAATTAGCCCTCCAACGGCCGACCGCATTAAGGAAGTTATTGAGGGTCGCGCGCCATTCGAGTTGTGGTAGAAGGCCCTTCCCTCCAACACGCAGCATGATCCAAACCGCAATGTCCCAAGACGTCCTGACACGCTCCGTCGCGGTCGCTGACCTACCAGCCATCTCCAAGCTTCATGCGCACGTTTTCGGACCGGGCCGCTTTGTGCGCTCAGCCTACCGGGTACGCGAAGGCAAGGGCTTATTCTCAAAGTTCTGCCGTGTCGCAGACTTGGGAGGCAGATTAATCGCAACGCTGCGTATCACGGAAATCGCCATCGGCGGCACTGTCGAAGCAGCACTCCTCGGACCGCTAACCGTTGATCCCGAGTTTGCGGGCCAAGGTTATGGCCGCAAGCTCGTCTCGGAATCCCTTGAGAACATGAAAAAGAGCGGCATTAAACTGGTTGTTCTTGTTGGCGATGAATCATACTACGGGCGCCTAGGTTTCAAGCCAGCTCCAATTGGCCAGATCCTACTCCCAGCGCCCGTAAATCCAGGCCGCATTCTGGCAGTGGAGCTCCAACCCGGCGCGCTCGCGAACTATCGCGGCTTAATTTCGTCAGCACCCAACGCCGACGCAGGCAAGGGCTGATCGGCGTTAACCGCGGCACAGCGCGCGAAATTCAGCGTGCACGACACCGTGTCGCTTTGGTAGGTCTCCCGGCCAACCTTGACGACGGCGCGGCCGACAAAGAGCACCTCATCGATTTTTGGGCGCACCTCGATCGTATCGGCCGTCCCCCGGATCGAATGTTTCTCGACACTCAATTCGGCATTGCCGCGGGCAATCGTCTCTACAGTTGTCTCGTCCGCGATCTGCTCATCAGCGGCAAGCGTCAGACCGCGCGGAACACCGGCAAGGGTCATGTATGTGCTGCTGCACGTGGCGGCGAGTGCCAACACCAAACATAGACTAATCCGGCGCATATCCAGCCGCGCTCCCATAAGCTTATCTCAGCTTAGGGTTAGTCCTGACCCGTGGCACCAAAGCGGAGGGACTGTGGCGAATCTTTGGACTTCGTCCGAAGACGGCCCAATCGCCCCCCCGGCATGCGCTCCATCAGCTCTGAAAGGGATCTTTCATCAGGATCGTGTCGTCGCGTTCCGGACTCGTCGAAAGCAACGTTACGGGGCACTCGATCAGCTCTTCAACACGGCGCACATACTTCACTGCTTGTGCCGGCAATTGCCCCCAACTGCGCGCGCCGCGGGTCGATTGCGACCAGCCTTCGAAGTCTTCCCAGATAGGCTCGATGCGCTCCTGCGCATTGAAGCCGGCCGGCAACCTATTGATGCGCTCGCCGTCGAGTTTATAGCCAACGCAAATCCGGATGGTTTCAAAGCCGTCCAACACGTCGAGCTTGGTCAGTGCGATGCCGTCGATACCCGAGACCTTGGCGACTTGGCGCACCAAAACAGCGTCAAACCATCCACATCGTCTTTTGCGACCCGTAACAGTACCGAATTCGTGGCCCCGCTCGCCAATCCGCTCGCCTATTGCGTCGTGCAACTCTGTTGGGAACGGGCCAGCGCCTACGCGCGTCGTGTACGCTTTGGCAATGCCAAGCACATAGCCAACGGCGCGCGGCCCAACGCCGGAACCAGTCGCTGCTTGCGCGGCAACCGTGTTCGACGACGTCACGAACGGATAAGTGCCGTGGTCGATATCGAGAAGTGCGCCTTGTGCGCCTTCAAACAAGATGCGCTTACCCTTGCGGTGCGCTTCATCCAACAGTTCCCACGTCACATCCATGTAGGCGAGTATTTTCGGCGCAACGTCCGTCAATTCGGCTATGAGTAAGTCTTTGGAGATCTCGGGCTGTCCGAGGCCGCGTCGCAGCGCATTGTGATGTACGAGGATACGGTCGACTTTCGGCCCGAGCGTTTCAAGTGTCTTGAGGTCTTGCACGCGGATCGCGCGGCGGCCGACTTTGTCTTCGTAAGCGGGTCCGATTCCGCGCCCCGTGGTGCCGATCTTACCGGCGCCCGCTGCCGCTTCTCTGATTTGATCGAGTTCGCGATGGAGCGGCAAAATGAGTGTCGCGTTTTCTGCAACTCTTAAGTTGTCGCGCGAAATGGCAACGCCCTGCCCCCTGAGTTTTTCGATTTCCGCACAGAGCGCCCAGGGGTCAACCACAACACCATTGCCGATAACCGCAAGCTTGCCGGGCCGCACAACGCCCGATGGCAGAAGCGAGAGCTTGTAGGTATTGGGCCCGATGACGAGGGTGTGACCGGCGTTATGCCCGCCTTGAAAACGCACAACGACATCCGCGCGCTCCGACAGCCAATCGACGATCTTGCCTTTGCCTTCATCGCCCCACTGGGCGCCGACCACTACGACGTTGGCCATGCTCCGACCCTTGCTCGTGAAGAAGCCCCGGCATTGGCCAGGGCCCATCAAATACTATTGGCCGGGTTATAGCCTAGAATCGCCCTGAGCAAGCGCAAACAAGCTGGCCAGACGACATCCGAGCACCTTTGACGCACGGAGAGTTCAACCCCGAGGCCGCGCCAATACACAGGACATCGGCCCATCGGCCCTGTTCGGCCAGCCTGCCCCTTACTGGCCGTAGATGATTGATTTCGCGGCAGGCCACGTGATGCGGTAGCCGTAATCGAAGACCTTCTCCTCGTCCGGCTCCAGCTTTGATTCGAAGGTCATGACACCGCGCTTGTCTTCAACGTTGGTCTTG
>JAYSVT010000260.1:0-12705 GCA_043718455.1 Hyphomicrobium sp.
GCAGGACAAGTCGCGGTCAACGATGCGCCAAATTGCCCCGTGCCTTGCCCCGTCAATGCGTCGCTGGCGAGCTTGAGGGGGGGTGCGAACGATGTCAAAAGGGCTGCGCTGATTGATCGTCCGTTTCGCAAGGCCGGTCTACTTTGGACCTCGCCCGTTGCAGGCGGATTGCCGGGAACTTATCCTTTCTGCCGGCTTCGCCTTTTCGCATGTTTTCTAACCGGAGGCACTCGTGGCATCTCACACGAACGAAATCGACGAGGCGGACCGCAGGGATTTCCTGGTGCTTGCAGGAAATGCATTCGTGGCGATTGGCGGGGCTGCGGTCCTGTGGCCGTTCGTGCAGCAGATGAACCCGGACGCGAGCGCCAAGGCACTCGCTTCGACGGAAATCGATCTGGCGCCGGTCAAGGAAGGTCAGGCGATCACAGTGCTGTGGCGCGGCAAACCGGTCTTCATTCGCAACCGTACCAAGGCTGAGATCGAAGCGGCGCGCAAGGTTGAGCTCGACAAGCTTTCCGACGGCGCCGACGCAGCGGACGAGTTGCGCGTCAAGAAGGGCCACGAGAACTGGCTGGTTCTAGTTGGTATTTGCACCCACTTGGGCTGCATTCCGAAGGGTCAGTCCATGGGCGACGCTCGAGGCGACTTTGGCGGCTGGTTCTGTCCCTGCCACGGTTCGCACTACGATACGTCAGGGCGCATCCGGCTTGGTCCGGCACCGCGCAATCTCGATGTGCCGCCTTACGAATTCGTCACTGACACAAAAATCAAAATCGGCTGAGGAGCTTCAATATGTCAGGTCACGCTTCGACCTACGAGCCGAAATCGCGCTGGGGAAAATGGTGGGACGAGCGCCTGCCAATTGCGAGGCTGATGCACGGGTCGTTTGTTGATTTTCCCACGCCGCGCAACTTAAACTATCTCTTGACGTTCGGGGGCATTCTTACGTTCTGCCTCGTTGCGCAGATCGTGACGGGTATCGTGCTGGCTATGCATTATCAGCCGAGCGACGTGGCGGCCTTTAATTCGATTGAGCACATCCGGCGCGACGTGAACTTCGGCTGGTTGATGCGCAACCTGCACGCGGTTGGCGCTTCCATGTTCTTTATCGCTGTTTACATCCATCTTTTTCGCGGTCTCTATTACGGGTCTTACAAGGCGCCGCGCGAAGTGCTTTGGATCCTCGGCGTCATCATACTTCTATTGATGATGGCGACGGCGTTCCTTGGCTACACGCTTCCCTGGGGTCAGATGAGCTTCTGGGGCGTCACCGTCATCACCAACCTGTTCTCCGCGCTCGATACCATTTGGACGGGCCTCGGGACTAGCATCGTTGAATGGCTCTGGGGCGGATACTCGGTTTCGGGCGTGACGCTGAACCGGTTTTTCTCGCTGCACTATCTTTTGCCCTTCGTGTTGACTGGCGTCGTGATCCTTCACATCTGGGCGCTGCACACCGCGGGCCAGAACAATCCGACGGGCCTGGATATCAAGCAGCCATCGGACTCGGTGCCGATGCACCCCTACGCGACGTCGAAAGACATCGTCGGCATGTTCATGTTTATGATCATGTTCGCGTGGTTCGCGTTTTTCCTGCCGGATTATCTAGGCCACGCCGACAACTATACCGAAGCTAATCCGCTGGTGACGCCGCCACACATCGTGCCCGAATGGTACTTCCTGCCGTTCTACGCGATCCTGCGTGCGTTTACGGGGTCGTTCCTTGGAATTCCACTGGGGTCGTTTGCCAAACTCTTTGGCGTGCTCGCGATGTTCGGATCGATCCTGGTGCTGGCGTTCGTGCCGTGGCTGGACACGAGCCGCGTGCGATCGGCCAAGTATCGGCCTATCTTCAAGTGGTTCTTTTGGGCGTTCGCCTTCACATGCGTCGCGCTTGGCTATCTCGGATCGAAACCGGCCGATGGCGTTTACGTGATGTGGGCGCAGATTTTTACGCTTGCCTACTTCCTCTTCTTCCTCGTTGCGATGCCAGTGATCGGCATTATCGAAACGCCGAAGAAATTGCCGAAGTCGATTACGGAAGCAGTGCTCGGTGATGGCGCTGCCATTATCCAAGCGAAACACTGAGGCGAGGGACAAGACCCATGAAGATGTTTATCCCTGCCCGAGCCGCCGTTGTCGTTGGTGCTTTGCTGGTATCAACGGCGGCCTTTGCTGCGGGCGGACACGGCCCCGAAATAGAGCGTCAGCAATGGCCGTTCGGCGGCTTCAAAGGTCAGTTCGACACTGCGCAGTTGCAGCGCGGCTTTCAGGTTTACAAGGAAGTCTGTTCGGCCTGCCATGGTTTGAAACGGGTCAGTTTCCGCAACCTCTCGGAGCCGGGCGGTCCGGGCTTTCCGGTAGAGGCTGTAAAGCTGTTGGCTGCCGAATGGCCAAACCAAATCCCGGAAATGAATGAAGCGGGCGAGATTGCTGGCAAGGGCGGCGAACTCTTGAAGCGCCCAGCCAAGCCTTCCGATCCGATTCTTGGACCCTACGCGAACGACAATGCCGCGCGTGCCGCACAAAACGGCGTGGTGCCGCCGGACCTCTCGATCATCGCAAAAGCACGTAACGTCGAGCGTGATCCTCATTGGGCGGTGCACCCGTTCCTGATGCTCGGCGATATCTTCAGAGGCTACCAGGAAGGTGGCGCGGATTATGTCTATGCCCTTTTGACTGGCTACACGGATGCGCCGGCTGACGTGAAAGTCAACGATGGCATGTACTACAACACGGTGTTCCCAGGACATCAGCTGGCGATGCCAGCGCCACTCGCTGATGGTTCAGTTGCTTATCAGGACGGGACCCAGCCGACGGTTCAGAACTATGCACGCGACGTCACCGCGTTCCTGTCTTGGACGGCTGATCCGTCTCTCGATCAGCGCAAGCGCATCGGCTGGCAGGTGATGCTGTATCTCTTAGTCACAACCTTGCTTCTCTATCTCGGCAAGAAGCGCATCTGGTCGAAGTTGCACTAACTTTGAAAGAACTTGAGACGCAAAAAAAGGGCCCGCTTTCGCGGGCTTTTTTCGTTGTTGATGTCGACCCGTTTATTTCGACAGACTGGTCAGGTTCGCGACCATCGGTTCGAGAATCGGCTTCAGCACCGCGCCAGCGCCCGGGATGCCGGTCGCCTTTTCAACGGCTGCTAAAATGCCGGGGAGTGCTCCGCCGACAAGCATCGTCAGCGGCTTCCGTGCATCGCCTGAGAGCAACCCGGCTGCTGCTTTCACGGCCTCGATCTGCTTGGCGCTATCTGTCAACGCAGGGACAGCAGCCTTAGCAGTGGCTTCATCCTTGATGGTGCTGAGTGAACCGGTTAGGCCGCTCAGTGCCTTGGACGCGAGGCCGACAACGTCAACCTGTGTTGTGGCAGGTGCTTCGGCCTTCGGGGCGGCCGCAGGCGCTTCGGTTTTAGCAGGCGGGGGTGCTGTCTTATCGACCATCGGCGCCTGATTGCAGCCGTAACTGGAAAGCAGGTAAAGGCCGGCAAGACCAAGAACCAGCGGTAGCAGCCAGCTTGGCAGTCCGCTACCCGACGAGACTGGTGCAGCGTGCGCCACAGGAGCTGCTGCTTTCAAATTTCCGGAGATGGAATCGAGCACACCCGAGCCCTGTAGGAGATCGGCAAAACCGGCAGGCATTGCAGCGGCAATGTTGCCCTTCTGGCCATTTAAGAGGTTTGCAAGGCCGCCTGCATCTAGACCCGACGACTTCTGTTCCTTGGCAAGCGTGCCGAGTACGACCGGGGCCAGCATGCCCATGAGGGTAGCACTCTTACCGGCGTCTAGGCCTGCGAACTTGCCGACGGCGCCGGCGAGGGCATTGGTCTGCGACCCGCCGAGCAGCGAGGATAAGGTACTTGTGCCGCTGTCAACCAGTTGCTGTTGGCCGCCACCACCAATGAGATTGCCGAGGTTTCCGAGCAAACCGGGATCTTGTTTAGAGAGGACGTTGGTGAGGCTGGCAGCGCCACCGCTGCGCGAGGCGGAACCGGCAAGAGCTGCCAGGATCGCCGGAAGCGCGGCGCTTATGGCTTTGCCGACAAGGCCTTGGCCCACTCCGAGACTTCCGGCAATCTTGTTGATGATGACGGGGGCCAGATACTGCATGGCCATGGATACGAGGTTCATGTTTTTATCCTGTCGTTATGGGGGAGTAAATCGGGTGTTGTCGGAACAATCTTAACTTAGCGAGGTGCGACGCTGTCTCAAATAGAATTGTAGTGCCGGAAATAAGCTCTAAGCGGGGCGAAACTGTTTCATTGAGACTTTTGCGGTCTTAAGGCAAAAGCAGGGGATCAACCCTCATGCGCTTCACGGCGCAATTAAATCCCAATAACTTCAACACCATTGCGCATTTACAACTCAGCGTACCAGCTCATTGGCAGCGCGTTCAATCGAGGCAGATCATGACGACATCAATTCTCGGCATCATTGGCGGTAGCGGACTCTATAATTTGCCGGGTTTAGAGAATTCGCGCTGGGAAACAATTGCGAGCCCATGGGGGGAGCCGTCCGATCAGGTCATGTTTGCAGAACTCGATGGCTTGCCAATGCGATTTCTTCCGCGCCACGGCCGTGGGCACAAAATTTCGCCGAGCCACATCAATTACCGCGCCAATATCGATTGTATGAAGCGCGCCGGTGTCACCGATCTGATTTCAGTTTCGGCGTGCGGGTCTCTCAAGAAGAAATACGCGCCCGGGCATTTCGTGCTCGTCGACCAATTCATCGATCGGACGTTCGCGCGGGAAAAATCGTTCTTCGGGCAAGGTTGTGTGGCTCACGTGGCGCTTGCCGATCCGGTGAGCCCCGGCTTGCGCAAACGTATCGAAAGAGCCGCTAAAGAAGAAGATATCGAGTACCATAAGGGCGGTACGTATCTTGTGATGGAAGGACCGCAATTTTCAACGCGCGCGGAAAGTAATTTATACCGCTCATGGGATTGCGACGTCATCGGCATGACCAACATGCCGGAAGCCAAACTCGCGCGCGAGGCCGAGATTTGCTACGCAACAGTTGCCATGGTGACGGACTACGACTGTTGGCACGAAGATCACGCCGACGTCGATATTCAGTCGATCTTGGCTGTCATGAAGGACAACACGGAAAAGGCGCAGCGATTAGTTCATCGCTTGGCCAAAGATTTTCCGCGTGAACATGAAGCGTGCCCCATCGGCTCGGACAAGGCACTTGAATTTGCCATTATCACAGCACCTGAGGCGCGCGATCCCGCGTTAATGAAAAAGCTCGATGCGGTCGCGGGGCGGGTTTTGAGTTAGCCCCCAAACCCGATCAAGATTTTCATCTTGATGAGATCGGGGAAGACCATCTCCAGAAGTCCGCCGAACAGCCATAGGATGCCCGTCAACAAAATGAGCGCCGGAATGACCGCAAAGACCGCCTTGAGGAAAAATTTGACGAGATGGATAAACGGCACGTCGAACCCGCGTACGACGGCGGGGTAGGGTGCATCTGTAATTGCCGGCTCAGCGGCAATGGGTTCAGCATAAATCTTGGGGGATGCAGCCGCTGGCTTGAGATCGGGCGCCGTCGAAAGGCTGGGAGCAGCCGCGCGCTCGCGATCCGCCCGCTCTTTGGCTTCGCGTGCGCGGGCCTCTTTTTCACGCCGGAAGGTACGCGGCAGGTCATCGGCGGGATCGTCGCCAATTGGCCCAAAATTGTGGTCCGCCATAGCCATCGGGCCTCCAGACATTGCCATAAATCCTCTGCGTAAACCGAAGTGTGAACCGTCAGGTTGTCCCCGAATCAGAGAGCAACAGCCTTCTCAATCTTCTTAGTACCTTGAACGCGAAGTTATTGCTATTTTGCGCCGTGAATTTGACCGGAGCATGCTCATGGATACCAGGGAATGAAAGACTTCAAAAAGCTGATCCGAACCATACCGGACTACCCCAAACCCGGCATTATGTTCCGGGATGTGACGACTTTGATGGCGGACGCCAAGGGCTTTCGTAAGGCCATCAAGGCAATGACCGAGCCGTTCGAGGAGAAAAAAATCGATGCCGTGGCTGGAATTGAGGCGCGCGGCTTCATTCTGGGCGGGGCCATTGCCGATCGATTGGGGTGCGGGTTCATCCCCATTCGCAAGAAGGGCAAGCTGCCAGCCAAAACGATTGGCCAGGAATACAGTCTCGAATATGGCGTCGATGTGATCGAAATTCACGAGGACGCGATCAAGAAGGGCGAGCGCATCCTAATCGTCGATGATCTGATTGCGACCGGGGGGACGGCTGAAGCAGCCGCCAAACTCATCATACGGACGGGCGGTGTTGTGGTTGGTGCAACCTTCATCATCGATTTGCCAGACTTGGGTGGTGTCAAACGCCTAAAAGAGCAAGGCATTGAGAGTCACGCGCTTGTTGCGTTCGAAGGGCACTAGAAATGGCTAACGCGCTTGCACCAGAGCGGTTAGGACAAGCGATGGCGGCGATTGCACTTTCGCGCACAAATCCCGATCTCGCGATAGCTTGTCCGGTGTGCGGGACAAGCGGCATAAAAATTACCGATCATTCGGCACGGCCCCTTGTGGAGTGGTATGCCTTAAAGTGTGGGGCTTGCGGGCTCGACGCCACGGTCCATGTGCCGATGGCACCGCCAAATTACTTTTAGTTTTTACAAGGAAGGATCGGCTCCCTTGATTGCGGACATCTCGCACCTTGTCTTGTTGCCCGGCCTAGACGGCACGGGACGGCTCTTTCGATGGCTGTCTGCCGAATACGCTGGTCCCGTTCCATTGCAAGTTGTCAGTTATCCCGCAGATGCGCGGCTCGGATATCGGGAATTGACACAATACGTTCGCGCACTCATAGGCAGCCGCAAAGTCATTGTTCTTGGCGAGTCATTTTCAGGGCCGATAGCTGTTGAGATCGCCGCGTCCATGCCCAATCAAGTCAAGGGTCTCATACTTGCTGCAACTTTTGTCCGCAGCCCATGGCCCGCTTTGCTAGTCCGCATGGCTGCACGCGTCAATCCCGGATTGGCGCCAAGACCGTTGATGCATGCGATTTTGAGAGGCCGGAATACTGACCCATCACTGAACATGGAAATCGAGAAAATTCTTGCAGAAATGGCGCCAGAGGTACGTGCAAAGCGCCTTCGCGAAGTAGCGGACGCGAATGTGCGAAACCGGTTGAAGACGGTGCGATGTCCGATTCTTGCGCTTCATGGCACGAAGGACTGGCTGGTGCCGCGGACTTCAGTCGTGAAATCGTTGAAATCCGATCCGAACGCAACAATCGCCCTATTCGAAGCACCACACATGCTATTGCAGACAAATGCCGAAGCGGCCGCGAGAGTGATTGAAGCGTTCGTTGGCAAAATTGGGACTACGTCATGAAACTGAACGGCAAGGCGACACGGACGATTTGGGTGCGGCCTGAGGGCTTTCCTGTTGAGATCATCGATCAGACGGCGCTCCCGCATGCGATCAAGACTGTTGCACTCAAGACAAGCGACGATGCTGCCTACGCGATACAGGCTATGCTGGTGCGCGGAGCGCCATTGATCGGCGTGACGGCTGCTTACGGTGTGGCGCTGGCGATGCGCGAGAGCCCGTCGGATACCAGTCTCGATGAGGCAATCGAAATGCTTGGCTCGCAACGCCCCACGGCGGTCAATCTGCGCTGGGCGCTGGATGAGATGCGCCGTGTTCTGGCGCCGCTGCCTGAAACGGATCGCACGCGTGCGGCCTTCAAGCACGCGGCAAAAATCGCAAGCGATGACGTCGAAATGTGTCGAGGTATCGGCGGACACGGGCTCGAAATCATCAAAACGATCGCGGCAAAGAAGGGTGGCAAGCCCGTCAACATCCTGACCCACTGCAACGCCGGGTGGCTCGCGTGTGTCGACTGGGGCACCGCGACATCGCCGATTTATCACGCGCACGATGACGGCATTCCCGTCCACGTTTGGGTGGATGAGACCCGGCCGCGCAATCAAGGTGCTTCCCTCACCGCGTTTGAATTAATGCAACACGGCGTGCCACACACGCTCATCGTCGATAATGCGGGCGGGCATTACATGCAAAAGGGCGAGGTCGATCTTTGCATTGTTGGAACAGATCGCGTGGCGGCGAATGGCGATGTCGCCAACAAGATTGGCACGTACTTGAAAGCACTCGCGGCAAAAGACAATAACGTGCCGTTTTACGTGGCTTTACCGTCATCGACGATCGATTGGAGTATCGGAGAAGGCCGCGAAATTCCAATTGAAGAACGCTCTGGTGACGAAGTCTTGAGAATCTCTGGACGTCTTGCCGACGGCAAAATCGGCGCAATCGATATAGCAGCGCCGGGAACGAAAGCGCGCAATCCGGGCTTCGACGTTACGCCCGCGCGTCTCATTACTGGACTGATTACGGAACGTGGTGTTTGCGCGGCTTCTCGCGATGGATTGTTATCGCTGTTCCCCGAACGGCGCAGTGGAGGGTTGGCCGTCGCATGAGCAAAAAACCGGGTGAGAAGAGCCTACGCAAGGCGATCATCGAGACGGCGCTGACCATGTCGGATTGCGGGTTATCGCCGGGCCGCTCTGGCAACGTGTCGGCCCGCTTAAATGACGGCATGCTGATTACGCCGACGGGCATGGCCTATCATGAGCTTGAGGCGGACGACATTGTGTTTGTGGAGAGCGATGGCAGCGTCGCTGGTAAACAGCGCAAGCCCTCGAGCGAATGGCGATTTCATTTGGCCGCTTATCAAGCACGCGCTGACCGGCACGCCGTTGTTCACACGCATTCGCTGCACGCGACTGTTCTCTCGTGCGTGAAGAAGCCGATCCCTGCGTTCCACTATATGGTGGCGATTGCGGGCGGATCTGACATTCCCTGTGTGCCTTACGCGACGTATGGGACCGATGAGCTCGCCCGCCACGTCGCGCGCGGGTTGAAAGAGCGGGATGCATGCTTGATGGCGAGCCACGGGCAGATAGCGATTGGCGCAAACTTAGAACGCGCGCTCGAATTGGCCTTTGAAGTCGAAACGCTGGCCGAGCAGTATTATAAGGTGTTGTTGCTCGGCGAGCTGAACGTTGCGTCAGAAATTCTTTCGGACGCAGCCATGGAAGAGATGGTCGAAAAATTCAAGACCTACGGACAGAAAGGGCAAGGGTAAAGAAGGCTGCCTGTTGTTTGCCTTGCCAAAACTCACTCCCCGCCCTTCAAAAACGGCTCGACCTTGCCTTTAAGCTTGATGGTCATGGCGTTACCAAAGCGATCCTTTGCGTTTCCGGCTGCGACGCGTATCCAGCCTTCGCTGACGCAATATTCTTCGACGTTGGTTTTTTCGGTGCCGTTAAAGAGGATGCCAACGTTCCGCGCCAAAAGTTCGGCGTCGTGAAACGGGCTCTTCGGGTTGATGCACAGGCGGTCTGGCAGTGTGTCGGACATCGTAGAGCCCCCTAATTTGCAAATCGGAAATGCATGACATCACCGTCTTGCACAATATATTCTTTGCCTTCCAACCGGAATTTTCCGGCTTCCTTGCAGCCAGCTTCGCCGTTGCCGCGGATATAATCGTCATAAGCAATGGTTTCGGCGCGGATGAAGCCTTTTTCAAAGTCGGTGTGAATAACGCCGGCAGCCGCTGGCCCTTTTGTGCCACGCGTGATGGTCCAGGCGCGCGCTTCCTTGGGGCCGACGGTGAAGTAGGTGACAAGGTCGAGCAGCTGATAGCCGGCATAGATGAGTTTGTTGAGGCCCGGTTCTTTGAGGCCCATCTCGGCGAGGAACGCGTCGCGGTCTTCCGCTGCGAGCCCTGCGAACTCGCTTTCGATTTTGGCGGAGATGACGACGGAAACGGCGCCTTCCTTTTTAGCGGCCTCTTCAACCTTATTCGAGAAAGCGTTGCCGGTGGCGGCGGAGGCCTCGTCCACGTTGCACACGTAGACGACGGGCTTTGACGTCAGCAGTTGCAAGCCGCGAAACGCCAGCATTTCATCGGGCGCGATTTGCGCAAGGCGTGCTGGTTTGCCCTCGCGCAACAGCACCAGAGCTTTCTCCATGATGCCAACGAGGACCTTTGATTCCTTGTCGCCGGTTGTCTTGATCTTCTTCTCGGTCAGCGTGAAGCGCTTCTCGAGGCTTTCGAGATCGGATAGCATCAATTCGGTTTCGACCGTTTCCGCGTCGGCCATCGGGTCGATGCGGTTTTCGACGTGCGTGATGTCGCCGTCTTCGAAACATCTGAGCACGTAGGCGACGGCATCGACTTCGCGGATGTGAGACAAGAACTTGTTGCCAAGGCCCTCGCCTTTGGAGGCGCCGCGCACGAGACCGGCGATATCGACGAAGGTCAGCCGCGTTGGGATGATTTCTTTGCTGCCCGCGATGGCCGCGAGTTTATCAAGACGCGGGTCGGGCACGCCGACTTCGCCGACGTTTGGCTCAATCGTGCAAAAGGGATAGTTGGCCGCCTCTGCCGCTGCCGTCTGCGTCAGCGCGTTGAAGAGGGTCGACTTGCCGACGTTTGGCAGGCCGACGATGCCGCATTTGAAGCCCATAAATCATATGTCCTTGGATTGCTTGAGCGCTGAGCTACACTGCCGCCGGGGTGATATCAATGGGCAGGGCGACGCGGCAGGGTCGGTGAACGACAGGTCGTCCGTCACTCGCTACGCTGGGGTTATCCCGGGGCACGAGCCCGGTACAATCTGGGACTCCGCCGTTCGTGCAACACGGCGAGCACGAATACGCGATCTCCGCGTGCAATGTAGAGCACCACATGGGGAACCGCCGGAGCCGGACGCGCCGGGTATCTCGATGCAAAGCACGGGGGCGGAGCGGGTTTTCCGCTATCCTTGAAAAGGCCAATCCCGCTTCGTCGATCATCTCCGCCCCAAGCCCGGCGCGCCGGGCCTCGTACCAATGAAATGCCTCCGTCAAGTCGGCTTCGGCCTATACAACGACCGTGGCGGCCACGGCTTGCCGGTGATCCGGCGGCGGACCTCGTCCCAGGCGGCCCCGGTCGAGCTACCTTGATCCAGTGCATCGAGCCGCTTGTCGATCTCGGCGCGGTGCCAATCCGGCAGTGACAGTTCCTCCGCCTCGGCGTCGAGTGAGTCCCAAATTTCCTCGATCAGCCGAAGACGCTCGGACACCGGAAGCTGGCGGATTTCGCTGGGAGTGAGATGCTTGTTCATAGTTCTATTGTGGCAGCGGCGGGTTCTAACGGCAAGTGCGGGAGCGGATATTTAGAGGCTGATTTGCCGGGGGCGTAGGCGGCTATTGTACGGCCGCTTCCGGCTCCTCGGTGCGCAAAGAAACGGTCAATGCACAACAGCGCGGGACCGATCAGGACGATTTGCATGGCCCGTTCCTGATTTTGTGTCCGAAGGTGCAAGTCTCGTTCATTATTGTGGAATCTTAATACCCAGTGCCGACTCAATCTCCTGCGCGGTGTGGGTTCCCGACCTCTCAATTCCTTTAGCGGCCACCAGAAGTGCAATCGCGGCAGGAGCGTCACTGATAGCTGGGAATTTTGTCCTTAGCCCCTCTCTCAAAGGCGGAAGAAATAGAGCGATCTTGTCCTTCAAGCTCATTTCATCTTTAAACGGTAGCGTATCAAAGTGCAGCCGCCACTTTTCGGCCGAGAAAAAAATCGCGTCGTCCAATACTCCAATCACTTTATCTGATTTGGAATGGCCCGCTCGCCCTCTCCAATGAGTAAGTTTTACGGCAACTGAGGTTACAGCGTCCCTGAACGAAAAGCGCCAGCCTATCAAAGCTCCCATAATGGCACCGAATACTGGAGCGAGTGCAACGGCAAGAACCCCCTTTACAGGGACTCGAACGCGACTAGGGGCAGAGCCGAATAAAGTCGTGATTAAAAGAATCAGGCCATATACGCATGCGTACGCAACTGCAGCTGCGATTAAAGCGCCTATTACACTTCCAATTATCGCGCGTCCGAGCCGTATTGCGATATGTACAGGCTTGCTCAACTCCGTTTTGTGAACATGCGCCTCAATTATTCTTGCGGCGGCCCGCCTCTGCACTTCGGTGGTGCTCTCATAGTAGTTTGCTACGGTTTCGCGAGCTTTGGCTTGGTTGCCGTGTTTGACCACTTCGTGCTGGTAAATTCTCAGCAATTGGTTTGCCGTAACGGAGCTTAGACGCCCGTTTGCCTGATAGTCCGCGATGAGCTTTTCGATTTTCATGATTGAATAGCTGCAATCAGTCGCTATTTCTTATACTTCGCCAGCGCGAACGTCGAATAGCGCGAGGGGCTCGGCAGATTGGTCTTGTCCGACATGGCGACATTCAAGGCTTCGCCGATGTTGGTGCCGGGATCGGCTTCGCGCACGGCGATGACAATGAACGGGCGCTGCCAGCTTGTGTCCGCGTCTTCGCATTCCGCGCAGGGCTCGACATAGCGGCCGAGGTTCAAGGTCGACATCGGGATATTGACATCGACAACGGATTTGACCCACTCGGCAATGCGGGTAGCGCGCAATCCGCCGCGCTGGATTTCCTTATCGATCTCACCTTCTTGGCTCGCGAGGCCAACAGCAATGAGTTCGCGCGATCCGCCCAATCCTTCGCGCAGCTGGGGGGCTAGAACTTCGTTCTGAATATCTTCTGGCGATAACCGCGTCGTGTCGCGTTCAAGTTCTGTTGTCGAGCCCTTGACCCATCCGTAGTTCTTGGTCAGCACCACAACATCGAAGAGCGCGCGCC
>JAYSVT010000027.1:0-27657 GCA_043718455.1 Hyphomicrobium sp.
GCGGCTTCGGTTTGGCGCACCCACTCAATTCCGGTCAGGCTATCGAATTTTTCGGTGTCGCTCAAAAGGCGTCCGCCAAGTGCGAAATTCTCGTCAACCAAGATGACGCGTGCGCCGGAGCGGCCAGCAGAAAGTGCAGCACTCAACCCGGCAGGGCCAGCGCCAATGATCAGGACGTCGCAGAAAGCGGAAGATTTTTCGTAGGTGTCGGGATCGGGGGCATCCGCGGCGCGCCCCAATCCGGCGGCACGGCGGATCATCGGCTCGTAGAGCTTTTCCCAGAAGGCGGCTGGCCACATGAAGGTCTTGTAGTAAAAGCCCGCGACCAAAGCGGGAGATAAAAGCCCGTTGATTGATAACAGATCGTATTTGAGTGATGGCCAGCGGTTCTGGCTTGCGGCTTCGAGGCCTTGGTAAAGTTCGATAGTTGTGGCGCGCGTGTTGGGCTCGCGGCGGCTGCCTGAGCGGAGTTCAACGAGCGCATTGGGTTCTTCCGAACCGGCTGAAAGGATGCCGCGAGGGCGATGATACTTGAAGGATCGCCCAGTCAGCGTCACGCCGTTGGCGAGAAGCGCGGAGGCGAGCGTGTCACCTTGAAAGCCGGTGTAGGGCACGCCGTCGAAGGTGAAGCGAAGTGGCGTGCGGCGATCAATGAGACCGGTGTTATCGACGCGATTGGGCTGGGCTGAAGTTGCCATTACGCGCCTCCAGCGGAGTTTTTAGTGCGGGCGAGCGCAACCGTCTTTGCCATGGTGACAGTGGCGATTGCGTGCGTGCGTGTGTCACGTGAAACGACAAGCCACGCGTGACATCCGGCGCTGTGATACCAGAGTTCTTGGTGGACTCCCGCGACGTTGGTGCGTTCATAGCCATACGTGTAGATGGCGTCGGCCGCGTTCGGCGCGCTTGGGTCGGGACGCGTCAGGCTTGCGTCGCCCTGATAGACGAATTCGTCGAGGCTTCGTTCGCCGCAATAGGGGCAGTTGATGCGCATGGGGTAGGGCCTCTCAGTGCAAGTTCGGCTGGTTGCCCATGCCTTTTTCATCAATCATGTGGCCGGTGCGGAAGCGGTCGAGGCGAAATGCGCGGCCGATTTCGAGAGGCTCGTCGCGGGCGATCAGATGCGCGAAGCATAGGCCCGAAGCGGGTGTCGCTTTGAAGCCGCCGTAGCACCAGCCGGCGTTCAGGTAGAGGCCGCCAACCGGTGTCTTATCGATAATGGGAGAGCCATCCATGCTCATGTCCATGATGCCGCCCCAAGAGCGCAGCAACCGCACGCGGCCGATACGCGGCATCAGGGCCATGCCGCCTTCGAGCACATCCTCGACAACAGGGAGATTGCCGCGCTGGGCATAGGAATTGTAGCCGTCAATGTCGCCGCCGAAAACAAGTCCGCCTTTGTCAGATTGGCTGACATAGAAATGTCCGGCGCCAAATGTGACCACGCCGTCGATGAATGGTTTGATGCCTTCCGAGACGAAGGCTTGGAGCGCGTGGCTTTCAATCGGAAGCGTGAGCCCGGCCATGGCGGCAACGCGCGACGAGTTTCCAGCGCAGGCGAGGCCGATTTTTTTGGCCAGAATTGGTCCGCGCGTTGTCTCGATGCCGGTCGCGCGGCCATTCTCGATTATGAAGCCCGTGACTTCGGCGTTTTCGATGATGTCAACTCCCAGCCGGTCCGCGGCGCGCGCATAGCCCCAGGCGACGGCGTCATGGCGGACTGTGCCCCCGCGCTTTTGCAAGAGCCCGCCTTGGATGGGAAAACGCGCGTCGTCATAGTTGAACCAGGGATATATATCGCGCACGGCGTCGCGATCGAGGATTTCGGAATCGATGCCATGGAGGCGCATTGCGTTGCCGCGGCGCGCATAGGCGTCCCGCTGGGCATCAGAATGATAAAGATTGAGGACGCCGCGCTGAGAGACCATGACATTGTAGTTGAGGTCTTGTTCAAGCCCCTCCCACAGTTTCATGCTCGCTTCGTAGAATGGGATGTTGCCGGGGAGCAGATAATTGGAGCGCACGATTGTCGTATTGCGGCCGACGTTGCCGGAGCCGATCCAGCCCTTTTCGACGACGGCGACGTTGGTGACGCCGTAGCGCTTGGCGAGATAGTAGGCGGCTGCCAGACCGTGTCCGCCACCGCCAACAATGATCACGTCATAAGCGGGCTTCGGGGCTGCGGCGCGCCAAGCAGGCTTCCAGCCTTTGTGGCCTGTCAGGCTTTCTCGCAGGACAGTCCAAAGCGAATAGTGGTCGGTTGCCATGTGATTTGACCTGTTTGCGGGTCCGTCTGGGAAGGCCGGAATCGTTGGATCTCGAACTGGCATCAACTAATACATATGGCTGTTATTGCCGTTAATATAAGTTTTAGTTATAGTATGGCATGGCGACGAAAACTGACACGCTACCCTTCGACTTGCGCGCGCTGGAGATATTCCTGGCGGTCTGCGAGGCGGGAGCGATGGCCCAAGCCGCGCGCGCACTTGGCCTGACGCAGCCAGCGATCTCGCAGGCAATTGCCGAACTCGAAAACCGCACGGGGACGAGGCTCTTTGACCGTAGCGTGCGTCCGCTGGCGTTGACACCGGCGGGCGGCGTGATGCGGCAGCGTGCTTCAGCCCTTCTCTCGGAAGCGCGCCAAATTGGTCCGCTGCTGAGGGAGACGGAGCGGGGCAAGCTGTCGCTAGTTCGCATTGGTCTGGTTGACAGTCTCGTTCGCGCGTTGAGCGTTCCGGTCGCAATATTTCTGGCGGAGCGCGCTGAGTCCGTGCAGGTGCAATCGGGTTTGACGGCTGCGCATGCTGGCGCGCTATTGACGCGCAATCTCGATCTCTTCATTGGTGTAGACGATTTAGTTGAGATTGCGGGGCTGGAGCGATTTGAGCTATTTACAGAACCCTACATTTTGCTGCTGCCAAAAGGTACGGATCGGCCAGGGACACCAACAGAACTGGCTAGACTGGCGTCGAAGCTACCGCTCATTCGCTATAGCGCCCGATCAAAGACGGGCATCGACATCGAGCGGCATTTGCGGCGGCTCAGTCTTGAGCTTCCATCAGGCTTGGAATTCGACACGCCTTTTGGCGTGACCGACATGGTGGCGCGCGGTCAGGGGTTCGCGGTTTCGACCCCTTTGTGTCTAGCGGAGGCTGCGATTACCACCGAACTAGTTGAGGCGATGCCGTTGCCGGGGCCGAAGCTGTCACGGACCCTCACATTGGTGGCCCGCCGGCAAGAGTTTGGCAGTTTACCGCGCGATTTGACGGCTGCCTGCAAGGTCGCGCTGGCGGGCGAGACGATGACACTAGCGCAAAAGATTATGCCGTGGCTTGGAAAGGAGTTCGGTTGCAGCCCTTAGTGCGGCGCGCCATGCCCGCCAGGCGTTTACCTAGATAAGCGGCTGATCACGCATCGGTGTTTTCATTGGCTGAGACCAGTGGTTATAGTATTACAATATTGGCCGGGTTCGTAGTGCATGACCCTGAGACACCGCCTTATCGCCCTGATTGTTTTGGTTTTACCTTTGAGCCTGTTGGCTGGCGGGCTGCTGACGTATTGGCACGCGGTGCGTAAAGTCGAAACCGAAATGGCCGCAGCACTTGCGTTCGGAGAGAGTTCCGTTCGCGACGCTATTGCCTCGATGAAGCCGTCGTCTGACGCCGGACAGCATTTAGCGCGCATCGTTGCGTCATTCAACGGCGAGAGGCATTTGAGAGTGAGCCACACCGGCAGTGACGGCACGATTGTCGTCTCGTCGCGAGTAAGCCGCCCGAATGATCCGCCGCCCGCATGGCTTGTGCGCATGTTGGCTGGCCCGCAACATTCGGTGTCCGTAGCGCTTCCGGGCGACATGAAGAATTCCGGTCAACTCTGGATTGTTGCTGATCCTTTGAACGAGGTCACGGAAGTCTGGGATGACGTGACGCTGAAGCTCACAATTATCGCGGGCTTTTTCAGTTTGGTTTTGGGGCTCGTGTATTGGGCGCTGGGCCGTGCGTTAAGGCCGCTTGAGGACCTCTCGAAGGCGCTTGCCGAAGTTGGGCACGGAAATTTCGCCGCGCATGTTTCCGAAAGCGGTCCGCAGGAGCTGTCGGCGATCTATAAAGGGTTTAATCGTATGGCCGATCAGCTGCAGGCCGCAGAAAAGCAGAACCGCAGACTGAACGTGCAGCTGTCCACTGTGCAAGAAGAGGAGCGCGCGGATATTGCTCGCGACCTGCACGATGAAATAGGCCCGTTTCTCTTTGCCGTCGATGTCGATGCCCAGACGATCCCTACGTATTTGGAACGTGGCGCGGTTCAAGATGCAACGTCGCGTGCGTCAGCCATCCGGCAGTCTGTTGCGCATATGCAGAGCCACATCAGATCGATTCTAAGCCGCTTGCGGCCATCGATGCTGCTTGATCTCGGTCTCTCACACGCGATCGATCAGCTCGTCGCATTCTGGCGCAAGCGCCATCCAGACATTGCGTTCGAAGTGTCGGCCCAACAGACGAGCTACGGCGCCAAGATCGACGAGGTTGCTTACCGGATTGTGCAGGAAGCCGTAAGTAATGCTGTGCGACATGGGAATCCGTCGCGGATCGGGATCGCCATCAGGGCTGATGACGGCGGAATGTTACGGGTTTCAGTGTCGAACGACGGCAAAGAATTGATGGACAATGGTTCGCTCGGTTTCGGCCTAGCTGGTATGCGCGAGCGGATCGCGGCACAAGGCGGAACCTTGGCCATCTCTAATGCTGCAGATGGAAGCGGCGTCGAGTTGGTCGCGGCCTTAGCCCTTTTTGCGGCTCAGGCAGCCCCTAAGGATAGAGAAGCGCGCGCGATATGAAAATACTGCTGGTTGAAGATCATGGAGTGGTTCGGGAGGGCGTCAGACGCTTGCTCTCACTGCATTTCGAATTGACCGTATTCGAAGCTGAAACGGTGGCCAAAGCGTTGGAAAGCTATCTCACCAACAAGCCAGACCTCGTTGTTCTTGATCTCAATCTTGAAGGCGCTGGCGGACTTGAATTCCTCCGACGCATACTTGCGTTCGACAGCAGCGCGCGAACGATTATTTTCTCGATGCATGCCGAACCGGCTTTTGCCACAAGGGCTTTGAAAGCTGGTGCGCGCGGATACGTTAGCAAGAGTGCTCCTGTTGACGAACTTGTTGCTGCGGTGCGTAAGGTATCGGAGGGCGGCATCTATGTTGATCGCGATATTGCAGCGCTTCTGGCCGCTAATCCCGGCGCAACGGACGACCCGTTGCAGGCGCTCAACGCGCGAGAGGTTGAAATCTTGCGCCTGCTTGGCCAGGGAAAAAGCCTAACGGCCATCGCCGAGTCTCTCGGTGTCGCCTACAAGACTGTCGCCAATAACTGCAGCCAGATGAAAGTAAAGCTCGGCGTTGAGCGTACGGCCGACCTTATCCGGCTGAGCCTGCTAAGCTTGTAAGCTTGACTTAGGTTGTCACACGCTGAGCAGCAAATGCTCACGTTCCCACGGGCTGATGACGCGCATGAACTCCTCGAATTCGGAGCGCTTCAATTGCAGATAGAGGTGGGCAAAGCGTGGCCCGAGAATGTCGTGTAGCGCCTTGCTATCTTCAAAGTCGGTCAGCGCTTCGAGCAGGCCGCGCGGCAGTTGATGCGAATTGCGATAGGCGTTGCCGACGACGGCGGTTCGCGGCTCCAATACGTTTTTCATGCCGAGATAGCCGCATGCCAAACTGGCGGCGATAGCAAGATACGGATTTGAATCTGAGCCCGGCAAGCGGTTTTCAACGCGGCGCGCGCTGTCCGGAGAGATTGGCACGCGCAAGCCACAGGAGCGATTGTCGTTGCCCCACTCGACGTTGATCGGTGCCGCGCCGTTGGGCACCAAGCGGCGGTAAGAGTTCACATATGGCGCGAGCAGGCACATGGCGGAGGGCAGAAACTGCTGCTGGCCAGCGAGGAACTGATAGAACAGCGCCGTGGGTTGGCCGTCGGAATCCGTGAAAATGTTCTTGCCCGTCTTGGCATCGACGATGCTTTGGTGAATATGCATGGCGCTGCCCGGCTCGTTTTCCAGCGGCTTGGCCATGAACGTCGCGTAGCAACCATGCGTGAATGCAGCTTCCCGGATGGTGCGCTTGAACAGGAACACCTGATCGGCGAGATCGATCGGATCTCCGTGCAGGAGATTGATTTCGAGCTGCGCCGCGCCGCCTTCTTGAATAATAGTGTCAATTTTCAGATACTGGCGCTCGGCGAAATCATAAACGTCATCGACGATCTGGTCGTACTCATCGACCGCGCCGAGGCTGTAAGCCTGCCGGCCCGCACCTTTGCGTCCCGAGCGGCCCGTCGGCGGTTCGAGGGGATAATCAGGATCGGGGTTAGTCTTGGTTAGATAGAATTCTAGCTCGGGGGCAACGACCGGTAGCCAGCCTTCCTTGTGGTAAAGGGCGACGATGCGCTTCAGGACGTTGCGTGGCGCGATTTCAACGGGTTCGCCATTCTGCCAAGTGGCGTCATGAATGACCTGGGCCGTGGGGCTTGAGGCCCAGGGCGCGGGCCGGATTGTGTTGAGATCAGGCACCATCATGAGGTCACTCTCGGCATAGAGCGCCTGTCCATCTTCTTCGAAACCGACGTAATCGCCGGTGATTGTCTGGTGGAAGATGGAAATCGGCAAGTGCACTGCATCAAGTTTTACGAACTTCTCGGCCGGCATGGTTTTGCCTCGGGCGACGCCTGCTATGTCGGGGACCGCACAATCGATCTCTTCGATGCGGTGCTGCCGCAACCAGCCGCGGAGTTCTTCGGGGGTAGAACCCGCGCCATAGGCCTCGGCCTCCTGGGGAGTGGCTCCGGTATCGGCTGTCATGGTTTACACCTGGTGATTTGTTTGAATCGGCTTACTCGACATATCCCTCGAGAAGGGGGGTGCCGGAATTTCGGACACTGAACAGTGACGATACTCTCTTGTACCCCGGAGATTTTGTGATCACAATGGAACGGTTAGGCAACAGAGCATGACGCCCTGCCATTAAGGTCACTCATGCCCCACGATCATGCGTTGACGCGCATTGGAGCGGGACAGTTAAGCATCTCCATGGAGGTTAAACAAATGATCGGTAATATAGGAGCCCGCCGCACGGTCGCGACGAGCATCGCAATCGCTGCGTTGACTCTGGCGTTCGCGGCGGTCGCTGCAGCTCGCGAAGTCCGCGTCTACAATTGGTCCGACTATATCGACGAGGAAAACCTGAAGGCGTTCACGGCCGAGACCGGCATCAAAGTCGTCTACGACGTGTTCGACAGCAACGATACGCTAGAGACCAAGCTGCTGGCCGGCAAGACCGGATATGATGTTGTCGTACCCACGGGCGGCTTCCTGGCCCGGCAAATCCAAGCTGGAGTGTTTCAGAAGCTGGACAAGTCGAAGCTTACAAACTGGGAGCACCTGTGGCCTGAAGTCATGGGCCGGCTGGCCAAGTACGACGCCGGTAACGAGCATGCTGTCAACTACATGTGGGGAACGACGGGCATCGGCTACAACGTCAAGAAGATCAAGGATCGCATGCCGGATGCTCCGCTCGACTCCTGGAAGATGGTCTTCGATCCCGACGTCGTCATGAAGTTCAAGGACTGCGGGATCATGATGCTGGACGCCTCCGATGAGGTGACGGCAGCGTTGATGAACTATCTTGGCCTCGATCCGAATTCGAAAAACCCAGACGACTTCAAGAAGGCAGCCGAGCACTTCAAGAAAATCCGTCCCGCAGTCAAGAAGTTCCACTCGTCAGAGTATATCAATGCACTCGCCAACGGCGATGTCTGCATGGTCGTGGGCTGGTCGGGAGACATCGTTCAGGCCAAGACCCGCGCAGAAGAAAAGAACAAGAAAATCACTGACGAGAAAAAGAAGGTGGAAATTGCATACACTGTTCCCAAAGAAGGGGCGCAGATGTGGTTCGACAACATGGCAATACCGAAAGACGCCAAGAACGTAGAAGAGGCACACGCATTTATCAACTACATGATGAAGCCTGAAGTTGCGGCCAAAAATACCGAATTCATCGGATATCCGAACCCCAACCTCGCGTCTCAAAAATTAATCAAGAAGGAGATCTTGGAAGACCCGCAGATCTATCCTGCCGCCGAGACATTGCAACGGCTCTTCATCATTACTCCGAACGATAAGGATACTCAGCGCACGCTGGTTAACACCTGGCGCGACATGAAACGCAAGTGAGTCCATTCGGGGCCCCGCGCAGCGCAAACTGCCGGGGCCTTCTTTCTAGCGGTGCGATGCCGCTGGAAAATTAAGGCTGCTCTCTAAGGTCTCTCCACCCGGCAATGTCAGGAGTATCCGATGGCGACTAAGACACTCGGCCCCGTGCGCCGCAAATTTGCGCCCTGGGACGAGCCCGGAAAAACGCCATTCATCGAATTCAAAAACATCGTCAAAAAATTTGGCGACTTCACCGCAGTCGATGGAGTAAGTCTCAACATTTACGAGCGTGAATTTTTTGCCCTCCTCGGGCCCTCGGGTTGCGGTAAGACTACGCTACTGCGCATGTTAGCCGGCTTTGAGTTGCCAACGTCGGGTCAGGTGATGCTGGCCGGGCAAGATCTCATGGATACACCGCCCTATCAGCGGCCGGTCAACATGATGTTCCAGTCGTACGCCCTCTTCCCGCACATGACCGTCGAGCAGAACATCGCTTTCGGTCCCAAGCAAGATGGAACACCGCCGGGCGAGATAGAGGCGCGCGTCCAGGAAATGCTGAAACTCGTACAACTTGAGCAATTCGCCAAACGCAAGCCGCACCAGTTGTCGGGCGGGCAGCGTCAGCGCGTGGCCTTGGCACGGGCGCTGGCGAAACGGCCCAAGCTGCTGTTGCTCGATGAGCCACTTGGGGCCTTGGACAAGAAATTGCGCGAGGAGACGCAATACGAGTTGATGGACCTGCAGCAGACGCTCGGCCTCACGTTCATGGTCGTCACGCACGATCAGGAAGAGGCCATGACCGTCGCCGACCGCATCGCGGTCATGGACAAGGGTAAGCTGGTTCAGGTTTCGACGCCGACCGAATTGTACGAACAGCCCAACAATAAGTACGTCGCAGACTTCATCGGCGACATCAATTTAATTGAGGGGCACATCGCGGCCACTGACGGTGCCGGAAACATAAAGTTAGAAGGTACAGGACTGTCATCGCCTATCGATGTCCACAGCGACACCAAGGTCAGCAAGGGTGACAAGGTCTGGCTGGCGCTACGCCCCGAGAAGATCCGCGTGTCTCTGGATCCCCCAGCCAATGGCACGGCCAACAGCGTTGAGGGCTCGGTCTACGATATCGGCTATTTGGGTGACACGTCGGTTTATCACGTCAAGCTGCCGTCGGGCGCGACAATAAGAACCCTCACCGCCAACACCACCCGCCTCGTCGAACGGCCGATTGGCTGGGACGATAAAGTTTGGTTGTCCTGGAGCCGCGACTCCGCCGTGCTGCTGACGAAGTAAAGAATAGAGAGGACGTCAGAGTATGACTGTAACCCCGCAAAAATCCTGGACGCGCTGGTTGCCGGTGATGATCCCATACGGTTGGTTGCTGTTCTTTTTTCTCGTTCCGTTTCTGATTGTTGCAAAGATCTCGGTATCTACCACCGAAACGGCGATTCCGCCGTACGTGCCGGTCTTCGATCCGCTCGTCGACGGCGTGTCCGGCATTTGGGAGAAGGCCAAACAATTCACGACCGAGAACTACACGCGGCTGGTCGAGAGCGATCTCTATTGGCGTGCCTACCTCTCGAGCCTTTGGATAGCATTTGTGTCAACGCTTATCACTCTGTTGATCGGCTATCCCATGGCCTACGGGATGGCACGCGCGCCAGCTCATTGGCGGCCGCTGTTGCTCATGCTCGTGATCCTGCCGTTTTGGACCAGCTTCCTAATCCGTGTTTACGCGTGGATCGGCATTCTTTCGACTGAGGGTTTTCTCAACAACTTTCTGATTCACATCGGCGTCATTAGCGAGCCGCTATCCATCCTCGCGACGAACACCGCCGTCTACATCGGAATCGTCTACTCGTACCTGCCGTTCATGGTCCTCCCGCTCTACGCGGCCTTGGAAAAGATGGACGACACACTGCTAGAAGCGGCGTCGGACCTCGGCTGCCCACCGTTGCAGGCCTTCTGGAAAATCACCTTCCCGTTGTCGCTGCCAGGCGTGATCGCTGGCTGTTTCCTCGTGTTCATTCCAGTCGTCGGGGAATTCGTCATTCCTGATCTCCTCGGCGGTTCCGACACCGAGATGATCGGCAAGGTATTGTGGGATGAGTTCTTCAACACGCGCGATTGGCCCGCTGCGTCGGCGGTCGCCATCGTTCTGCTGCTGATCCTCGTTGTCCCGATCGCCATTTATCAGAATCAGCAAGCTAAGGCCACGGGAGCATCCTGATGAGACGCCAATCGTGGTTCAACGTCGTGTCGCTGACTTTGGCGTTCGCGTTCCTTTATATTCCGATCCTTCTGCTGGTGATTTATTCGTTTAACGAAGGCCCCAACGTCGCCATTTGGACTGGATGGTCGACCAAGTGGTACAGCTCAGTATTCCAGAACGAACAGCTGATGGACGCTGCATGGGTGACATTCTGGATCGCCTTGATGTCGGCAACGCTCGCGACTGTGCTTGGCACGCTCGCGGCCATCACACTGACGCGCTATGGCAACTACCGCGGATCGACGCTGTTCAACGGCATGGTTTACGCGCCGTTGGTTATGCCGGAGATTATTCTCGGATTGGCCCTGCTATTGCTGTTCGTGGCCATCGGCTTCGAGCGCGGTTTCTGGACCATCACGCTCGCCCACACGACATTCACAACGTGCTTCGTCGCTGTCGTCGTGCAATCGCGGCTCGTCACCTTCGACAGGAGCCTTGAGGAAGCCGCGCTCGATCTCGGCTCACCGCCGCTCAAGACATTCTTTGTTATCACTTTGCCGATTATTCTACCGGCGGTCGTCTCGGGGTGGCTTCTGGCATTCACGCTTTCCCTCGATGACCTCGTCATCGCCAGCTTTACCACCGGGCCAGGCGCAACCACGCTACCTATGCGCATATATTCTGCGGTCCGCCTGGGTGTGAAACCAGAGATTAACGCCATCTCGACCTTGTTGATCGGGGTTGTAAGTCTGGGCGTGATTGCCGCGTCGTATATGTCCAAACAGCAGTCGGTACGCGAGGAGCAGGAGCGGCGCGCCGCCGGTAAGGTGTGAGGCTAGTCTCGCTCGATTGCTTCTTGCCCTTGGGTTTATGGTGCGCACCAGTTGCGCCCACTTTTTTTGAGCCTACATCTGAGCAGTCATCATGGCCGAGCCCCACGTCAAATCCTATTACGCCGCGACAGCGAATGACCACACGCGCTATCCGCGGCTGGAGGGAAGCGTCAAAGCAGACGTGTGTGTCGTCGGCGGCGGGTTCTCTGGCGTCGCAACGGCGCTGACACTTGCGGAGCGCGGTTATTCGGTTGTGCTTGTTGAAGCCAACAGGATCGGATGGGGCGCGTCGGGACGCAACGGCGGGCAGATGATTGCTGGCATCAGCGGCGAACATAATATCAAGCGGCAGCTCGGACCGGCTGGCGCCAAACTGCTGCGCGATATTCGTTATCGCGGGCACGACATTATCGAAGAGCGCGTGCTCCGCTACAACATCGATTGCGACTTGAAACACGGATGGATGGAGGCGGCCGCTCGTCCTAGCCATATGAATGGCCTGCGCAAATACTTTGAGGAACGCCTGAGGGAAGGTGACGGCGATCAACTTGAACTTTTAGAGCCGCAGGACATGCAGGGTGTGCTTGGAACATCGATGTATCATGGTGGATACATCGATCGCCGCAGCGGTCACTTACACCCTCTCAATCTCTGCATGGGAGAAGCCCGCGCGGCGGCGAGTATCGGCGTCAAAATATTTGAAGAGTCGTCAGTGACCGAGCTAAAGGGCGGGTCAAAGCCCTATGCCGTGACGGCGTTGGGCCGTGTTGACGCGACGGCGATCGTACTTGGCGGGAGTACAGACCATGCCTTTCAGCGCGGCCCGTTGCGCGGTCTGACTTTTCCGACGGGCAGCTACATTATCGCGACGGAACCGCTGACGGAGGCGGAAGCCAAAGCGCTTAACCCGCAAGATCTCGCCGTTGCCGACAGCAATATCGTGCTTGATTATTTCCGCCTCTCGGCCGACCGGCGCATGCTGTTTGGCGGGCGGTGCAACTATTCAAACCGCGATCCAAAGGATTTGGCAGCGGCCCTGCAGCCTAGGCTCGTGGAAATTTTTCCACAACTTCGCGATAAATCCATAGACTTCACGTGGGGTGGGCGGATCGACATCGTACTGACGCGCGTCACGGCAATCGGCCGGATTGAGCCCAATCTCTATTACTTGCAGGGCTATTGCGGACATGGCGTAAACACGACGCATCTGGCCGCAGAAATCATTGCAGATGCGATTTGCGGAACGACGGAGAAATTCGATCTCTTCGAGCGCATCCGTCATATCAGACTGCCGGTAGGGCAGTGGGCCGGAAATCAGATGTTGGCTTTGGGGATGCTGTACTACCGGCTGAAGGATTTTTTGTGAAACGGCGCGCACAAAAAAACCGGAGCGCGATGGCTCCGGTTTTGAAGTTAGACGGGTAAGGAATTTCGTTAGGGCAAGGTCGCCTTTGCAGTGAAGACAAACCGCGAGTCGCTGAGACCCGTGTAAATATCGCCTGGGATCTGGTCGATGTTCGTGTCCCAATAACGGAAGTCAAAGGTAAACTTCTCGACGGCAAACGCAATGCCGGCGTTCCAGTAGACATAGTTGTCATCAACGCTGGTAAAGGCGCCGACATTATTCATGTCGTTTGAATACCCGGCGCCGGCACTGACTGTTGGTGTGAATACGCCAACTTCAGGCAGCGTGTAGGCAAGAGTTCCTTCGACCGTCCACGTTTCCGGATAGTTGTCAGCGTCCGGCGTATAGTAGAATGTTACTGTTCCGTTGAGGCTCTTGACCAATTCAGTTGAAGCACCCGCTTTGAACTCGACGTAATCGAGCGAGCCATCTGCGATCGGATACAGGTAGCCGATGATGCCGAAATCGAAGGTGACCTGGCCGAGAACCGGCTTGATACCGGCATAGAGGTCAAGTTCCATAGGCTCGTAGCCGGCGCCGCTCACGTTTGAAGCCCAGGCACCAGCATAGAAAATGCCGTAACCGACATCAACGGAGCCTTGTGCTGCCGGACGTTCGTTGTTGAGCGAGAGACCGCGGAAGATGTAGTCGCTGGTCCCGCCAACCGTCATAGACCACGAGAACGCTGGCGGATCTTCAGCACGTGCTGCGCCGGTCAGTGCCATACCCGCTATCGCCGCCGTGCCTGCGAGCTTGAGAAACCTCGTCATGTCGTAGAACCCCCGTCCCAATCATCTAAATGCAAACCGGAGATATCGATTCTCGATTTGCTGTTGGCATCAGGAAACAGAATTAGAGCGGGACACTCAAGAACTTCTTGGGTGTAGAGGCTATGTTGCTCGGGGTTGTTGCGGAAACGACACTTTGCTCAAGTTTTCTCCAGAAAATTTACGGCCAATGATGAGAAATAAGGCCGTCAGAACGCGAGCGCGCTCTCGGGCAGGGGCCGGCTTGTCACCTCGCGGAGGGAAAAGCTCGATTTGAGCCGCACGACTCCCGGGAGGCGGGACAATTGCTCTTTGTGGATGCGCTCAAAGTCCGCAAGATCCCGCGCCATGACGGTTATGAGGTAGTCGTTCTCGCCTGACATCAGGTGACAGGAGACGATGGAGGGTGCGGCCGCAGCCGCTTTTTCGAACGACGCCAGGAGTTCTTCGTTTTGGCTCTTAAGCGCGATCTCGACAAAAATAGTCATATGTATGCCAAGGGCTTGGCGATTCACGCGGGCTTGATAGCCTTCGATCACTCCGGCTTCTTCCAAAGCTTTTATGCGCCGCGCCACGGCCGTGGGCGAGAGTGGCACACGCTCCGAAAGTTCCACTTGGCTGAGGCGTCCATCCCGAACGAGCGCGCTCAAAATGGCTTTATCTAGCGCATCAAGGTTCATATACACCGAAAATCTGCGTTGAAACTGAAAACTTAGTGATAATATGCGTATTTTCCGGTTTTTTCAATGAATATATCAGCTTTCGTGATCAATTCTTGGCATACTATATTTCCCAGATAACCGGAAACGGCTTTTGGAGAGAAACCCATGCGGATCGGTGTTCCAACGGAAATCAAAAGCAACGAGTACCGCGTCGGACTTGTGCCGGGTTCTGTGCGCGAGCTGACGGCGCGCGGTCACGAAGTCCTCATTCAGTCGGGCGCGGGCGTTGGCATTTCGGCGGATGACGCGATCTATGCAAAAGCCGGCGCGCGGATCGTTCCCGACGCGGCCGCCGTTTTTCGCGATGCGGAATTGATCGTCAAGGTCAAGGAACCGCAGAAGAGCGAATACACGCAGTTGAGCTCAGACCAAATCCTGTTCACATATCTGCATCTCGCCCCCGATCCCGAGCAGGCGCGCGGGCTCATGGCCTCTGGTTGCGCGGCCATTGCTTACGAGACCGTTACAGATGTCAACGGCGGTTTGCCATTGCTGGCGCCGATGAGCGAAGTCGCAGGCCGTTTGTCGATTGAAGCGGCCGCTATGGGGTTGCGCCGTCCCACTGGTGGACGCGGTGTATTGATGGGTGGCGTTCCGGGCGTGCGGCCTGCAAAGGTTGTCATTCTTGGCGGCGGCGTGGTTGGCACACATGCCGCGCGCATGGCCGTTGGTCTCGGTGCGGACGTGACAATTCTCGACCGCTCGCTGCCGCGGTTGCGCCAGTTGGATGAATTGTTCGAAGGCCGCGTAAAGACACTCGCCTCGACGATGGAGACTGTCGAAACGGAAGTTCTTGGTGCTGACGCTGTGATTGGTGCCGTGCTTGTTGCAGGTGCGAGTGCTCCGAAGCTCGTCACGCGCGCCATGCTCAAACACATGAAGCGCGGTGCGGTACTGGTGGACGTGTCTATAGATCAGGGCGGGTGCTTTGAAACGTCAAAGCCGACGACGCATGCCGAGCCGACGTTCGAAGTTGATGGCATCATCCACTATTGTGTGGCGAATATGCCGGGCGCCGTTCCTGTGACGAGCGCGCAGGCGTTGAACAATGCGACGTTGCCGTTCGTGATTAAGCTGGCTGAACGCGGATTAGCGGCGTTCGATCGTGATCCGCACTTGGCGGCGGGACTGAACGTCAAGGGTGGCCGGATAATGCATGCCTCTGTCGCCGCATCTCTTGGTTTCGACAGTCTGGATGGCTCGCGCTCCTTTCGCGTCGCGGCAGAGTAAGGCGAAATAGAACCCCCGTGCTGCCGGACGCTCCACGGCGTCCGGCACACGCAAAGACCGTCGGCGTGCAGGAAACTGCGGGCCGGCGTTTCTTTGTTAAGAATTCGACAGCGGCTCGAGTAATAACTTGTGCCAGATCAACGTGACGAACGCACGAGAGCAGAGGCGTGCGTAGTGTGACGCTCCGCCTCTGCATTTCTTGATTAGCCTGAAATCTAGAAAACGATTAGCTCCGGCTGGTCTTGCCGCCTTTCGCGATGCAAGCCGACTTGGACATCATTTTTACGCCCTGGCCCTTGCAAGCGTTCTGTCCCTTGCAGCCGTTGCCAGTGGATTTGCAGCTGCCGTTGCCCTTGCAGGCGTTGAGACCGAAGCACTTCACCTTGTAGTCGGCAGCATAACCAGTCGACGGCGCTGACACCGAACCGGCGAGCATCATCGTGGCGGCAGCGGCGGCGAGCGTGGCGCCGGATGTCTTGGAAAGCTTCATCGTAATCCTCCTGATGTGGGCATTATTGTTGCTGTGATTTGTCCGAACCCTGCTGATTAACTCACGCGATGAGAGTGCAGCATCAAGGGAAGTACGTTCTTGGGTTACGAAAAGTTTCAGACAATCTTTGCCGCTTACCTGAATCTTGAATTTTAGGGAGAGTAATTTCAACGCGCGTTGTCTGCGCTCCGGCGCACCATTCTGTTAACGGTATTGGCGAGCTCGGTGGAATCGAACACCGGAAGAGAGCAAATGCGGTCCGTGCACGCGAACGCCGCAGGTTCGTCGAGCTCTGGATATTGCACATCGGGATTGGTCATCGCGCCTTCGCGCTTATCCCACCAATCAATGCGCCGGTAAGGAGCAGGATACGCGAGTGCCGCAGCGTGAAGTGTTGCGGATCTCGGGTCATCTTTGCGTCCGGCAATTGTAATGTGAGTAGGCTCCCTTGCGAGTTCCGCATCGATCAGTAGCGCGCCGGGATGGACGCTAGGTCTCTCGAGGTGGTTTGCCGAGAGAGCGTAACGCGCTGCATGTTCGGCAAGGTCACGATATTTTTGTGCGCCAGTGTAACGATGTACAAGATTGGCAAAACGCGTGGTCTGGATCTGCTCTTCTGGGATCTTGACGGGTTTCGTGAAGACGCCTGTGTTTGATTCCGATTGGGCCGATGTAGCGAAGCCGCCCGCGGGGTCTTGGAATTTTGCGGTGATGAAATTACCAGCCTCGCTGGCGACACTCAGCCATTTTCTGTCGCCTGTTGATGCGTAAAGTTCGAGAGCCGCTTGTCCCATCGACAGGGTATCGCCGAGGAAAGGACCACCCCGGTCCGCGTCGCCATGGGCGAAACCGCCTCCATCTAGTTTGCGATGACTTACAATCCATTCGGCCGCAGTCTTGGCGGCGTCGAGCGTTGTGGCATCGCCCGTGGCGGCGAAGTAGCTGACGAGGCCGCGGATTGCCCAGCCGTTTTCACGCGCGTAGATATGCCGATCAATTCTGGGTTTTGGCGGGAGTGCATCTCTTTCGGTTTGGGTCAAAGCGTAGTAGTTCTTGCCGGGTGTGGCTTCGCTGACGTCGGCGTCTTGGCTGGTGAAGAACGCGCCTTCGGGACTGCGCAAAATAGTCATCAAATACTTCTGGATGTTCGTTGCGGCCTCAAGAAAGTTAGGGTCGCGCCACTGCGTGTAGGCTTGCGAATATTGGCGCAAGCTGTTCGCTTGATACCACATGATTTTTTCGTAGTGTGGGGACTTCCAATCAACAGCGTCGGAATACTGATAGATCCCACCCTCGACGCTATCGATGAGGTTGAATGCTGCGGTGAGTGTCTTCTGCGCTCTTGCCTTGGCGACTTGATCGCCACTAGCTGAAAGTGCCAATTCCCAATCCATGCGATCTGCGTCGATAAATTTATGCACGGTTCCCCAGCCGCCATACTCATTGTCGAAGGCGTCAATGGTGTTGGCCGTGAGTTCCGCTCGGGTTTCCGCTGATAGAAGATGAGATTTGGATGGTTCAGCGGGCGCTTCATTTATAACCGAGGGACCGGGAGTTGGATCGGCGATGACGGCTTCGAGAAGTGCCGTCATGGCTTTGGGCTCGATGTATCCGGCGCGCTTGACGATTTCAGTGCCATCGGGCGCGAAGATGATTGTCGCCGGCCAACCCCAATCGCCGTACCTGTTCGATAAGTCAGGGTTCGCATCCTGATCGACGCGGACCGTTATGAATTTGGATTTGAGAAGATTGGCGACGTCCGGATTCCTATACGTCGTCTTTTCCATCACATGGCACCAATGGCACCACACGGCTTTCAGATCCAGAATGACAAGACGGTTTTCGGCTTTGGCTTTTGCAAAAAGATCGGGGGACCAGGGTTGCCAATTCAGGTCCGTGTCGCCACGGGCTGGCAGTGTCGATACGAGGCAAAGAAGGCCCAAGGCCAAAATGCGCTTCAACCACATGGCGTGCGGCTCCCGGTTGGTCTTCCGGGAAGGTACGAACGCAATTGCCGCCGAGTTTCAGCGTTTTGGTAATATATTTGAAGGCGGGGTCACCGGGCACGGAGGTGAACGACGGGTTTGACTTTCGACCCTATTTCAAGGTTGGGAAGTTGAACTCAGCGCCTTTGCGGATGCCGGTTGGCCAACGGGCGGTAATGGTCTTGATGCGCGTGTAGAAGCGCACGCCTTCGGGGCCGTAGATGGCATGATCGCCAAACAGAGACCGTTTCCAGCCGCCAAACGAATGGTAAGCGACGGGCACGGGCAATGGCACGTTGATGCCGACCATGCCGACCTGGATCTTGTCGGCAAAAGCGCGGGCGGCATCACCGTCGCGGGTGAATATGGCGGTGCCGTTGCCGTATTCGTGGCTGTTGATCAGATGAGCGGCTTCATCGTAACTTTCCGTGCGTACAATGGCGAGAACCGGTCCAAAAATTTCTTCTTTGTAAATGGTCATATCCTTGGTGACACGATCAAACAGCGAGCCGCCGAGGAAATATCCGTTCTCGTAACCCTGGAGCTTGAAGCCGCGGCCATCGACAATGAGCTCTGCGCCTTCTTTGACGCCAAGATCGATGAGCCCGGAAATGCGCCACTTGGCATCAGCGGTCACGACAGGACCCATCTCGGAGTCTGGGTCTGACGCTGGGCCAACGCGCAGGGAGCGCACTTTCGGCGCGAGGGCTTCAACAAGCCGGTCCGCGGTTTTTTCGCCAACGGGTACGGCGACGGAAATCGCCATGCAGCGCTCACCTGCCGACCCGTATCCGGCGCCCATGAGCGCATCGACGGTCTGGTCCATGTCGGCGTCGGGCATGACGATCATGTGGTTCTTGGCGCCGCCCAGGGCTTGTACACGTTTTCCTGCAGTCGAGCCGCGCCGGTAGACGTACTCAGCAACAGGCGTTGAGCCAACGAAACTCACAGCGGCGATATCGGGATGATCCAGAATTGCGTCAACCGCTGTTTTGTCGCCGTGCACGACGTTGAGGACTCCGGCCGGGAAGCCCGCTTCCTGGAAGAGTTCCCACGCCAGCATGACGGCGGACGGATCGCGTTCTGAGGGTTTAAGAATGAAGGTGTTGCCGCAAGCGACAGCGACTGGATACATCCACATCGGCACCATGGCCGGAAAGTTGAAGGGCGTGATGCCAGCAACAACGCCCAATGGCTGGCGATCCGACCAACTGTCAATGTCGGGGCCGACGTTGCGGCTATACTCGCCCTTCAAGAGATGCGGGATGCCGCAGGCAAAATCGACAACATCTATACCGCGTTGAAGCTCGCCCAAAGCGTCCGCATGCGTCTTGCCGTGTTCGTTGGAGATGGCGCGTGCGATGTCGTTGGCGTGGCGCTCAAGAAGTTCCTTGAACTTGAACATCGGTTTGACGCGCTTCATGGGGGTCGTGTTACCCCATTCGACGGACGCCTGTTTGGCGGCAGCGACCGCGGCGTTGACATCGGCGGCTTCCGAAAGTGGAAGGATCGCCGATTTTTCGCCCGTCGCTGGATTGAAAACATGCACCGTACGCGTCGAAGCTGACGTGACCTTACGGCCGCCGATGGCATTCTGGATGGTTTCAAGTGATTGCATTTGGTTCCGTTCTCGATACACGCCGCGCCGAGCGTGCTTAGTTGGTGGATTTGAAAACCATCGTCAGGGTATCAAACAGCTCGTCGATTTCACTCTTCGAGATGATGAGCGGCGGCGAAAGCGCGATGATATCGCCGGTTTGGCGGATGAGCAGGTTGTTCTCAAACGCTTTCACGAAACGGTCGTAGGCACGCTTCGTTGGTTCGCCTGGGGCGGGTTCGAATTCGATAGCACCGATGAGACCGATGTTGCGAATATCGATGATGTGCGGCAGGCCTTTCAAGGCGTGCAGCCGCTCTTCCCAATAGGAGGCGAGTTCGGTTGCGCGTGTGAGCAAGCCTTCGTCTTGGTAGGTGTCGAGTGTGCCAATTGACGCCGCGCATGCCATCGGATGGGCCGAATAAGTATAACCGTGAAAGAAATCAATGACGTGTTCCGGCCCGGTCATAAAGGCGTCGTGGATTTTTGGGGTAACGAACACCGCGCCCATTGGAATGGTGCCGTTCGTAACACCCTTTGCTGTGGTGATGATGTCCGGTGAGACGCCGAAATAATCAGTGCCGAAAGGCGTGCCAAGCCGTCCAAAGGCTGTGATGACTTCGTCGAAAATGAGCAGGATGTCGTGCTTGACGCAGATGGCAGCCAAACGCTTCAGGTAGCCTTTGGGCGGGATAATGACGCCGGTCGAGCAGGCAACGGGCTCAACGATGCAGGCCGCGATTGTGGAGGCATCATGCAGAGCCACGAGGCGTTCAAGATCGTCCGCAAGGTCTGCGCCATGCTCTGGCTCGCCGCGCGTAAAGGCGTTGCGCGTAAGGTCATGCGTGTGGCGGATGTGATCGACGCCTGCGACAAGTGATCCGAACATCTTGCGATTATTGGCTATGCCGCCAACGGCCGTGCCGCCAAAGTTGACACCGTGATAGCCACGTTCGCGCCCGATGAGGCGAACCTTCGTGGCGTTGCCTTTGGCGCGGTGATAGGCGAGCGCCATTTTAAGAGCTGTTTCGACCGACTCTGATCCAGAGTTTGTAAAAAAGACGTGGTCGAAACCTTTGGGCGCGATGTTGACGAGGCGTGACGCACATTCGAAAGCTTTCGCGTGCCCCATTTGGAAGGTGCCCGCGAAGTCGAGGGTGGCGGCCTGCTTTTGTATCGCTTCGACAATCTTTGGCCGGCAGTGACCCGCGTTGACACACCACAGTCCGGACGTGCCGTCGAGAATACGGCGGCCGTCGTCGGTGACGTAATGCATGCGTTCGGCGCCGACAAAAATGCGCGGGTTCTTTTTGAATTGGCGATTGGCGGTATACGGCATCCAGAACGCCGATAGGTCGTTGGTTTTGTGCTGGATGTTCATCATCGTTCTCCGGAATCGGATTTGAATGTTGTGGTAAAATCTTAAGTTGCGCGACTGACGGCTTCGACAAGACTTTCAGCGAAAATATCCATGCCTTCTAAAACAAGGGCATCGCTTGCGGTCAACGGCACCAGGAAGCGGACGACGTTAGAATACGTGCCGCAGGACAGCAGGATAAGCCCTTTTTCGTTCGCCGTCTGCAGGAGTGCTGACGTCAGGGCAGCGTCCGGTTCGCCGCTCGCCGCGTTTTTCACGAGTTCGAGAGCGCACATGGCGCCAAGTCCGCGGATGTCACCAATGCAATTAAGATTGGTGCGATTTTTCAATTGGATCAGGCGATCAAGGATGACATTGCCAATTCTGTTAGAGCGGTCGCAGAGCTTTTCGTCGTCTATGATGTCGAGAACGGCGTGGGCGGCGGCGCAAGCAAGCGGGTTTCCTGCATACGTTCCGCCAAGCCCGCCCGGGTTCGCGGCATCCATCACGTCCGAACGGCCGACGATGGCGGCGAGCGGCAGTCCGCCTGCCAGACCCTTTGCGAGCGTGACGATATCGGCTTTGATGCCGGCATGTTCGAGGGCGAACATTTTTCCAGTGCGCGCGAAACCTGTTTGTATTTCGTCAGCGATGAGCAGAATGCCGTGCTCGTCGCAGAGCGCGCGGAGAGAACGCAAGAAATCAACGGGGGCGATATTGAATCCGCCTTCACCCTGCACAGGCTCAATTATGATGGCCGAGACGTTTGATGGATCAATCGAGTGCTTGAAGAGGTGTTTTAAGCTCGCCATGCTCTCTTCATTGGAAACGCCGTGATATGCATTCGGAAACATGGCGTTGTATATATCCGGGGGAAAGGGACCGAAACCCTTTTTGTACGGGACTACCTTACCGGTCAGCGCCATGCCCATATGCGTACGGCCGTGAAAGCCGCCGCCGAAAGAAATAATGCCGGAGCGGCCGGTATAGGCACGCGCAACTTTGACGGCGTTCTCGACAGCTTCAGCGCCGGTTGAAACCAGCATCGTCTTGGCAAGCCCGGCAACTGGGGCTATGGCGTTCAACCGCTCAGCGAGGCGGACATAACTCTCGTAGGGCGTCACCTGGAAGCAGACGTGGCTGAAGGATTTGAGCTGCTCTTCGATGGCGGCCACAATTTTCGGATGCTGGTGACCGGTGTTGACGACCGCAATGCCGGCCGCAAAGTCAATGTAGCGCTTGCCTTCCTCGCTCCAGATTTCTGCGTTCTTGGCGCGCTTCGCGTAGATCGTCGTGGCGTGGCCGACGCCCCGAGGGACGGCCGCGGTGCGCCTAGCTTGAAGTTCAGCTGAGGTTGCCATGTCGAGACGTCTCCTCAAGAAAAAGCTTGGATGCCGGTTTGCGCGCGGCCCAATATCAACGCGTGGATGTCGTGCGTCCCTTCATAGGTATTCACGGCTTCCAGGTTCATCATGTGCCTGATCACGTGGTATTCGTCTGATATGCCATTGCCGCCGTGAATGTCGCGCGCGGCGCGCGCAATATCGAGGGCCTTGCCGCAACTGTTGCGCTTCAATAGCGAGACCGCCTCGGGCGCCAGTTGGTTGCGGTCTTTGAGGCGCGCTGCGTGTAAGCAGGCATGAAGGGCAAGCGTTATCTCGGTTTGCATGTCGGCCAGCTTTTTCTGAATCAGTTGGTTTGCGGCGAGGGGCTGCCCGAACTGTTTGCGGTCGAGCGCATACTGACGGGCGGCGTGCCAGCAAAATTCTGCTGCTCCAAGCGCGCCCCAAGCAATGCCGAACCGCGCGTTATTGAGGCAGCCGAACGGGCCTTTGAGGCCTTGCACATTAGGCAGCATATTCTCAGCAGGCACTAAAACGCCATCCATAACAATCTGTCCGGTAGCGGACGCGCGCAACGAGAATTTTCCCTCTATCTTTGGAGTGGTGAGACCGTTCATGCCGCGTTCGAGGATAAACCCGCGTATGACGCCGTCCTCGGTCTTGGCCCAGACGACCAAGACATCGGCAATGGGTGCATTCGTGATCCAGGTTTTTGAGCCTGTTAGTTCATATCCACCCGCGACACTCTTGGCCCGCGACGTGAGCGCGCCAGCGTCCGATCCGTGGTCAGGCTCGGTCAATCCAAAGCACCCGATTATCTGCCCAGTTGCGAGCCGGGGCAGATATTTCCTGCGTTGCGCGTCGCTACCATAGGCGTAGATCGGATACATCACGAGGCTAGACTGCACGCTCATGGCTGAGCGATAGCCCGAGTCAACGCGTTCGATTTCTCGCGCGATAAGTCCATAAGAGACTGCGTTGACGCCAGCGCCACCAAATTCTTCAGGGATTGTGGGGCCGAGGAAACCCATGGCGCCAAGGTTGGTCATGATCGACCGGTCAAAAGTTTCGTTACGATGATCACCCAGCACGCGCGGCATCAACTTGTCGCGACAGAATTTGCGCGCACTTTCAGCGAGGATACGCTCATCCTCCAATAGGGCATCTGCGAACAGCAAGGGGTCGGCCCAGGAAAATGCGGCGCCCCCCGTTTCTCCATCAATCTTTGTCATTGCAGGGTCTCACCCGTCGATGGCGCCGAGGCATATGAATTTGGTTTCGAGATATTCGTCCAATCCTTCGGCCGCACCCTCGCGGCCAAGGCCAGATTCCTTGACGCCGCCGAAGGGCGCGACTTCATTTGAGTAGATACCCTCGTTAACGCAGACCATGCCGGTCTCAAGTTTTTCGGCAACGCGCCAGGCGCGCGAGGCGTTCTGCGTGAAGACATAGGAGGCGAGCCCGAAGGGCGTATCGTTGGCGATCTTGATCGCTTCGTCTTCCGTTTCGAACTTCATCAAGGCTGCGACAGGCCCGAAGATTTCCTCGTCGAGCAATGCCATCCCGGGCTTGATGCCGGTGAGTACAGTCGGATCGAAGAAAAGAGGGCCGATACTGTTTGCCTGCCCGCCGCACAGAACCTTAGCGCCTTTCGCTATGGCGTCGCTGGTAAGTGATTTTACTTTGTCGATGGCTTCAATATTGATGAGGGGACCGATAGTCGTGTTTGCGGCTTCGCCGGAACCGACAACCAGTTTTTCCACGGCTTCGGTGAGCGCCATGGCAAAGCGATCGTAAATTCCCGCTTGCACGAGAATACGGTTTGCGCAGACACACGTCTGGCCGGCATTGCGGAACTTCGACGCCATCGTGCCGGCAATAGCCCGTTCGAGATGTGCGTCATCGAAGATCAGGATCGGCGCATTGCCGCCGAGTTCAAGTGTCAGTTTTTTCATCGTATCGGCCGACTGCTTGTAGAGGAGCTTGCCGACTTGCGTTGAGCCCGTGAACGTCAATTTGCGCACGCGCGGGTCTGCGCACAGCACATTGCCAACGGCAGCAGGCTGGTTGCTCGTCACGATGTTGAGCACGCCAGGGGGCACTCCGGCATCCATGGCAAGCTTAGCGGCAGCCAGGGCAGAAAGCGGCGTATCTTCTGCCGGTTTGATTACGATCGTGCATCCAGCTGCGAGTGCCGCAGCAGCCTTTCTGGTCACCATTGCATTCGGGAAATTCCAAGGTGCAATGGCTCCAACGACACCGATCGGCTGCTTTATAGTGAAGTAACGGCGCGTTGCAGCCGTTGTCGGGATCGTCTTGCCGTAGGCCCGCTTTCCTTCTTCTGCGAACCATTCGACGAACGAGGCGCCATACGCGATCTCGCCGCGCGCCTCAGCGAGTGGCTTGCCCTGTTCCGCCGTCAACAGCTGGGCGAGGGACTCGGTCTCCGACGTCAGTAGCTCGAACCATTTCTTGACGATATTGGCTCGCTCTTTGGCCGTCTTCGCAGCCCATCCGGGAAATGCCCGCTCGGCAGCATCAATGGCTTGACGAGTTTCGTCCGCTCCGAGATCGGGTACGTTGGCAATGGTTTCACCCGTGGCTGGGTTCAAGACCGGAAATGTCCTGGGCGAGGTCACCCAGTTGCCATCAATGAGGGCCGACGTTGGGAACTTGCTCAAGACCATGTTCATCGGGGCCATCCTTCAGCGTATCGTGATCGAAACGGACTTGAGGTCCGCGTATTTATATAGCGCGTGTAACGACCGGTCGCGGCCAAAACCGGACTGTTTGAAACCGCCGAACGGCATGGTGATGTCGCAGCTATCCCAGCCGTTGATCCAGACAAGACCGGCTTTGATCTCGCGCGCCGCACGATGCGCGAGGCTAATATCGCGCGTCCAAACGCCAGACGCGAGACCAAAGATCGTATTGTTTGCGATCCGAAGCGCTTCGTCTGCATCGCGAAAAGTCGTAACGGCTAGGACGGGACCGAACACTTCCTCTTGGGCGAGCGTCGAGTCGGGAGCCACGCTATCGAACACGGTTGGTTCAACGAAGAACCCGCCGCTATCGGCGCGTACGCGCTTTCCGCCGAGTGCGAGCGATGAGCCTTCCTTGCGCGCCGTGTCAATAAAGCCGAGCACAGTGTTCATCTGGCTTTCCGAGACCATGGCGCCGAAGTTCGTTTCGGGCGCAAGTGGGTCGCCGGGTACGAAACCCTTTGCGGCTGAGATGATTTTGTCGAGAAAAGCATCGCGGATCTTCTGATCAACGAGAAGGCGCGAACCGGCCGTGCACACTTCGCCCTGATTGTAGAAAATGCCAAAAGCGGCGTGGGCCGCTGCAGCGTCGAGATCGGGGCAATCGGCAAAAATGATGTGTGGAGACTTACCGCCAAGTTCCAAGCTGACGCGCTTTAAGTTGCTGTCGGCGGCGTACTTCATGAGCATGCGGCCGACCGGGCCCGAACCCGTAAACGTCAACATATCGACATCCATGTGCAGCGCGATCGCTTTGCCGGCTACAGATCCCTTGCCGGTGACCACATTCAAGACGCCGGCCGGCACACCTGCTTCAAGCGCTAATTCTCCGAGCTTTAGAGCCGTCATACTGGTGAGTTCGGCGGGCTTCACGACCAGAGAATTGCCCATTGCGAGGGCGGGCGCTACTTTCCACATCGTGAGATGGAGTGGGAAGTTCCATGGCATGATAGCGCCGATAACGCCAAGCGGCTCGTGGACGGCATAGGAAAATCTGTCGGCTGTTTCGGGGCCCACTTCGCCATTTACTTTGTCCAGGGCCTCCGCGTAGTAGCGCAGCGTGCGAATGGCGGAGGGAACATCGAATGCGATTGTATCGCGGATCGGCTTTCCGGAATCGATACTCTCGAGAAGGGCAATCGTTTCGAGGTCGCGTTCCATAAGGTCCGCGAGCTTGAACATGATACGCTTTTTTACTCGGTAGTGAAGATTGCGCCAGCGCCGGTCCTCAAAAGCTACCCTTGCGGCCGCAACGGCTGCATCGACATCCAATTCGGTGCACAGGGCAATTTTGTTTATCAATTGGCCGTTGCGAGGAGAGATGTTGTCGAACGTCATGCCTGACTTTGCCGGACACAGCTGGCCGTCAATAACAGCTTTCGACGGCAATTCGATCGTTCCAGCGATCGCTTCAAAATGCGCCAGCGATGTCATGGGCCTATCCTTTAGGCAACTTGCGAATACCAGAGATGATCGAGCGGCGTGACGACGCGTTCGAAGTTACTGCGCTCGACTTGCTTCAATTGAGTATAGACGTGCTGAAAATCAGCACCAAACGCTTCGCGCACGACTGGCGACTTGCCAAAGATATCGAGCGCGTTGACCCAGGCAGTCGGTAGCGGCGGGATGTTCAGTTCCTCAGAATCGCCTTTGACGCACGGTCCGCATTCCAGCTTATTGTTCAAACCGTGTTGAATGCCGGCAAGGATACCAGCGACGACGAGGTAGGGGTTGGCATCGGCGCCGGAAACGCGATGTTCAACGCGCGTGGCTTTAACATTTCCACCGGGAACGCGAAGCGCAACCGTGCGATTGTTGAAGCCCCAATGCGGTGCCATGGAGACGTATGACTTCGGCACATAGCGGCGATAGGAATTTGCCGATTGTGCCCAAAAGGCCATGAAGTCCGGCATCGTCTTCAAGAGACCGCCGATGGCGTGCTTGAAGGCAAGCGCCAAGGGCTCGCAAGGCTCTTTGGCATTCGGGTCGCCGACAAAAATGTTATTGCCCTTTTCGTCGACAAGGCTGACGTGGACGTGCAGGCCAGATCCAGTCCACTCATGATGCGGCTTGGCCATAAACGTCGCTTCAACATTGTTGGCGAGGGCGGCAGCCTTGACCGCGCGCTTCAAGAGTAAGCCGTCGAGCGCCGCTGCAACAGGATCAGCGCGGTGCTTCAAATTGATTTCGAATTGCCCGGGACCAGATTCTTGCATGACGGCATCGACGGGCAGGCCCTGAGCTTCGGCAATCCGATAGATGTCATCGATCAAGCGGCCAAGGACGTCCATATCTTCGAATTCAAAAGTCTTCGGCCAATCGGGGTCAGCCGATAACCCTTCGGGCGTGTTGAGCGGAAATGCGCCGTTCTGGCGCTTAGCCAGCACATAGAATTCGAGCTCAACCGCAACGACGGGCGTGAAACCAGACTTGCTGAATTTCTGGGCTTGCCCGATCAGGACGGTGCGCGGGTCGATGTCGATGTTGTTCAGAACTTCAATAACGGCTTGAGCATGTGTGCCGCCATTTACGGGGATATGCTTTAGCGTTCCAGAGATAATGCGGCAGGGCAAATCGGGATCACCCGTTTCCCAGAGACGGCCGGTCTCTTCGATGCAATTGCCGCGCGGATCCATGATGAACACGGAGCCGGGGATGAGAATGCCATCTTGCACAGCGCCAAGTAGATCGTCGCGGCGCAGGCGCTTCCCACGCGGAATGCCGTTCAAGTCATAAGTAAACA
>JAYSVT010000261.1:0-12690 GCA_043718455.1 Hyphomicrobium sp.
TGGAAACGCAAATACCGGCAGGGCGCCGTTGTTGGTCATGTGGTTGGTTATGTCGGCGGCGTCGAACGCATTGGCGTGAACGACGATCCGTTGATGCGCATGCCCGGGATGCGGGTCGGCAAAAGCGGTGTTGAAGCCGGTATGGAGGCCGTGCTGCGCGGCCAGGGCGGCACTCAGAAAATCGAAGTCGATGCGCGAGGGCGCATGATGCGCAATCTCGAAATGCACGATCCCAAACCCGGTAGCGACGTCACCGTTACGATCGATACGGCTTTGCAACGGCGCGTGCTGGAACGCTTGCAGCAAGAGCGGCGCGCATCCTGTGTTGTAATCGAATTGAAGGCCGGAGAGGTCGTCGTCATGGCCTCGACCCCGGGATACGATCCAAGTGAAATCGTCGATGGAATGACCGACAACACGTGGCACCGGCTGACCACGGCCGACGACAAACCCATGCTGGATCGCGCGGCCGCAGGTCTTTATCCTCCGGGCTCCACATTTAAAATGGTGACAGCATTAGCGGCCCTTCACACGGGACTCGTTGACGTCAACGAACGGGTCGCTTGCGACGGCCGCTTTGAACTTGCCGACCAAACCTACCGCTGCTGGAAACGTTCAGGTCACGGACGCATGAGTTTACACCAGGCGCTCCGCGAGAGCTGCGACGTCTATTTCTTCGAAATGTCGAAGCGGCTCGGGATTGACGCAATTGCCGACATGGCGCGATCGCTCGGGCTCGGACAGGTTTACGACTGCGGATTGCTCCAGCAGAAGACGGGCCTCGTGCCCGACGCAGACTGGAAACGCGGCCGCTGGAACGCTGGATGGCTGGCGGGCGAAACTATTCTTGCCGGCATTGGCCAGGGCTATGTGCTCGCAACACCTTTGCAGCTTGCAGTCATGATGGCGCGTGTGGCCACGGGAAAAATCGTAACGCCAACCTTGGTCCGCCGTTACGCCACGGGTGCCGCGCCGGATTTTCCACCCCTCGCGTTGCACGAAGACAAACTCGAAGCGGTGCGCCGCGGGCTCGTGGCTGTCGTCAACGAAGAAGGCGGAACAGGCAGCAATGCCAGCCTTGGCGAAGGCCAAGTGCGCGTTGCCGGCAAGACAGGAACATCGCAGGTGAGCCGCGCGTCGAGCGACACCGCACAAGACGATCTGCCATGGGGCGAGCGCGACCACGCACTCTTCGTCGCCTACTTTCCAGCCGATGCGCCACGCTACGCGGTATCGGCCATCGTCGAACATGGCGGCGGCGGCGGCGCGACCGCCGCGCCTCTCGTGCGCGATGTCATTGAGGCCGTGCTGCAAGCAGACCCTGCGTCCAACGCCGCGCTTCCCCAAGACGACGGCGTCACTCCCGCTGCAGCCCGCCAAGAAAAATCAGGTTGAGGCCGCGATATGGCATACACATTCGGTTCGGTCAGACCGCTCAGTCTTGGAGACAAACTCTGGCGCGTGCATTGGCCCGTTGTCCTCACGGCTGCCGCGATTGCATCCATCGGCGCCGCGGCACTCTATTCCGTGTCGGGCGGGTCGTTTCAGCCTTGGGCGGAACGTCATGCCCTGCGCTTTCTCATTGCTGTCGCCATCGTTCTCGCCATGGCCATGATGCGCCCGGAACTCTGGTTGCGCCTCGCCTATCCGGCTTATGGCCTGGCTCTCGTCACCCTCGCTCTTGTCCCCGTCTTGGGGGTGGAAGCTCTTGGCGCGAAACGCTGGCTCGGCGTCGCTGGCATGACGTTTCAACCCTCTGAGTTTATGAAACTCGCACTTGTCGGGGCTTTGGCGCGCTATTATCAGTGGTTGCCCTTCGAGCGGCTTTCGCGCCCTGTCTGGGTGCTCGTGCCGCTCGTCATGATCGTGGTCCCCGTTGCACTAACCTTGCGTCAGCCCGATCTTGGATCGGCGGTGCTATTTGCCGTCCTTGGGCTATCGCTCATGTTTATGGCCGGCGTCTCGATTTTCTACTTCCTCGCCGGTCTTGGTGGCGTCGTCGCTGCCATGCCGCTCATTTGGAATGGCTTGCACGACTATCAGCGCCGCAGAGTTGAAATTTTCCTCGATCCAGAACTCGATCCGCTCGGCTCTGGCTATCACATCGCACAGTCGAAGATCGCCATAGGAACTGGTGGCGTATCGGGAAAGGGTTTTCTGCAAGGCACGCAAAGTCAACTCGACTTCGTGCCAGAGAAGCATACCGATTTCATTCTAACGATCCTTGGAGAAGAGTGGGGCTTTGCCGGACTGATCGTACTGCTCGGGCTCTACGCGCTGCTGCTCGTGATGATGATGTCCATGGCGTGGCGCTGTCAGTCGCGTTTCGGCCGCATGCTCGTTGCCGGCGTGGCCGTGTCGCTCTTCGTCTATGTGTTCATCAACGTTGCTATGGTGACGGGCCTCGTCCCCGTTGTCGGCATTCCGCTGCCTCTCGTCTCCTATGGCGGCACCTCAATGATGACGCTGATGATCGGCTTGGGCCTCGCCATGTCGGCGTATGTGCATCGTGACGAGAACATCCGGCGCAAGGAAATCGGGCTTTTCTGGTAGGCAAAGGCATCATGTCCGCGACCAATAAAACACGGCCGGGCAGAAGGCTGGACAAGCCCCAGCGCCAATGCTAGAGGCTCGCCCAGGGGCCCGAACTTCTTGCGGGCCCCTTTGCCATCCATCGTCGCGGCACTTCTAGCCAAAACATGTGGCGGCGGGCGATTAGCTCAGTTGGTAGAGCAGCTGACTCTTAATCAGCGGGTCGCAGGTTCGAATCCTGCATCGCCCACCAAGCTTTCCTTTGTCCAGTCCGGCGCGGCCCGGTTAACCTCGCGGGCGCCACGCGAGCGGCGAATTGAGCAGCACACGCGCGTAGTGCGGCATCGCCAATCCGCGCAAATCCTCAACGCCACGCACGATCACCATTTCAGCCAACTCCGGCTCCGCTTCCGCTGCAATATGCGCATGTACCTTGGCGGCCAGCTCTTCAGCGCCGAACCCTGAATTATAGGCAACCGCAAACGATACCTGTGCACCTGTCATCGTCACGATGAATCCGGGCTCCGCCTTGAGAACGTCCATTCCGAGACCCGTTTCTTCGCGCAGCTCCCTTTCGATGCTGGCCGCGATATCGACAACACCGCTGGCACCGGCGTCGCGGCTATCGATAAACCCGCCTGGAAGGTACGCCAAACCTGCATTGATATTTCCCGGCCGCTGGCGGCCAAGAAGTACGTGGCCTTCAGCCGAGCGAATGAGCGCTGAACCAAAGCCATCGCGTACACCGCCTTCAGCCGGGAACCCTTCATCGCGCCAATAGAGAAAACTCTTGAAATCGGTAGCGATGAGCCGCGCCGCAACGAGGGTTTCGCTGATATCCAAGCGATCAACGACATGGATCACGCCATTGAAGAACGATGGATTGGCGGCGATCGCAAGTTTCCAATGGAAGTCGATAGCCTCGCTGTGGTTGTCAGCGTAGACCCAGTGCCCGGACGAGACTGCGAGCTTCAGCGACGTGACGTGCACGACGCGATCCGGTTCCGCGACCAATTTTGCGGCTCCCATTTGACGCCTCTCACAACGCTATACGCGCCACCTGCGACGCGAACGTCACGTGCCACCCACGTTCCACGTTCGGCCCAAAATGCGCCACAACCCTTCCGCTAAAGGCGCACAGGACCAAATGCTCACCAATCCTATATTCCGTTTGTATTCAGATACTAACGCAGTGGAAAAAAACAAGCCGTCTTATTTTCCACCGCATTTCGTCATGAGAGCGACACGATCAAAACGTCTATTCGCATGCATCGACGCAGTCGCCGGGGGGCGACAGTCAAGCTCTCCCGACGGCATATAGAGCCGGATTCATTCCGGCCGTTGCAAGAATACTCGTTGCAAGAATACCGGCCCAGCGCCACGGCGCTAAAGGGACGGAGGTTTCACTGGTGAGTTGCTCAGCGCCTTATAAGGGCTGAGATCAACAGACACCGGAACCCGGTTCGGCATTGCCGTGCATTCGGCAATGCCGGAAACGGGCGGTGGAGGTCCCCGCTCCTCCACCGCCCGTGTTGGCGTCACGCTCTATTCCCGCGACAACGGGATGCCGAACGCTAACAGGACCGCTCGTGCTGCTGTGCCATAACCCTCCCCAAGAGAGCGGCAGCACGAGCCCCTTTAATTACCTCTCGCCGCGAGAAGCCAACCATCTGCAATTCACCACGCCGATCACTCGGATTGTAGGGCCACATTATCAAAAGGGGGGCTGCGGGCTAGAGCAGCGGCGCCTCACACCACCTTCAATCCTTCATCTCCCAAAAGAAAAAGCGATGACGTTGCCGCCATCGCTCATATGTGCTGACTTTGAGAAGAAATCCTTGGCTTGAGCCAAAGCCAATTCTTATGCGTCTTTTATCGACCAGCTTGTTCTTGGCAATCCAGGGCATCGGGGACAAGCGTCCATCAAGCGAGGCCCCGGTTTGTCCTTTCGTGATTGAAATTTGTAACTTTGTGCCCCTGTGCCAGAGCTTCCAAATATAAATCCAGATCCACCGTTATTAGGGTCGTCGATTTATCCAACAGTGCCAGCCAAGCGCAATCCGCAAGACCAAGGCGCGTAAATTCTGACCGGCTTACAAGGGAGCGGCTTGGATTGTAAACTTCCGTAAATGTATTCACCAGGCCGCGAACCGACGCGACAACGCGCGCTCGCCAAGGATCGGAAAAGCCCCATGGCGCTAGATTAGAAATTTCGCTTAAGGCATGAGGGGTTGTGACGACACTATCGGTGCCTGCAAGCATACCTTCGAGCAATTCGAAATCGCCGCGTTCGTAACCTCTCAGTCTTTTGTGTTGCGTGATTAATTCTGGCGACGTCCGCCCTACCGCTAGAAGCAGCGCCACGTTACTGTCGAGCGCCAATCGCCTCGCCATCAAGCGGCTGCTCTTTCTCGATTCTTAATCGAGATCGGCTTGCCGCTTTCAGCCAGGCGAACCACTTTGTAGTCGAACGTCGAGAACGATCCGGTGGCCTTTGTGAGTTGATCGTCTGGCTTACGGAAAAAGCCAAGCGTCACGCACCAGGTCTTCTCCGCATCTTCAAACCAGATTTCTTCCAATCGAGGCTCCGAAAGCAACTCGTCTGCGAATGTTTCGCGGAGATGTGCTTTCGCCAAACCCACGACTTGCTTGGCATTCACGGTGTAACTCCTTCGTTTCCGGACTGCTGCACACCACTTGACGCGACTTGGATCGGAATTCGCAGGAATAGTGAGCTTAGTTGCGCCCCTTGTCCACCAGCTTGTTCTTCGCAATCCATGGCATCATGGCGCGGAGTTTTGCGCCAACTTCTTCGATCTGGTGCTTGTCGTTCATGCGGCGCGTCGCCTTGAAATTCGGCTGACCAGCCTTGCACTCTAACATCCAGTCGCGCGTGAAGCGTCCCATCTGAATATCGGCCAGAACGCGCTTCATCTCGGCTTTGGTTTCCGGCGTCACGATGCGCGGCCCGGTCTGGTATTCGCCAAACTCGGCCGTGTTCGAGATCGAGTAATTCATGTTGGCGATGCCGCCTTCGTAGATCAGATCGACGATGAGCTTCACTTCGTGCAGGCACTCGAAGTAGGCCATCTCGGGGGCATAGCCTGCTTCAACCAGCGTCTCGAACCCAGCGCGGATCAGCTCAACCAAGCCGCCGCACAACACGACCTGCTCGCCGAACAAATCGGTTTCGCACTCTTCCTTGAATGTCGTCTCGATGACGCCAGAGCGCCCACCGCCGACGCCCGAGGCATACGACAGAAAGAGATCATGCGCGTTGCCGCTCTTGTCCTGATGTATGGCGATGAGACACGGTACGCCGCCGCCCTTCTGGTATTCGCCGCGCACCGTGTGACCCGGACCCTTCGGCGCCACCATGCCAACGTCAAGATCTTCGCGCGGCTCGATCAAATTGAAATGCACATTCAAGCCGTGCGCGAACATCAGCGCCGCGCCCTTTTTCATGTTGGCGTGCAAGTGATCGCGATAGATGTCGGCCTGCAATTCATCAGGCGTCAGCATCATGATGACGTCGGCCCACTTGGCGGCGTCCGCCACTTCCATGACCTTGAGGCCTTCCTTCTCACACTTGGCGGCCGTGGCTGAGCCCTTACGCAACGCAATGACGACGTCCTTGCAGCCGCTGTCGCGCAGGTTCAACGCGTGCGCATGGCCCTGGCTGCCATAGCCGACAATCGCGACTTTCTTGGACTTGATAAGATTGATGTCGGCATCACGATCATAATAGACGCGCATGGGCGGCCTCTCGGGTTCCCCGGTCGAAACTCGACGTTCGGGCTGGCTGATGAAAATGGGGGGCGGACAGGCCAGTCCCCCCGAAGAGTCGGTTGGAACCTAACGAGATCGCCCCGGGGTTTCAACCTGGGTTTCAACGCCCGGATCAGCTTGTCAGGGCGGCTTTTTGGCACCCGCCATAACGCTCGCGCCCGTTGCCCCGGCATTTCTGGTGCCAATTCTTTAGATCCATTAACTGAACCATAACCGGGCATCGGGCAAACTCCGGCCCAATCATCCCGTCAAACGAACGTTTTTCAAACCCTCAGGCTTCCCTCATGATGCGCCCCGCTGCCCTCCTCGCTGTTGCTGCACTCTTCGCCCTCGCCGGCTGCGGCAAATCCGAAGACAAGGCCGCTGCGGCTGCCCCGGTTGAAAAAGCAATTTATATGTCGGCCGCCGATTGCGTGGACGGCGGCAAGGTTCCGGCCGAACAGTGCGATGCGCTGATCGACAAAGCCGTCAAGCAACACGAGAAAACTGCGCCGTCGTTCAAAAGCCTGCGTTCGTGCGAAGAAGCCTCCGGCATTGAACGCTGCGAAAACGATGTGACCGGCACATACCGAATGCGCCTTCAAGGCTTTCTCATCGCCTTCGGCAAGACCATCACATCGGCCCCTCTCTACCCCTCAGACGGCGGCAAGATCGGTTTCCGCGATGACAAGAAGGCCGCAATCGACGCCTTGAGCGACGCGTTCACCGTCTCGAGTGCTGCTTTGCAAGCGGCCCATGAAAACGCAAAGATCGCCAAGAACGTCAAAGTCGTCAAGAAAAAGTAGGGCTTATTCTGCGACGCACCCTAGGCCGCGTGCGCGTTGAAGAGCGGCCAAAGCGAGGCTATGAGCGCCAACGCCATCGCCCTGTTGAACAGTTTGAGGCGGCGAGGTTCAGCAAGGAACTGTCGCATTCCTTGCCCAAACAGTGCCCACGTTGAAGCCGACGCGAACGACATAACGATGATCAGCGCCAGCATCACGGGAAGATCGGCGCGCACGTTATCGGGATTGATGAAGTTTGCCGACGCGGCCAATGCCATCATAACACCCTTGGGATTGACCCACTGGAAGAGCGCCGCTTGCAGGAAGGTCAATGGAGGTCTTTCGTCCGCGCCCTCCGAGGGGCCTGCCGCCGTCGCAATGCGCCACGCGAGCCACAACAAATACAGCGAGCTTGCAATCTTGAGCGCGGTGTAAAGCGCAGGCTGCAAGATAAAAACGCGCCCCAAGCCAAGAGCCACGGCTGCAAACATCACCGCATAGCCGATCACAATCCCGGCGATGTGCGGCAGAGTCCGGCGAAATCCAGAGTTCACCCCAGAGGTCAGCAGCATTGTGTTGTTTGGCCCGGGCGTGAAACTGCCCACAAGTGCAAACGCAGTTGCCGACAACAGGATATCAGGTGTCAAAGCGTTGCCGCACCACGCCCAATCGCGGCGATGCCTGTGCGCGCGACCTCAACCAGTCCCAGCTCCGTCATGATCTGAATGAAGGTTTCGATCTTGGACGGCTTGCCGGTCACTTCAAACACAAAATGTTCGGTCGAAGTGTCGATCACCTTGGCCCGGAAAATCTCGGCTAAACGCAGTGCCTCGATGCGTTTATCGCCTTTTCCGGAAACCTTGACCAACGCCAATTCGCGTTCGACTGAGTCACCTTCCGCTGTCAGATCGCGGACCCGGTGCACGGGCACCAGCCGTTCCAACTGATGTTTGATTTGCTCAATGACGGCTGGCGTGCCCCGCGTCATGATCGTGATGCGCGAAATGTGCTTCTCATGTTCGGTCTCGGTCACCGTGAGCGAATCGATGTTGTAGCCGCGCCCGGAAAAGAGCCCGATGACGCGGGCGAGAACACCCGGCTCGTTATCGACCATGATCGATAACGTGCGCGAGACGATCTCTTGCGCCTTCAGCGGACTGGGATAATGCGTTTGTGTCGGGTGCTCGGCCATGGTCTTGTCTTTCGTTGTGTCAGCGGAATGTTTCGGTGGCCGTGTGGCCGGTTTCGTAGTCGGCAATTGTCCAAGGTTCAGTGAGTGCCGCACGTTTCCATTCCAGGAACGCGGAGTGCGTTAGGATGGCATCCATGTAGCCGCGCGTCTCAGCACTAACCGGGATTTGGTAGGTATCGAGACGCGTCACCACAGGCGCAAACATCGCGTCGGCGGCCGTAAAGGCACCATAGAGAAACGGCCTGCCGCCAGAGTAATCGTTGCGCGTATCGCGCCAGATCGCTTCGATGCGCGCGACGTTTGCATTGAGTTCGTCGCTCAACACCGGCGCCCTAAAACGTTTACCTAGGTTCATCGGGCAGGCTTGGCGCAGCGCCATGAAGCCGCCGTGCATTTCGCTTGATATGCTGCGGGCATGCGCGCGGGCTGCACCATCGTTCGGCCAGATCGCCATCTCGGGAAACTTCTCCGCGATATACTCGACGATTGCCAAGCTTTCCCATACCCGCACATCGCCATCGATGAGAACCGGCACTTTGCCAGACGGCGAATACTTCGCGATTGCCTCTTTCGTTTCCGGCCGCTTCAACGCAATGACCGTTTCTTCAAACGGAATACCAAAGGCGCGCAGAACCATCCACGGCCGGAGCGACCACGAAGAATAGAGTTTGTTGGCGATCACGAGGCGCAGCATGGAGATTACTTCTTCTCCCCTGCGCCAGCCGCATCCTTCGGAAAAACCGCTTTCAGAAAAATCGGAAACCCATGCTTGTCGACTGACTTCTTGAAGTCGTCTGACGCTGCGGGTGTAAAATTGTACTGGGAAAAAATCGACGAGAAACGCGCGCCCATCGACTTGGCGATGAAAGCGGGCGAAGGCATATTGCTTTTGTTGCGCGCTTCTTCCGGCAGGCGTGCATAGATCACGGCCAACACCTGCGAGTGCATGTAGTCTTGCGCCATACAAGATTCCAGGCCGCGGTTGAATTCGCTGGCAAGCGTGTGCGTGCGATAGCAAGCGTCGAGAAATTTCAGAACGCCTTGTGACCCTTGCGCGCGATGCAATTTTGCGAGATGGCCGGCGGCTTCCTTGATGTTGGCGGTTTGGTTCCATTCGGGCTTGGCGGCGTGGGCAGGAGCAGCCAGCGCCAAGACCATCAGGGCAAACATAGTCGCGATGGCCTTATCCATTGAATTCATGACGAATGACCTTTTTGCCGCCTGCCGGTCACACTACCACGATTGCAATGGCCGCGACCATTTGATATCATGATATCATTGGAGGAAAATATGGCGCAATTGGTGGTTCGCAACCTGCCCGAAGCCGTCAAAGCGCGTCTTAAAAGGCGCGCCGAGTTGCATGGACGTAGCCTTGAGGCAGAAGTCCGGGATATTCTTGCAAGCGTTCCGGCAGCGCCTGCCGCCCGGCGGCCAAAAGGCAAAGGTCTCGGCACGATTCTGGCGGAAAAACTAGAAAAGCACAAAGTTTCCAAGGAGACCTGGGACGCGTTTGATCGTGCCTTGGCCCAATTGCGCTCGAACCGGAGCATTGGTACGGGCGACTTTGATCCGTGATACTGCTCGATACAAATGTCGTGTCCGCCATGATGCGGTTGCCGAAAGAACCGCGCGTGCGGGCTTGGCTGGAAACGCAAGACGAAGGAACCCTGTACACTTGTACGCCGGGTTTGTTCGAAATCTATTTCGGCACTTTGTTGCTTCCTGCTGGCCGCCGCCGGCAAGACCTTGAAGCCGTTTTGGCGACTGTGATCGGCACTGTGTTCGCCAACCGGATCCTGGATTTCGACACTGCGGCTGCGAAGGCGGCAGCCGCAATCCGCGTTCGCCAAACCAAGCGTGGCCTCAACCCCGATATCACGGACAGTCAGATCGCAGGGATTGCCGAGCATCACAACATTCCCATCGCCACCCGCAACACCCGCGATTTTTCCGGCCTCGGCATTCCGCTCGTCAATCCTTGGGATTGAGAAGCAGCCCTCACACCAGCACCTTGCCTTCTTTGCTGACCGCCTTTGAAACTTCCTCGTCCGACACATCTTCGCCAAGCAGCATTTCGTTATGCGCTTTGCCGGACGGGATCATCGGGAAGCAATTCGCAAGCTTCGCCACGCGGCAATCGAACATCACCGGACCCTTGTGATTGATCATCTCCTTGATCGCGTCATCAAGATCGGCCGGGTGTTCGCAGCGCATGCCTTTCCAGCCGTAGGCGTCCGCGAGTTTCACAAAATCAGGCAGGCTTTCCGTGTAGCTGTGCGACAGGCGGTTGCCATGCAGCAGCTGCTGCCATTGGCGCACCATACCCATGTACTCGTTGTTCAGAATGAACACTTTGACCGGCAGATTGAACTGCGTCGCGGTCGAGCACTCTTGAATGTTCATCAGGATCGAGGCGTCGCCGGCGACATCGATAACCAGCGATTTGGGGTGCGCGATTTGCACACCAATCGCTGCCGGCAAGCCATACCCCATCGTGCCAAGCCCGCCCGACGTCATCCAGCGATTGGGCTCTTCGAAGTGCATGAACTGCGCCGCCCACATCTGATGCTGGCCGACTTCCGTCGTGATGTAGGTATCGCGATCCTTGGTCAGATCCTGCAGCCGCTGCAGCGCGTATTGCGGCATGATCACGTCTTTGGAATTTTTGTAGGAAAGCGATTTCTTCGCGCGCCAGCCTTCAACCTGTTTCCACCAGGTCTTGTGCGCGGCCTTATCGACTTGCGGCGCCTTGGCCTTCCAGATGCGCAGCATGTCTTCGAGCACGTATGCGCAGTCGCCAATGATCGGGATATCGGCGTGCACGTTCTTGTTGATCGATGAGGCATCGATATCGACGTGGATTTTGCGCGATCCCGGAGAGAACGCATCGATGCGGCCCGTGATTCGGTCGTCAAAACGCGCGCCGATGTTGATCATGACGTCGCAATCGTGCATCGCCATGTTGGCTTCATAGGTGCCGTGCATGCCGAGCATACCAAGCCATTGCTTGTCGGACGAGGGATAGGCGCCAAGCCCCATCAGCGTCGATGTAATCGGAAAGCCTGTGAGCCGCACGAATTCGCGCAACAGCTGGCTGGCCTTCGGACCAGAATTTATGACGCCGCCGCCCGTATAGAACAAAGGTCTTTTGGCCGACGCGATCAGATCCACCGCGTCACGCACCGGCTGCTGGTCCGGTTTCAGTTTCGGCTTATAGGTTTTATGCTGGATGTTGGACGGGCCAACGTAATTTCCCGTCGCAAATTGCACATCCTTTGGAATATCGATGACTACGGGGCCGGGCCGGCCAGACTTCGCGATCTGAAACGCCTCGTGCATAATGCGCGACAAGTCGTTGACGTTTTTCACAAGCCAGTTGTGCTTGGTGCAGGGGCGCGTGATGCCAACCGTATCGCATTCTTGAAACGCGTCGTTGCCGATCAAGTGCGTCGGTACTTGCCCCGTGATGCACACGATGGGAATGGAATCCATGAGTGCGTCCGTCAATCCCGTGACAGCGTTCGTCGCGCCAGGGCCAGACGTCACAAGCACAACGCCGACCTTGCCGGTCGAACGCGCATAACCTTCGGCCGCGTGCACCGCACCGCCTTCTTGGCGCACCAGGATGTGGCGCACTTTCTCTTGCTGGAAAAGCTCGTCGTAGATGGGAAGAACCGCGCCCCCGGGATACCCGAAAATGACCTCGACGCCCTGGTCCGCCAGCGCCGTCAATACGATCTCCGCGCCGCTCATCGTCCGTGCCATCTTAACGCTCCTCCCGCCGCCCGCGCATATCGCGAGCCTCAGCCTCTTCAGTTTGTAGAGGGGCTATTTACCGTGGTCAACGCTAACTTTTAATAAATGATATGACTTCGGCCATATTTAGTTCCTTATATTTCGTTTTAATAGTCTTCCACGTAATCATATATCTCTTAAGCCAAGTCATCTGACGTTTGATGTATTGCCGGGTTTCCGCCTTGGCAACGGCGACGGCCTCGTCCAACCCGCGCTCGCCACGCAAATGGGCGATGAGCGGGGCAACACCCAATGCGCGCATCGCTGGCAAATTGGGATCGAGACCAAAGCGCTGCAACCGGTCAGCCTCTACCAAGGCCCCAGCATCAATCATCTGATCGAAACGGGCGTCAGCGCGGAGCTGCAGTTGTCCGCGTTCCGGCATCAGAGCAAATGCGTGCGCCGCACTGAGATCAACCACCGGCGTCCCCTTTTGGGCTTGCCAATAGCTGAGCGGCCTACCGCTCGACTGCAATACCTCAAGCGCGCGCACGATGCGCTGCGTATCGCTTGGATTGAGCCGCGCCGCCGTCTCGGGATCTCGCATCGTCAGGTGAATAAAAAGCTCGCCCGCGCCCTTCGCATGGGCTTCATCGCGCCAGTGCTGGCGCACCGCAG
>JAYSVT010000262.1:0-12591 GCA_043718455.1 Hyphomicrobium sp.
TTGACGCGCGGCAGAAGCCACAAGCTCATGATCACTAACAGCGGCAGCCAGATCACGAGATGCACCCATGTTTCCGGCGCATACATCTTTTCAGCTACAAGAATACCGCCGACGATAACATGACCCGTGATCATCATCGTGAAATAGGGCGGCGCGTCGTCGGCGCGCTGGTGGTGCAGTTCTTCCTTGCACCCGGGGCACACGTCATTGACCTTGAGATAGCTCTTGTAGAGCGGGCCTGTGCCGCACGCCGGGCACGTCTGCCGCCAGCCGCGCTTGAACGAGCCCCAAGTATCGCGTGCGGATTCCGAAGATATGGAATTAGTCGTAATCGACATGGGTTTCGTCCTTGACGGCGGTCAGTGCAATTGGAGGCGATGCAACGGATTGCCCGCCGATTATGGACTTGATCGTAATCCGGGCAAGTGTGCCCATGGCCGCAGTTGGTAGCAGGTGGCGGGATCCGTAGGTCGCGGGTAAGCCCTTTCTTGCGAACCCCGACAGCCGCAAGCTTAAAAGAAATGTCGGGCTTCTGCCCGGAAGCCAGCACCGAATCTAAATTATCTTCAGGGCCTCAGCGCCGACCTACGTTCGCGGCACAACTCTCACCGCTGCGTTCCCGGAAGCCGCGTGTGAAGCGCGAGCGAAACAGAGCGGCTATCCGGGATCACGTGCCATCGGTCTGAGTACGATTTCGAAACTCCGGCCATCGGTATTACGCAAATAATTATCGACGTGATCCCGGCTCTCCGCTTACTTGCTTCGCGGCGCTCGCTCGGCCGGGAACGCAAGCGGAGGGAGCGCGGACTCCCTCAACACCGTCATCCACGCGCCGAAATCGTGCGCGCACCATTTAAAACGCGATAGTGGCTCACGTTGACCTTAACTACCAACGGTTCTTATAGCTTGTACTAAGACGTTTCATGATCTAATTAAGCTACCAATGTTTTTAGGTCAATCACATGAGTTTGCTTCACAGCTCTGGGTCGGCAGACAACGCTCCGGAACAAGATGCGGACGCGAATTCCAATCAATTTCACCGCATAGCTTTTGAACTGGCGCCGGTAGCAATCGCGTTCGTCGGGCTCGACGCTCGATTCATCAAAGTGAACGAGAGCCTCTGCACGCTCACTGGCTATGCAGCGGATGAATTGATTGGAATGGCGGTCGCTGATCTTACGCATGTGGACGACCGGGATCGCGATGCACGACTTGTTCAAGCCTACTTCAGCCAAGCCGGCGACGCTGTCTACGAAAACGAAAAGCGCTACGTGCGCAAGGACGGCGGGGTCCGCTGGGTATCAATCACTGCGCGCATCGTCAAAAGTGCTAACGGCAAGCCAATTCATTCTATTGCCGTTATCCGCGACATTTCAGACAGGAAAGCCGCCGTTGCAGCTTTACAAGACAGTGAGGCCTTCAATCGGAGCGTTGTCGAAACCAGCCCCGACTGCCTGAAAGTAATGGATATCGAAGGCAGGATTGAATACATCAACACCAATGGCTGCGAGTTATTGGAAATCGATGATTTTCAGACGTGGCAGGGCAGGGAATGGGCTGAATTTTGGCCGGCTCAATCACATGATCAAATCGTAAATGCCGTTGATGCGGCGAGGTCAGGTGCATCGAGCCACTTTGAGGCCTTTTGCCCAACAGTTAAGGGCTCTGCAAAGTGGTGGGACGTCTCCGTTAATCCTGCGCTTGATTTGCAGGGGCGTTGCATTCGCATCGTCGCGTCCTCCCGCGATGTCACGCAGAGAAAGCAAGACGAACTGGCTCTACGTGAAAGCGAAGAGCGCTTTCGCGCGGCCGTGGGAATTGTCACTAGCATCATCTGGACGAACGACGCTGAAGGCAAGATGAAAGGCCTGCAAAGTAGCTGGGGAAACTTCACCGGCCAATCAGAGGCAGACTATCAAGACTACGGCTGGGCCAACGCCGTACATCCCGAAGATTCGCTGCCAACGATCGCTGCGTGGGAAGTCGCCGTTGCCAACAAATCCTTGTTCGAATTTGAACATCGCGTGCGCCGCCGCGACGGAGACTGGCGATTGTGTTCCATTCGAGCAGTGCCCATTCTAAGCGAAGATGGGACAATCCGCGAATGGGTCGGTGTCCACACGGATATCACCGAGCAGAAGGAAGCGGAACTAAAGATCCGTTTGTTGATGGCGGAAATTTCCCACCGCTCAAAGAACCTGCTCGGAGTTGTGCAAGTCGTCGCTAGGCAAACCGGTTATCATGGCGATCCAGCTACTTTTTTGGAAAGGCTAACAGATCGTATCCAAGGACTGGCCGCGAGCCACGAACTCCTCGTCAAAGACAATTGGTCTCGCGTTGAAATCTCAGAGCTGGTCCAAGGGCAGCTTGCCCATTTTAAGGAGTTGATCGGAGCCCGTATCATCGTTGACGGCCCGTCTGTTCACTTAAATCCCGCTGCCGCTCAGGCGATCGGCATGGCCCTGCACGAGTTGGCGACCAATGCCGCCAAATACGGAGCACTTTCGAACGCAGACGGCCGTGTGCGATTGGTCTGGGACGTTACTCAAGCGGGAGTGCCAGATTTCACAATCCAATGGACTGAAGAGGGCGGCCCCACGGTCGAGCCGCCGAGCCGTCGCGGTTTCGGACACGTCGTGATGGTGCGCATGGCGGAAGCAGCCGTCAACGGATCAGTGGTTCTCGACTATCACGCCCAAGGACTGCAGTGGAAACTTGTTACGCCTTTGACAAATTTGCTGACACCAACGCCGAATATTTGACAATAGAAAACATGCCATCGCTTGCTTGAACGTCGAAGCGCTGCGTCTTCCGGCGCTTCAAAAGCGGTCCTAATTGAATCCTGCGAGTGTCTTCACTGGTCAGTCACTATTGATTTATCAAAGACCAGAAGCGCGTCACTTCAGTACGGACGAACAGAAAGCCTCCGCAAAAAATAGTGCGGCACTGCGCCCACTGTGGCTTTCTGTCCGTTTCGTAATGCCGGGCTTGCGAAAACTGCCAACGCCCGGGCGGCTGCGTTACCCCGCTACCGTTTTAGAGTGTACACCCATTGATAGGTGGTTGGGTAGAAGGTCCGGAACCGTACTAAACAGAGTTCAGGACAAGCTCATTTCTTGAAGTTTGCAATTTCAATTGGTAAGAATCCGGTCAGGGCGAACTAATCTGCGGTCGAAGTGCTAGGATCCAACCCTTCGTCTCGCGACGCCATGATTGAACAAAAAGACATACGCAATCGTCTGCTGACGGGCCTCTCGCCCGCTGATTACGGCCTATTGGCTCCCTACCTCGAGCCCATCGAACTTGATCGGGATTATGTTCTGGTCACACCAAACAAGCCGATAGAATTTGTCTACTTTATCGAAAGCGGCATGGTTTCCGTGGTCGCCGAAAAGGCTGACGGCCGCAGCATCGAAGTCGGCGTCTACGGACGCGACGGCATGGGTGCAACCACTGTGCTACTTGGTTCCGATCGAACACCTCATCATCATTATATGCAGATTGGCGGCGCGGGCTTTCGCCTTTCCACGGTGGACCTTCTGAGGATTGTCGATCAAAGCTCAACGCTGCGATCTATAATGTTGCGCTTCGTTCACGTCTTCATGACGCAGACGGCGCAGACCGCACTGGTAAACGGCAGCTCCGTCGTCGAAGAGCGTTTGGCTCGCTGGGTGCTGATGTGCCATGACCGTCTCGACGCTCTTGAATTTCCCATCACACACGATTTTCTTTCTATGATGCTTGGCGTTCGACGCTCGAGCGTAACCGATGCCATCCATCTTCTTGAAGGGGAAATGCTCATCAAGGCAACGCGCGGCAATATAAAGATACTGGATCGCGATCGATTGGAACGCGCGGCCGGTGCATCCTATGGCGTGCCCGAAGCCGAGTATCGCCGCTTGATTGGTCCACTCTAATAACCCGAATGGACTTTTCCGCACGAACGGCAGCGTCGATGTTTCGACTGTAGGTGCAAGCCCATCGCCACCGCCCCTCATGGCAGCGTGTCGACGCCAAGCCGTTTCAAGGATTTGCGTGCGGACCAAACGGTGGTGTTAAGCGTCAGAACCTTGCCGTAATTCTCGATGGCGAGCTTGGTGTCGCCCCAAATCTCGGCGGCTTCCGCGCGCGCGAGAAAAGGCGCGAAATGCTTGGGGTCAATCGCTTCGGCGCGGGCGAATTCGCCGAGCGCTTTGTCTCTGTCTTTCAGCGCAACAAAGACATTGGCGCGGCCGATGGAGCCGTCAATACTTTTGGGATTGAGCGCGATCACTTTCTCGAAGTCGGCCATCGCGGCAGTCAAGTTTTGGGCGGCGAGTTGGCTTGCTCCGCGCTTGAGATAATTCGCTTCGACATCAGGGTCGAGCGCGACGACGGCTGACCAGTCGTCAGCCGCTTTGGCGTACTGATCGAGAAGCGTATAGGCGCGGGCGCGGCCAGTGAGTGCGCGGATGTCAGAATCGTTGAGTTTGATAGCGGAATTGAAGTCTTTCAGTGCTTCGCTCGCATCGTCTTCGACGAGCCAGGCGAGTCCGCGGCGCGCGTAGAGACGGCCGCGGTCTATGTTGCTCAATTCGGAGCCTTGCAAGAGCGACGTGCAAGCGCGGAGCGATAGCCAGGCGCGATCATCCTGTTCACAGTCCTTGAGCTCGTAGGTTTGCGCCAAGGCCGGCGCCGCGAGAAGCGCGGCTGCGGTAAGGACGCTAATGATAGGATTTGTGAGTGTCATGGTGCTCTGTGATCAGCATGAGGGCTGCGTAATTTACTACCTTCTCTTCCCCTTAAACCCGCCGCCGCGTGGCCCGCGCTTTTGGCGCGGAAGCTTGCCGCCGCCCGCTTTGAAGTTTGCGAAATGCCCCTTCGTGCCGGGTGTCATCATCTCAAAACGCAACGCGCCGGCCGACGGGATCGCTTCCAGCAATTTGACCTCCACCGTGTCACCCAAGCGATAACCTTCGCCACTGCGCGAACCAACAAGCGCGTGCGCGGCTTCAACGTGCGTGAAGTATTCGTTCCCCAAACTCGAAATCGGAATGTAACCGTCGGCGCCCGTATCTTTTAAACGCACGAATAACCCCGAACGTGTGACGCCCGAGATGCGGGCCGTGAAGCTAACACCGATGCGATCCGCTAAGTGCGACGCGATCAAGCGATCCATGGTCTCGCGTTCGGCCGACATGGCGCGCCGCTCCGTATCCGAAATCGCTTTCGAAATAGCTGTCAAGCGCGGTATTTCTTCGTCGCTCAAGCCATCGGGGCCAAGGCCAAGCGCTTTGACCAGCGCCCGGTGCACAAGCAGATCCGCGTAACGGCGGATGGGCGACGTGAAATGCGCATAGCGCGCCAGGTTCAAGCCGAAATGGCCGATGTTACGCGGCGCGTATTCGGCTTGTGATTGCGAGCGCAGGATGATTTCGTTGACGAGTTCCGGCACCGGCAAGTCCTTGGCCTTCGCCAGAATGACGTTGAAGGCTTCCGGCTTCAGCTGGCCTGAGTGCGGAATTTTCATGTCCAGCGTTTCTAGAAAATCCTTGAGCGCTTTCAGCTTCTCCTGGCTCGGCTGATCGTGCACCCGGTAGACGAGGGGGGAACGATTTTCTTCCAGCGTTTCGGCGGCAGCCACGTTCGCTTGGATCATGAATTCTTCGATGAGGCGATGCGCGTCGAGCCGCTCGGGCGTCACGACACGCGCAACGCGCCCCTTGTCGTCCAACACGATTTTGCGCTCGGGCAAATCGAGATCGAGCGGCCCGCGCTTATCGCGCGCTTCGCTGACCGCCGCATAAGCCGCCCACAGGGGCTTCAAAGCCCGCTCCATCAGGGGCGCACACTTCTCCGATACCGTGCCGTCAATCGCGGCTTGCGCTTCCTGGTACGAGAGTTTCGCGGCCGATTTCATCATCGCGCGCATGAAGGAATGCCCGCGTTTTTCGCCGCGTTTATCGAACACCATGCGCACCGCCAAACAGGCGCGCTCTTCGCCTTCGCGCAGCGAACACAGATCGTTCGAGATTTTCTCCGGCAGCATCGGCACGACGCGATCGGGGAAGTACACCGAGTTGCCGCGCAATTGCGCCTCGCGGTCGAGTTTGGTGCCGGGGCGGATGTAATGCGCGACGTCGGCAATGGCGACGATGACGACCCAGCCCCCGGAATTTCCCGAGCTTGTGTCAGGCTCGGCGTACACCGCGTCGTCGTGATCGCGCGCATCCATTGGATCAATAGTCAACAAGGGCGTCGAGCGCAAATCCGTACGGCTCTTCATGCCGGGCGGCTCAAGCGCTTCGCATTCGGCAATCACGCTCTCGGGGAAATCTTCAGGGATGCCGTGCGCGTGAATAGCGATTAGCGAGATTTGGCGTTGATCGCCCGGGTTACCGAGACTTTCCAGAACCACCGCACGCGGCGTCGCGAAGCGGCCGCGGCGCACGAGTTCGAAACGCACGAGATCGCCGTCGCCGGCTTTCGCATCGTCGCCGTCTAAGATCGGCCAACTTTTCAGTTCCTTGCGGTTGATCGGTTCAATCGTGCCGCCGCCGCGTGTCGCTTGCCGGTAGATGCCGAGCATACGGCTCGCCTCGCGCGCCAGCTTTTTGATGGGCGTCGCTTCATAGCTGGCGCCATCGCCGCTCGTCGTCGCGAGCGTCAAGCGCACCAGCACGCGATCGCCTATGCCGATGTCGCCGTCAAAGGCTTTTTCCGTCGGCAAGAGCCGCACGAGCGGGCGCTTGCCGTCGTCTTCTTCCCAATGCAAGGGCTTCGCCACCAGATCGCCGTCGCGATCCCGGCCGGTGATTTCGAGCGTCGTGACAGGCGGCAGCTTGCCCTTTTCGCGCAGGTCTTTGCGCGTGCCAGAAAGCGTGCCGTCGGCCGCCATTTCGCCCAAGATGCGTTTCAGTGCTATCTTCGCGCCGCCCGTGATGCCGAACGCGCGCGCGATCTCGCGCTTTCCCGCTTTTGCTTCCGCGGTACTCAAAAATTCAAGGATCTGCGCGCGGCTCGGCAAACCGCGATCGGCCGGTTGATGGCGCGCGGCCTTGGTCTTTTTATCGGGTGGGCGCGTATCGAGTCGTTTTTTTGCCAACGTGTTTGCCTCTGTGTTGAGAGCCGATACCGGCCATTCGAGTGTTCGATTGTCAAGGATTGCCAAACCTCGCGGACGCCAGTATGCGCGCTGGGGAAGGGGCGGGGAAAAATCTCCCGGATCTTTTTTTCAGCCCTCTGTTTTTGCACGCGAATACGGCCCGGCCAGAATCGATCCGTCCAGGCCGTTAGGGTAAATGGCAGATATCCGCTTACGACGCCTTCGATTTTGCCGGGGATTTTTTCGCAGGCACTGCTTTTGCGGCGGGGGCCTTCTTGGCGGCGGGGGCCTTTTTGACGGCTGATTTCGCGGGTGATGTTTTTTTGGCGGCAGTAGCCTTGCCGTCGGCTGCGTCCTTGGCAGGTTTCGCCGCCTTCTTGAACACGCCCTTGCGCGCTGGCTTTTTTCCGCCGCCTTTTTCGATGCGTTCCTGCAGCAGTGCAACCGCTTCTTCAACAGTCAAGTCAGCAGGTGCCTTGGATTTGGGCACCGTGGCATTGACCTTGTTGTGGCTGACGTAGGCGCCGTAGCGTCCGTCGAGAACTTGGATCTTGCCGCCTTCGCTCGGATGCTCGCCCAAATCTTTGAGGACTGTTGCAGCTTGACGCTGGAAACGGCTCTTGCCCCCGCCCGCGCGCTTTTCCGCAAGCAGCGTGACGGCGCGGTTGATGCCGATTGAAAACACTTCTTCGATGTTTTCAACGTTTGCGTACGTGCCGTCGTGCAAAATGAACGGGCCGTAGCGGCCAAGCCCGGCCGTGATCGCCGTGTTGGTTTCCGGATGCATTCCGACTTCGCGCGGCAAAGACAAAAGCTGCACTGCTTTTTCCAGATCAACGGTCGCGGCATCGACGCCCTTGGGCAATGACGAGCGCTTTGGTTTCTCGCCTTCCTCGTAGTCCTTCTGATCGCCAAGCTGCAGATAGGCGCCAAAGCGCCCCGATTTCACAGCAATGGCCAATCCGGTATCGGGATCGAAACCGAGTTCGCGGTCTCCGCCCGTGTCGCCGGCTTTGTTCGTCAGCTGGCGTGTGAAATTGCATTCGGGATAATTTTCGCAGCCGATGAAGGCGCCATATTTTCCTGAAATCTTGAGGCTCATGCGGCCCTTGGCGCATTTTGGGCAGGTGCGCGGATCGGCGCCGTCTTCGCGCTCGGGAAAGATGTGGGGCCCAAGCATGTCGTTCAAGGCGTCGAGTACTTCCCCGACGCGCAGATCCTTGATCTCTTCAACCGCACCTGTGAAATCGCGCCAGAAATCCTTCAAGACGTCTTTCCACTTCAGTTCGTCGTTGGAGATGAGGTCGAGTTTCAACTCAAGGTCGGCCGTGAAATCATACTCAACGTAGTGCGCGAAGAACTTCTCAAGAAATGCGATGACAAGGCGGCCTTTATCTTCCGGAATAAGACGCTTCTTATCGATCCGGCAGTAATCGCGATCGATGAGCACGGCGATTGTTGAGGCATAAGTCGCTGGGCGGCCGATGCCGAGTTCTTCCATGCGCTTGACCAGTGTGGCTTCCGAAAAGCGCGGCGGCGGCTGGGTGAAGTGCTGGTCGGCGTCGATGGCCTTGTCCTTCAGCACGTCGCCGTGGGCGAGCGGCGGCAAGCGGCGGCTGTCGTCGTCCTCGGCGTCGTCTTTGCCTTTTTCGATGACGCGGTATTTGTCGTCGCGGCCTTCTTCGTAGACTTTCAGAAAACCGTCGAATGTCACGACGGAGCCGTTCGCGCGCAGGCCATAGGCTTTGCCGTCGCGGCCTTTGACCTCGATTTCGGCGGACGTCTGCTCGATGTCGGCGGATGCCATTTGGCTGGCTATCGTGCGCTTCCAAATAAGTTCGTAAAGTGCGGCCTGGTCCTTTTCCATGAACTTGCGCACGGCATCGGGCTTGCGCTTGGGGTCGGTCGGGCGGATGGCTTCATGCGCTTCTTGCGCGTTCTTCGCCTTAGATTTGTACTCGCGCGCAAACGGCGTGTAGTTGCGTCCATATTCAGACGAGATGACGTCGCGGATTTGGCTGACGGCTTCGGGCACGATCTGCACGCCGTCGGTACGCATGTAGGTGATGAGACCAACCGTCTCGCCGCCGATATCAACGCCCTCGTACAAGCGCTGGGCGACGTTCATTGTCTGCTTCGCCGAAAACCCGAGTTTGCGCGACGCGTCCATCTGCAACGTCGAAGTGGTGAACGGCGCATAGGGGTTACGCTTGGCTGCCTTTTTATCGACGCTGGCAATCCGGAAATCGCCCTTCTCAATCGCAGCCTTTATGGCGTGGGCTGAGGCTTCATCCTTGATGTCGAGTTTCTTCAGCGTGGTGCCAGCGATTGCTGTCAGGCGCGCCTTGAAATCTTCGCCCTTGGCCGTCGCCAGCATCGCTTCGATGGTCCAGTATTCATCGGTCTTGAAAGCTTCGATTTCCGCTTCCCGGTCGCACACGATGCGAAGCACCACCGATTGCACGCGCCCCGCCGAGCGCGACCCCGGCAGCTTGCGCCACAGCACCGGCGACAGCGTGAAGCCGACGAGATAGTCGAGCGCGCGCCGTGCGAAGTAAGCCGAGACCAGCGGCTGATCGATCTGGCGCGGTTCTTTCATCGCCGCCAGGATCGCCTGTTTGGTGATGGCGTTGAACGCCACGCGCTCAATCGGGAGGCCCTTCTTGATGGCTTTCCTTTGAGTCAGAACTTCTAGGATATGCCAGGAAATGGCTTCCCCTTCGCGATCAGGGTCGGTCGCGAGAATGAGCTTGTCGGCGTCTTTTACGGCTTGCGTGATTTCATTCATCACCTTCTTGCCGCGGTCCTGAACGTCCCAGTGCATGAGGAAATCGTTGTCGGGCTCGACAGCCCCGTCCTTGGCCGGCAAGTCGCGGACATGCCCATAAGAGGCTATGACTTTGTAGCCGGAGCCCAAATACTTGTTGATTGTCTTGGCCTTAGCGGCCGATTCGACGATAACGACGTTCATTTTGAACTTTCGCAGAGGGGCCGAGAAATGGGCCAGCGGATCGCCAGCCTGCGCATTTCCGGGCCCTGGCCTCGAAGCGCGGGGGTATGGGCGCGGGAACATGGTTGATGAACGCCGCCCTGTCAAACGCACGGGTAAGCTTAGGGCAAAAGTCCTATTCCAAGGTAAGCACTAGCCGTTTTACAACTTCCAAGGGTAAGTTTATGCCTAATGCTACACGTGTTGCGGGAAATCTCAGTTATGGGGGTTAATCTATGCGGAGCGATCGGGAAATTGCGGGGGATTGTGATGGGGAGAGTTTTGGCGCGGCGTCACAAAGCGACCGGCTTATGTACGCTGCGGATCTGTTGAGCGAACTTCAGTCCCTGTTTCATGCCGACAGACACGCGACCCTGGTGGGCTTGTTGGCTCTTTCGCAGGCCGAGGCCCGCCGGCTGTCATTGGCAGCGCCGGGCTAAGTCCTCGAACCTCAATCCATCTGCAAGGCGATGAGACCTGGTCCTGGCCGGCTCAGGCGGCCAGCGAGTTCGAGCTCCATCAGGCCGATCTGCACGGCGCGGATCGAAAGGCCCGTCACCTGGATGATGGCGTCGAGGTCGGTCGGCGCTGGACCAAGCGCCGCCAGAATTCGCGTCCGCTCGCCATCGCCCACGTCGGGCATCGACGCCTCGATGGCGGCGCTCAGGTCGAGTGGCCGTGAGATAGGCGCCGCGATTTCGCTCAAACCTGAGAGTGGCCGGAGCGCCTCCAGAATGTCGGCTGGTTCCGTGACGAGTGTCGCGCCCGTCTTGATCAAGCGGTTCGTGCCTTCGGCTCTGGGATCGAGCGGATGGCCCGGCACGGCAAAAACTTCGCGGCCCTGTTCGCTGGCAAAGCGCGCGGTGACGAGTGTGCCGGATCGGGCGGCGGCTTCGACAATAACAACGCCAAGCGACATACCCGACACGATGCGATTGCGGCGCGGGAAATCCTGTCCTCGCGGTGTGAACCCGGGCGGTTGTTCGCTCACCAAGCAGCCTTCGCTGGCGATGCGCGCCTGCAACTTTTCGTGTTCCGGCGGATAGATATTATCAAGACCGCCTGCCAACACGGCGACTGTGCCGGATTTCAAAGCTGCTTCATGCGCCGCGCCGTCGATACCGCGCGCCAGCCCCGAGACGATGACGTAACCGGCCTCACCAATCGCGTGAGCAAATTGTCTCGCGAGTTTCGCGCCGGCAGCCGAACTTTCACGCGAACCGACGATCGCGAGTGCCGGCCGGTTCAGGAGTTCGGAGCGGCCTTTGATGTAGAGGAGGGGCGGGGGCGTATCGAGTGCTGCAAGGGCGGCAGGATATCCGGGCTCGATTGTGAACACGGGCTCCGCGCCGATTTTTCGGGCGCGCGACAACTCATGTTCCGCGTCGCCCTTTGGGCAAATGCGGATCGCGCGACGGCCGCCGCCGCGCCGCGACAATTCGGGCAATGCCTCGAGCGCCTTCGCGGCGCCGCCGAACGTGTTGATCAATTGGCGGAAGGTAACGGGGCCGACATTCTCAGACCGGATGAGACGCAAGCACGCAAGCTGTTCAGCCTCGCCAAGCTTCGCGGTTGGAAGTGGCGCGGGCGTGAACAAATTTGGCGGTTCAGCCTTGGGCACCGATTTTTGCCTCCGCGCCAGACTTGAGCCGGCCGATGTTGGCGCGATGTTTCCACAGGAGCAGCAGCGTCATCAGCGCGCCGAGTGCGGCCAACTCAGGTTGCCCCATCACAAACAGAACGAGCGGCGTTGCAAGGCTGGCGATGAGCGCCGCAAGTGACGAATAGCGAGAGAGATAAGCAACCGCGAGCCAGATGGCGCAGAACGCAAGTGCAGCCTGCCAGAACAATCCCGCGAACACGCCGATGTAGGTCGCGACGCCCTTGCCGCCTTTGAACTTGAGCCACACGGGATAGAGATGGCCGAGGAACGCGCCGAGCCCTGCGATCAACGCGGGCGCTTCACCCCACCAATAGCGCGCGAGGAGGACAGCGAGCGTTCCCTTGAGGCCGTCGAGCAGCAGCGTGGCCGCTGCCAGTTTCTTGTTCCCCGTGCGCAGCACATTTGTAGCGCCGATATTCCCCGAGCCGATTTGGCGCACGTCACCCAAGCCCGCCGCGCGCGTCAGCAGCAATCCGAACGGTACCGATCCCAACAGATAGCCAAGGCCAAACGCGAAGGCGAGCCAAGGCCACAGGCCGCCAGCCATGAGGGTGATGAAGGAGGAGAGGGGGGACATGGAGGGGCGGGTTGCCGTTGTTTGTGGTTCGACGGACCTATGCCCGCTTGGTGTCAGCGTATGCGGAGCGGGGGGCGGTGGCAACAGCGCGGATACATAACCGGCGCAAGTTTTGAAGAAAGCCTCCTCTTGGCGTGAAAATTGGGGCGCAACGCTGGATAGCGCCGCGAGCTTGCCGCTCCAGCGATACAAAAACGGATGTGGAGCGCGCTGGCACCAGGTGCCTGTCGATCCTAAGAAAGAACGGGCGCCTTGACGCGCTCCACGACAGCTGTTCT
>JAYSVT010000263.1:0-3948 GCA_043718455.1 Hyphomicrobium sp.
TCTGTCACGCTGGCGTCCGTGCTCCAGGCTTCAGATTGTTGGGTATCAGGGAAAATTGCAACGAGCGCGACTTCCCTACCGCCCCGAACCGGATAGTGCACCACGTGCGCGCCGGCCTCTAACCAGATGTGAACGTCGTTGCGGCGCAGGGATTGTGGAACGGCTTCGCCCGGGACGACTGAGCGATACGCGCACTTGCCTGAGAAACGCGGCGGCTTGGCGTCAAAGAATTTTGTGCGCAATGACGACCACAGCCCGTCCGCGCCGATTAACGCCGCACCGGAAAGCGTCGCGCCGTTCGAGGTCGTGATTGTAACGCCTGCCGGAGAGGTGGCGGCGTCCGCCACGTCAGAATTCGCGGCTATCGCAATAAGTGGATCGCCGGTCGCCCGATTGACGAGGGCGCTATGAAGGTCTTGCCGGTGCAGGGTGCAATAGGGCGCGCCGTGGCGCTGGGCGATCCAGGATCCAAGCGGCAGCGCTGTTATCTCCCGCCCGGAGCGCGCGTTCAAGACCCGGAGGCTATCCGGCTCGGCCGCCCTTGCGCGCACGACGCCGTCCATACCAAGCCAAGCTAAAACCCCCATACCGTGCGGGCCGATTTGGATTCCAGCCCCTTCTTCAGCCAAGGCGCTTCTGCGCTCTAAAATTTTGGATGGAATGCCGTGCCGCGCCAGCGCCAGCGCAGTTGCTAGGCCACCGATGCCGCCACCGGCGATAAGGACCGGGTGATCTGCTGCCGGGTGCACTTGGAATATTTCCGCTAGGCTGCGTCAGAAACGAGCGCGCCTTTGGGGTCGCTGTCGTCCGCGCCGAAGCGCTGCTCATAAACGTACAGCGTCGAGCAATAGGGACAAATGATCTGGGCGTCCTGACCCATGTCGAGGTAGACATGCGGATGGTCGAAGGGGTCGCGCGCGCCCATGCACTTGAATTCCTTGACGCCGATGAAAATCCGTTCTGATCCGCTGTCGTTGGCGAAATGCGGGATATGCGCGCCAGCCATTCGGGCCTCTTGTGCGGTTGCTTCGATCTTGCGCACGATACCGTCGATAGTGTTCCAATGGTAGGGGATCGAAGTCCACCTTTCGCCGCAGGGGTTATTGATGCAGAGTTTTGACAGTGCAGGCGTTGATATTGCCTATCTCGACACCGGAGGCGGGGCCGGCAAATCGCCAGTGCTGCTCATTCACGGGTTTGCCTCGAACGTGGCGACGAATTGGGTGTCGGCCAACTGGATCGACACGCTGCAGCGGCAGGGCTACAGGGTTGTCGCGATGGACAATCGCGGTCATGGGGCGAGCGGCAAGCTCTACGAAGTCAACGACTACGGCTCCCCGCTCATGGCGGAGGACGCGCGGCGCTTGCTCGATCACTTGAAAATCCAAAATGCCCACGTCATCGGTTACTCGATGGGCGCGCGGATCTCGGCGTTTCTGACACTTGCGCATCCCGAGCGTATCCGGAGTCTTGTGTTTGGCGGGCTCGGCATCAACATGGTGCGCGGGCTTGCTGGCACCGGACCCATCGCGCATGCGCTTGAGGCGCCAAGCATCAACGATGTCAGCAATCCAACAGCGCGGACGTTTCGCGCCTTTGCCGAACAGACACGGAGCGATCTCAAGGCGCTGGCAGCGTGTATTCGTTCGGCGCGCACACCGATCACGAAAGAGATGCTCGCGACTCTCGCCTGTCCAGTTCTGGTTGCTGTGGGGGAGGACGACGTCGTAGGCGGTTCGGCGGAAGATTTAGCGGCACTCATCCCCGGTGCGCGCGCCTTCACGATACCAGGCCGCGATCACATGAAGGCGGTTGGCGACAAGGCGCACAAGGCAGCGGTCGTCGCGTATTTGGCAGAAGTTGAGGGCTAAGCGAATTAGTCCACACAAGAATCAGAAAGGCCCTGGCAAGGCAGATGTTGGATCCGTTCAAGGACAATCACGGGGGGTGTGTTGTCAGATCAAGAACTGCGAACTGCCAGGACCTCCAAAAAACGCGCCTTTCGGCAAACACAACCGTACGCGAAACACAACGGCTTCAATGCATAGCGGTACGCGAATACCAAGCCAGCTTTGCTACGCGGTACAAATCAATTCAGCCCGTACTCAGAAACGTTTTCAGACTGCGCTCTAAAATTTCAGAGCACGTACAACATACGCCCGGTTTGGGACGCTGTGACTTCACAAATTCCGCTCTGTTTCAGACTCTTGTGGATAAGTCCTGAGTGTCCTGCAGAGCCGCATAAATGCACCAGGCGCTGCTCTCAAGCCCTTACTCCGCCGCGCCTCAGTCGCAATAGGGCCCGAAATTCTGGGCACATACCGCGCTGGGGACTGGGAGCATTTACCGAAGTTTAAGCATATTGGCAGTAGCGTCCCGGCCCATGGTTCTGCGTCGTATCAGCGTCTTTCTGCCTCTCGCCGTCGTGTGGCTTGCGAGCCTCGTGATGCTATGGGGCTGTGGCTCCACCTCCCAAAATTTTGTCGCGAAAGAAGAGCCCTGGCGCGAGTCGGAAGAGCGCGCATGCTTGAGTGCGGGCGTTGTGCGCACCAATTCATTCGTGCAACCCCGCTCAGCCCTTGGCGGCCCAAGTGTCTGCGGCACAGAGCATCCCTTCGCTATGTCGGCGGCTATGGGCGGACGTGTTTCCATGCGCCCCGCCGCAATGCTGCGCTGTCCGATGGTGCCGACAGTTGATCGCTGGGTCGCAGAAGTTGTCGAGCCCGCTGCGCGTTTCCATCTCGGCAGTCCGATCACAGAAGTAAAGGTGGCGGCCTCCTATGCCTGCCGTCCCATCAACCACGTCTCGGGCGGCCGCTTGTCCGAACACGGTTATGCCAATGCGCTCGATGTTTCGGCTTTCACGCTTGCCAACGGCTTGGTCGTGACGGTCAAGGGCGGCTGGTTCGGCAGCGAACGCGAGCGGGCATTTTTGCGTGCCGTACATTCCGGAACCTGCCAGCACTTTACGACGGTGCTCGGGCCGAACTACGATGCCGCGCACCGTGATCATTTCCACATGGATCTTGCCCGCCATGGCCGCAACGGGCTGAACCGGATCTGTAAGTAGCGCCGGCGCTGTCCGGGCTGCGCACCCAAGCCATTGCCGGGCATGCGCGTTAATGCTGGCGATAGCTGAACTTCCCGTTTCTTTCCGTAAATTTAGGGGAGTTGGGGTGTAAGTGACGTTAAACTCATAGCTGAATGAACCGGGCCGCGATTGGCCCGCGCGACAGAGCCCGAAGATTTTATTCATGCAATGGAAAAACATTCGCCGCACGCTTGGACTCGATGAGGGTACCCCATTGCGGGCAGCCTTCGACGACTTGGTCGCATATTTGGGCTTAGACGGAAAACGGTCCGGACCGGCGCAAAGCCAAGTGGCTTTTACAATTGCGCTCGTGACGCTGGCAGCAAAAATGAGCAAGGCCGATGGCGTCTCGAGTGTTGTCGAAACTGAAGTTTTCGAACGCATGTTCGACGTACCCGAGGACGAGCGCCCGCACCTCAAGCGCGTGTTCGATCTCGCGAGCCAAGACATTGCCGGGTTCGAGATCTATGCCGGCCGCATGGCAAAGCTCCTCGCGGAAGAGCCCGAGTTAAAAATTTCTGTGCTTGAGTGCTTGTTCCACGTGGCCAGCGCGGACGGCATTCTCCATCCGGGCGAAGATGACTTTGTCGCCCGCGTCTCGCAAATATTTGGCGTCAGTCAGGCGGACTACAAAACTGTGCGCCGGGCCTTCGTCCATGATCCCGACAATCCATATGACGTGCTCGGCGTCTCGTCCAAATCGAGCGATGAAGATATCAAATTGAAATATCGCCGGCTCGTTCGCGAGCACCACCCCGACGCGCTGGTCGCTAAGGGCGTGCCGCCCGAGTTCCTGGCGGCATCGGGACGCCGTCTTGCCGCGATCAACGTCGCCTACGAGAGTATCCTTGCGGAGC
>JAYSVT010000264.1:0-12532 GCA_043718455.1 Hyphomicrobium sp.
AAGCTTGAAGACCTCATCACTGCGTGTCGTGAGGGCACAATCGATAGGATCATTGTTGCCTTGCCCCAAGCGGCCGATCAGCGCGTATCGAAGATCATCGAGAAATTCGCCGACCTTCCGGTTTCGACGCACATCGTCACGCACATTTCGTCCGATCTCGTCGACGGCGACATCAGCCACCAAGTCTCAAACCTTGGACCGGTTGGCCTTCTCGATCTAAAAAAAAAGAACTGACCGATTGGGCTCCCATCACAAAACGCCTTGAAGACGTTGCACTTGGTTCGATTTTTCTGGCTGTAAGCCTGCCGTTTTGGCCGTTGATTATCTTGGCCATCAAATGCGAGAGCCCTGGCCCGGTCTTTTTCCGTCAACGCCGCCGCGGCCGCCACCAGCAAGTTTTCGAAGTTTTGAAATTCCGGACCATGAGCGTCATGGAAGACGGAAACGACGTGCGCCAGGCTCAACCTGGCGACAGCCGCGTTACCTTCGTCGGCCGCATCCTACGGCGCACAAGCCTCGACGAGTTTCCGCAGTTCATTAATGTCATCAGGGGCGAGATGTCGCTTGTCGGCCCCCGTCCCCATGCGCTTGTTCACGACGAGGAATTCAGCCGGCTTCTTGAGAAGTACCCCGACCGCCATCAAATGCGGCCCGGCATGACAGGCCTTGCCCAAGTGAGCGGACTGCGTGGCTCGACCGCGGCGCCGGGGAGTATAGAGGCGCGGGTCGAGGCCGATCTTGCCTACATCAAGTCTTGGTCACTCGGGCTGGATCTCAAAATACTGTCGAGAACCTTTTGGGCTGTTGTGGCAGGGACAAACGCTGATTGAGTGACCGGGCTGAAGAGGCAACTCCTTAAAACGTCATGGGAAAGTTGAAACATAAGGCGCCGCTGCCGGTCATAATTTTGATCATCGCCTTTCTGTGCCCAACGGAACTCTCGCTTTACATCGCCGGATTACGTTTTCCCCCTCATCGTGTGGCCGCGATCATTTTGTTTCCCATGGCCATTGCAGCACTCTTGTCGCAACGCGGATTGAAGCTGCGCGGCTTCGACATCGCCTTTATCGTCTTCAACATCTGGACGGTGGCCATGTATATGCGCCACATGGGCGAACAAGAAGGGCTCGTGTATGGCGGCTCGCTAGCCCTCGAAGGCCTTGGTCCCTATCTTGTGGCCCGGGTGTGGATTCGTACACAAGATCACATGCGAGGTGCCCTCAATGCCATGGCGATTGCGATCGCAGTCGCTGCATTAATTGCGCTGCCTGAGACCTTGTTCGGGCAAATATTTACCCATGAAATTCTCAGGGCCATCACCGGTTATGTGCATCCGATCGGCATCGAAACGCGCATGGGTTTGACGCGTGCTTACGGCACGTTCGACCACCCCATTCATTACGGCACCTTCTGCGCCGCACTCCTCGCGCTGTTTTGGTATGCAGAACGCCGGACCGCCAATAAGTTAAAGCGCTCGGCACTGCTGTGTAGTGCAACAGTGCTCGGACTTTCTTCCGCGCCGCTGTTGTGTCTTGGACTCCAGATCGCCATGCTGATCTGGGAAAAGGTCACGCGGCGCCTCAAGGGCCGCGCGTCGCTAACGTGGGTGGTTATTGCGGGTCTCTACATAGGTGCATCAATCTTCTCGACGCGCGGGCCGATCGCCGTCATCGCAACTGGCATGACGATTGACCCGTGGACCGGTTTCTACCGGCTGCAAACCTGGGAATTTGGGCTCGACAATGTTTGGGGCAATCCCTTATTTGGTATTGGCCTCGCCGAATGGGATCGCCCAGCGTGGATGGTATCATCCACAGTCGATGCGTTCTGGCTCGTCATTCTCATGCGCACAGGTATTCCGGCGCTTCTCTTGATCGTTCTCGCTATTGGCCTGCTAGCGCGCGGCGTCGTTAAACGCGGGCTGACGCAGAAGGATGCCGATGCGCGTCGCTTAGCGCGGGGATGGAACATGTCGCTAATCGCACTTTGCCTGATCGCGACTACAGTGCATCTTTGGAACGTGCCCTATGCCTTCTTCTTCTTCTTTCTCGGCATGGCAGGGTGGCTTGCTGATCCGGCCCGATTGAAGATCAAGGCAAAAGTTGCAAAGCCGGCGGAACCGCGCCTTGTCCCGGCCCGGCGGCCCTATGTTCCATCTATTCAGCCCGCAGCCGGATTGCCCGACACGCAAATCCCCGGCGCTTTCCCGGCTTAAGCCTCAAAGGCTGCCGGTCAAACGAAGCCCTACGCCGCCGAGCGGCGCGGAACGGAGGCGGACGATTTTCCGGACGCGACCTCACCAGCAATTTCGAAGAGATTCTCGAGCAGATAACCGGCCTTGGCGTCCCAGCCTTCGTTTGCTACCGAATTCCTAGCCTTATCGGCGTCGTAAAGCTCGGCAAGTGCCCGACGGATTGCGGAGGCAAATGCGGCTGGACCTTCGGCGACGCGCACCAGATCGCGATAGCGGCCAAGTGCCGGGAAGTCTGTTGTTACGATCGGACGGCCGACGGCAAGGTACTCTTTGAGCTTGATTGGGTTGCAGGCCTTAATCCACTCGCTATCGTTCCATGGCATGATGAGCACGTCCATCGCCGCCATGTAGCGCGCTACCTCGTCATAGGGCTTGCGGCCCAAGAGGGTGACATTCGGCAACGGGCACCAGTCTTCGGGTAACGAGCATCCCCCAATCAGCGCAAACTCAACGTCGCCGAGTCGCCGGGCCACCTCCACAAAGAGCGGTGGATCGAATGTATGAGCATCAATGCCGCCAATAAACCCAACGCGCGGCCGCTTCAAAAGGGCGACGTCGGCCGGTCCAGGCGAACGCGATTGACCTGCCGTGATGAAGGTCTCGAGATCGACGCCATGTGTGATCAGGAGCTGCCTGCGCACCTCATGCTGCTCTTCGGCCATCAAATTTTGGTTGCAGTAGACAACCACGTCGGCCGCGGTTTTCATTTTTCTGATCTGCGCGCCGACGATTGCCGGATCGGCCTCCGGGAAGGCCTCGAACCGATCGGTGCGTTGCAGCACCAAAACGGCGTGGGGAATTTGATCTGCAAGAGCGGCGCCGGCCGGACAGTGAATCCACAAGAGCGGCCGGGATATGCCGGCACGGCGTGCAGCCAGTTTGATCTGCGGGCTCAGTGCCCAACTCGATAGTCTCTGGCCTGTTGGGCCGGGCACCGATACGGGCGAGAAGACCCAAAACTTGTTCTCAACGTGGACGATGCCGCGCGCTAAACTCCTCATTTTGCGGCCTATACGGGCGGCAAACTGGCTCTTCTCCTTCAGCGAGGGCATGCGCACGGCGAGCGAATTGACGAATAGGACCGGCATGGTCTCGGCCAAGCGCCGCATAATCTGGAAATCGAAGTGGCCGCGGTTATGATACCACCAGTCTTCGCCGCCGATGCAGATGATGCCGTCGAAACCGAGGCCGGTTTCGCTATCCAAATTGTCCATGTGGGGCGTCCCAGATTTCTCTCAGCGATTCGCTTATGCCTCGGGAGAGTGTGACGACGCCGCGTTAAGCATTCGTTAGTGTGTGAGGCCTGTTGTTCGTTAAGGGAAGGTTAGCCGGTGCCCGCTAACGTTGCGACGGAGTGAATAGCGAGCAATCAGATCCAATGCAGCACGCACACATCGACGTTTCAATTCTCGTCGTCAGTTACAATACGTGCGCCATGACGCGGGCGGCGCTGGATTCTGTGCTGACTGAAACCAAAGATGTTTCCTACGAGGTCATCGCGATCGACAATGCCTCAGCTGACGGATCGGCTGAAATGATTGCAAGCCACCCGCTAAATCCGCAGTTCGTACGCCTCAATGAGAATATTGGCTTCGCCAGGGCCAACAATCTTGCAGCCCGGCGCGCGCGGGGCCGCTATATTTTGCTCCTTAATCCCGACACGCTGGTGCTCGATCACGCTATCGACAAACTCGTGGAGTTTGCCCGGAAAGAACCTAGAGCGCGGATATGGGGTGGCCGCACACTGTATGCGAGTGGATCGCTTAATCCGTCGTCTTGCTGGGGACGCATGACACTCTGGAACCAGTTCTGCCGCGCGATAGGACTGACCGGGTTATTTCCTCATTCGGAATTTTTTAACGGCGAGGCTTACGGCGGATGGCAGCGCGACACGATCCGGCGCGTTGATATCGTTTCCGGCTGCTTCTTTCTGATCGAAAGGGAACTCTGGGAAGGGCTCAATGGATTTGACCCCCTCTTCTTCATGTATGGCGAAGAAGCCGACCTTTGCCTCAGAGCACATGCCTTTTCGGCCCGCCCCATGATTACACCGTTTGCGACGATCACTCACTATGGCGGGGCGTCGGAAACAGCCCGCGCCGGCAAGATGGTGCGATTGCTCGCCGCCAAAGTCTCACTTGTTGATCGTCACTGGCAGCCACACATGGCGCCGCCCGGTCGCATGTTACTCGCGGCATGGCCGCTGACGCGTCTCATTGCGACGTCCATCCGCGCGGTGCTGGCTCCGTCGTCGGCGAACTGCGGCACGGCTGATGCCTGGCGCCAGATCTGGCAGCGACGCAAAGAATGGCAATACGGCTACGCGGCACCTTCGCGAGGCCAGACAACACCTGCGGCTCTGGCACCGTCCACTTAAGGTATTCTACTATGGCAACGGCTACGACATTCTGTACCACGAGCTGCACTCCTCGCATTCTGCGACCGGAAACTGAAGCACCGGTGTCGGCTGAACCGCGTTATACGATTGCGACGCTAGTTTCCGACCGCGCGCAGTATGCAGCGATGCGTTGCTCTTTTCTCGCCGGGGGATTTACCGACGCGGATTGCGAGTATCTCTTCGTCGATAATACCGGCCCCGTGCAAACAGACGCGTACCGCGGCCTAAATGCCCTCCTCAACGCGGCGCACGCCCCCATCGTCGTTCTGTGTCATCAGGACGTTCGCTTGCTTGAAGATCGCCGGTCGAACCTGGACCAGTGCCTAAAGGAACTGCATCATCGCGATGTCGATTGGGCTCTTTCTGGAAATGCTGGCGGAGTAGCTCCTGGAAACCTGGCTCTGCGCATCACCGACCCACACGGCAAAAACCAGAGTGAGGGAAACTTTCCGCAGCAAGTATTCACTTTGGATGAAAATTTTATCATCGTCCGGCGCGACGCGCGTCTCGGTTTCTCGCACGACCTCAAGGGTTTTCACTTCTACGGCGCCGACATATGCCTGCATGCTGCACAGATGGGATACTCGGCTTATGTCATCGATTTCCACCTCGAGCATTTGTCGGCTGGAAAAAAGGGCTCAGACTTTGGCACAATGGAAACCGCATTTCGCAAGAAATGGGAGCGCGCGTTATCGCCCCGCTGGATCCAGACTACGTGCAGCCTCTTGCGCCTCAGTGGCGATCCGGTCGGCGGCTTCCTTGGGCGCTTAGCGAGCAAGCCTTTCGCCAAGATCTCGCGCAGGCAGCCCGGCGCTCGGGGCTGGTCACAACACAAGCCAAATGCGGTTTAACCAGATGAGCGACACTCCGGCACTTTCACCGATTACGCTGACTGGCGCACGCGCTCAGGGCCTTCTGCTGTTCTCGGGCTATGGAACGGCCCAAGCGCTGTCCTTCTTGCGCAACGCCATCATTGGCCACGCACTTTCTCCCGCTGATTTCGGCATTGCGGCGTCGATCACGCTGCTGCTGCAGATCGTTGAGACGCTTTCAGATCTCGGTTCGGACCGGTTAATCGTCCAAGCGGAGGATGGCGATAAGGACGAATTCGTTGCCACGGCCCACACGGTTCTCATTCTCCGCGGCGTGTTATTGACCGCTGTCCTTCTAGCAATTGGTCCATCGGTCGCGCGCTTTTTCAACATTGAACAGGCGACGTCCGCATTCCAGATCGTCAGTTTGGTGCCGCTCATCAAGGGATTTTTGCATCTCGATTGCCGCCGGGCCCAGCGCCGCTTCGACAATCGCCCGCAGATGTACGTTGAAGTCATTCCGCAAGCCGTTGCGCTTATGGCAACATTGCCATTCCTCAAAGTCACCGCCACGTTCGACGTCGTGGTCTGGCTGTCGCTTGCCCAAGCCTTCGCGGGGGTTCTGATCTCACACCTGTTTTCTGACCGCCGCTATCGCCTCGCCGCAGATCGCGAAATACTCTCACGTCAGATTGCATTTGGCTGGCCTATTCTGCTTAGCGCACTGCCGCTGATTGCCGTCTACCAAGGTGATCGCCTGATCATCGGACGGCTCGCCGGTATGGAAGCGCTTGCTGCCTACACCGCGTGCTTCATGCTCACGATGGTTCCGGGTTTGCTTGCCGCGAAAGCGGGCCACGCCCTGATGCTCCCACTCTTTTCCGACGCTTTGCGGCGCGGGCGGACGCTCGTCAGCCGTTTCAGAATCATGGCAGAAGTAACAACGCTGGGCGCCGCCCTTTATCTCGTCTTTTTTATTATTGCCGGAGAGACCGTGCTCCCGGTTGTATTTGGCTCTCATTACAACGGGCTTGGTGCGGTAACGGCCTGGCTCGCGGCGATGTGGGCCTTGCGCATGATCCAAGCCGTTCCGGGCATGGCCCTCATGGCAGCAGGACACACGAAACCCTTCCTGGTGGCCGGCCTCGTGCGTGCGTCCGTACTGCCGTTTGCACTCTGGACAGCGATTGATGGTGCCACGATTTCAACAATCGCGTTCATTGCTTTCTTCGGTGAATGTTTGTCTTTATTCTATGTCGCGGCGCGGCTCGAAAGCCTTGAAGTCACGACAGGGCGTCTTCTGATGACGCGTGCCTTCTTTCTGCTGCCGGCTGCACTTCTTGCGGTGCTTGCCCAAGGTGCTGCTGGCGTGAGCCTGTGGAAAATCGCCATTGCACTTGTTGCGTCAACGGCCGCCGTCATTGGCGTTGGCATCGCCATCATGCCCTCGTTGCGCGCTCAAGTAAGAACGCGGCTGAACCCACAAATCTCAACCGCCGCAGGATAGTTCAACCCGACATGACTTGGGTCGCGGGCTGCGCGACGGACTTGCCCTTGTCTTCAAGCACCAGAGCATAAGCCGCCAGCAGGCGCGCGCGCTCGTTTTCCCACTTGAGCAAAGCGCGTGCCCGGCACCTGCCTTCTTCGGCAAGTGCCCCCGCCAAATCCGCGTCATCGAAGAGTTTCGCCATTTTTGAGCTGAGATCTTTGGGATCATTGTCGCGTGCGTAAAGTGCTGCTTCACCCGATGCCTTGCGGCCTTCAATGAGATCGAACGAGACGAATGGAATGCCGAGGCTCATGTACTCGAACACCTTATTCATCGAGATCTTGTCGTTGTAAGTGTTCTTCGGGTCTGGAATCACACCGATGTCAAACGCCGAGAAGGCTTTGAGCAAGGGCTCGCCGGACTGGAAGCCGGTGAAGGTAATGTAGTCGTCTAGCCCCTTGGCCGTACACATGCGCTGCAGGTTTGGTAGTTCAGTTCCCGATCCAACAATGGCGCACTGGATATCGCGGCGGCCTTGGGCGTTGACGAGTTCGTCCATGGCATCGATCAAGAGATCGACGCCGTCCTGGGCGCCCATAATGCCGACATATCCGGCAAGATATTTGCGGCCGTTCTTGAGATCCGTATTGGGTTCAACCCGCTTGAAGCGCGTAAGATCGGGCACCGAACGCACGATGAAAACGCGATCCGGATCCATACCGCCGCGCCGGACGGCAATTTCCTTGAACGTTTCGTTGGTTGCAATCGAAGCGTCTGCGGTTTTAAAAGTCAGTTTCTCAAGCCACAACAGCAGCGTGTGAAAGCGGCCCTTCTTGTTGAACTTGGCTTCATAAAGCTCGGGATTGATATCGTGGTGGTCGAACACGAAGCGCTTGCCGAAGAGATATTTCCAGAATCCGCCGATCAGGAACAACAGGTCAGGCGGATTGCAAGCTTGAACAACGTCGAACCCGACTTTGAAATAGGCTTTGACGGAGAGCGCGAATTCCCAGGCCAAGGCCCAACTGTACTCAAGCGCATAACCAAGAGCGCCATCGGCCTCGAAGGGCATGGGATGGCGGAACACATGAATGCCCTCGAGGACTTCATACGATGCTGTGTATTTGCCGCCCGTCGGACAGACGACCGAGACGGTATAGCCAGCATCATGTAAAGCGCGCGCTTCCGTCCAGACGCGCCTATCCAGCGGAACCGTAAGGTTCTCGACGATGATCAAGATGCCCGGACTGCGCAACACAACGTAACTCCCGCCCACACGTTTCCCCGGAGCGGAGTTTGCCTGTGATAGGTAAAGGAAGGCTGGAGCCAATAGAGGAGCAATAACAAGAAGTTGTATCAAAATGAGACGCTACGGTGCGCTTGCGCCCATATCGAATTTCTGAGATAACTTCAAAGGTTGATAAAGTCTTAAATTGATCTTTCGAGTTTGAGGTAGTCCAGCGTGTTCAAACTTTTAGAACAATCGCGCGCCAAGCCGCGTGTTGACCTTGAGACGATGCGCGAGACCTTGCTCTATATCGAGAGCGATTGCCGCGACAATGCGGACCTGGAGCGCGTCGCAGCTGCCCTTACTGGTGCCATTGAAGAAATCGAGCGACTAGAAGCTGTCAACGGGCCAAAACATAAAGCTGAACCGTTTTACGCGCACTTCGTGCCGGCGGGCTTTTGATTTTGAAGAATTGAAAAGCGTCTCAAAAATAAAACGGCGGACCCTAGGTCCGCCGTTTTATTTTGATTGCATAAGAATGGTGTCCCGGCCGCTCAGAACTTCACTTTCACACCGCCATAGATGGCAAAGGGTTGAGCTGGCGTCTGGCTTCGCGGATCTGTTAACGTGATACCTTGAGGCTCGGCGGCTTCTGTTGCTGCAACCGGATCGAAGAATGTGCCGTAAAGCCCATAGCGCTTGTCGAAGAGGTTCTTGATTGACCCATAGATTTGAACGTTTTCCGTCAGGTCGTACGAAGTCTTGAGATCGATGCGCGTGTATCCAGCGAGCTTAGCATTGTTGTTCGCTTCGTCGCCGAAGAAGAACTGGTCGCTAGCCGCCACGAGATCCGAGCCGAACTTCCACTGGGGCGTCAGCCAATATTCGATACCGGCTTTGAAACGGTGCTTGGGAATTCCCGGCAGGTTGTCGCCGCTTTGCACGAAGTTACATGAGGTTGTGCCGGGATCGGTATCGGGACAATCCGGAGCGCCGGGCGTGTTCGGTGCTGATAGGATGAGATCCGTCTGGAAAGTCGCGTCAACGCGCGCATAGGACGCGAACATCGACAACCGGTCATTCTGATAGCCAACGGCCGCTTCAACGCCTTGGCGCAGCGTGTCGCCTGCATTGAGGAAGAAGCCGCGCCCGGTCGTCGTCGCCGCTACGTTCAAGATGTCGTCCGTATTGAGCGTACGGAAATATCCAAGGCTCCAGGTGATTTTCTGCTGGTCCCAGGATTTGTGTTCGCCGCGCAATCCTGCTTCCCAACTGTGCGAGATCACCTGCTTCAATGGCGGGTCGTCCGTCAGGAAGCTTTCGATGAGGCAAGGGTTCGTCGGCTCGGCACAGCCAAGTTCAGCAGCTGTTGGCGCGCGGTTGGCTTCTGAGTATCCGCCATAGACCGACAGTCCCGGCCTGAACTTGTAGGTTGCGCCTATCATTGGATTAAATCGGTGGTACTTGTTGGTCGTATTGAGCTCTGGAAAATCTCCGGTGAGATCGCTGAGTTTGATAGTTGCGTGGTTATAACGCCAGCCAACGGTGAAAGCGAGTTGATCCGTCACATCAAGTGTGTTGGAAAAAAAGACACCGTAATAGTCGTTCTCGGTCACGAGATCGCGCGGCTGCAGATCATCGGGTGCAACAACAATAATGCCAGATCCGGTGACGACAAAGCGATCGCCAATCGTCCCCAGTTCACTCGACGTTTGATAGGCGACCTTGCCGTGATCATAGCTGACGCCAACTAGGAATTGATTCGGCCGGCCAAAAAGGTGCGATTTTTCTACCGCCTGGGCGCTGGTGCCGTTGCTCTTGGCGTCTTGCGTGATTCGTTCGAGCGAACCGATGGGGCCATTGAACAAATCGGCCGAAACGGTGCTGCCGTTGCCGTCTTCGACAACCTCTTCGCCGCCGCCATCGCCTGCTAAGCAAAGCAAGCCATCATTCGGCCCGCCTGCCGCGCATTCATCGACTTCCGACAAGTTGCCGTCGAGGACGTTCTGCTTGAAGCGCCTGTAATACATGAGGCCGGATATGGTCAATGTATCAGTGGCCTTCACACTGCCGCGCACCGACGGCATTTGCACTTCGTATTCGGTGTCCTGCGGATTGGTGAAGGTGCGGCCGTAATCGAGTGCTAGAAGATCGACTGGCGCGGCCGTGACAACTCCCGCAATACTCTTCGCTCCATTGAAGCTGAAATGAAGTTCGACGTCGCTGCCCTTGAAGCCGACATCCGCAAACATGCGTTTGACTTCAGCTTCCGAAAAATCGCGGAAGCCATCTTCCTCGAGATACTCACCCGCTGCATAGGCGGCAAAGGCGCCGCTCTTTACGCCAGCTTCAGCCGCGATCTGCTTGCGCCCGAACGAACCAGCCGAAGCGTCAATCGTGCCGCCTTGGTATCCAAAGCCGTCTTTCATTGTGAAGCTGATGGCGCCGCCGATAGCGTTGAGACCGAACACGGGATTGTTGCCGACAACGGCGATATCGCTAATAGCAATCGAAGGAATGGCATCGAAGTTTACCGTGTCGCCGAACGACTCGTTGATGCGGATGCCGTTCATGTAAATAGCGAGCGCTTGCGAACGCCCGCCGATGGGCGAGGCATCAAAGCCGCGATAGGAAACATCCGTGCGGAAGCCGCTACCGGCGGTATCCGACAGAATGATGCCGGGCACCTGCTGCTGCAGCACGTTCTGAATTTGCCCGGAACCATTGCGCGCAACGTCTGCGGCCGAAACGGTGCCAACAGCTCCCGGCACTTTATCGAGCGGGATTTCGCTGCCCGCGATGGGCGAGATTTTGATAAGCGTATCGCCGGCCGGCGGACCACCCACAGGGGGCGGCAACGCGGCAGGCGGTGGCGCAGGTTCGGAGACCTGTTGAGGAGCGGGCTGGGGTTCGGGCTGGGGTTTAGCTTGAACAACAACGGGCTGCGGCTCGGGCTCGACTGGCGGCGGCTTCTTCTTCACGATCTTTGGTGGTGCGGGAGGCGCATCCGGTTGTGGCGGCGCGGGTGCCGGTTGCGTCTGAATGATTTCGACATCGGGCAGCGCCTGGCCATCGACCGGCGCTGGAGTCTGCCCTGCCGCAGGCGGCGGTGTTGTCGTTGAGGGCTGCTCTGAAGTACCGGCGTTTGGGGGGGGTGTCGAAGGCGCGGGTTGCGGAACAGTCGTCGTGGCGGCAGGCGGCGCTGGCTCAGTAACAGCTGGCGGCACTGGCGTCGTGATGGCAGGCGCAGGTGCAGGTGTTTGCGTAGGCGGGGGGCTAGTTGGCTCTTGAGCCTGGGCAGCAGACGCCAGAAACACGAGCGCTAGTGTGCTCAGCGCCACCCGCGATCCGGATGCTCGTCGTGACATTGTTTTCCCCATTCCCGCGAATTCTGCGGCCTCAGACCAAGCCGCTGGAAGTGCTTACGAACCGGGCCAAATCACGCGATTCATCCCCAATCGAACCAGACGTTAAAATATGATTTCTGGTCAAGGGCGGAACTTCCCGTTGCAAACGGCGAATATGTATTCTCATACCCCTGTGGCTGGCGCGCCTCAGAAGAACCTTGAAACAGGAAAACGCCTGACGAGACCCGGGAAGAATTCCCGCTGCGCCGCGCTCATTGTCCGGCCTTCATCATGTTGTGCCTACCAATTGAATTTTCGAGCAAAAAACTGATCGACCAAGGCCACAATGTCCCGATATAACCTCACAGAAATGTGCGGCATCCACCACTGTTCGCGTGATTGCAAAGCCGCTACATGCAGGGTGACTTTTAACTCCAGCGAAGAGAGTTCAAGCGTGTCCAATAGAGTCTCGGCCGCATGGCCGGTTGTTACGGCAGCGGTGTGTTTTCTTACTGCATTCCCGGCCCTTTCCGCAGACCCAACGCCGGCCGCAGCGGCGGCACCGGCAGCAGCGCCCGCTCCAGCTGCGACTTCGACCTCGCTGGAACTGAACAAGCTCGAAACCTACGACAAGGGCTGCCGCGCCTATATGGTGGTGAACAACACGTCCGATGTGACGTATCAGGCCTACAAACTCGATCTCGTGCTGTTTCAGGCCGACGGCATCATTGGCAAGCGCTTCGCCTTGGATCTGGCGCCGCTAAAGCCGCAGAAGAAAACAGTCAAACTGTTCGAACTCGATGGCGTGGGCTGCGACAAGATAGGCTCATTCCTCATCAATGAAGTGATGGAATGCAAAGCGGACTCAGGTCCCGTCGCTGATTGCTTGCAGCGCATGTCAACGTCCAGCCTCACAGCTGTAAAGATCTCCAAGTAAGAAGGAAGTGCGTTTTGGAAACGACTGTTGCGGGCGCTGCTCACAATTTCTCACTTTACAGCATGCT
>JAYSVT010000265.1:0-12529 GCA_043718455.1 Hyphomicrobium sp.
TTTCCCGACACCTTGAATTCGATGCGCCGGTTTAAAGCAAATGCCTCGGCGGTATCGGCGGTGTCATGCGGGCGGTTTGAGGAAAACCCGCGCGAGGCGACCCGTGTCGGATTGGCGCCGGCCGTAACAAGTTCCTCACGCACCGTGTTCGCGCGGGCTTCTGAAAGTCCCTGATTGTAGCTGGGACCACCGATCTTGTCCGTGTGACCTTCGACCGTCACGACCACGCTGCCGCATGTCTCGATTGCCGCTGCGAGCTTCTTGATGAGGCCCATGCTTTCCGCACTCACCCGCGCTGAGGCCGTTGGAAAGTAAATGGTCGATTGGGACATGATGCCAGAAAGGTCGCTCTCGCAGGTGGTCGCGCGTTCGTCCGGTTCGAGTGTCGCATCGCGGCTGATCTCCGCGACTTCGAGAAACTTGAACTCGGCCCTTCGGTTGAACGACCTATCAGCATTGTTCGTGTCATTGAAAACGGGGCCGCTGGCGCCCGCGAAGGAGGCGATGACACGCGTCGCCGGCACACCGCGTGCGATCAGTTTTTCGCGGATGGCCTGCGCACGTTGCAGCCCGAGCGCGGGGTTGAAAAGGCGGTCGCCGACAGTGTCGGCGTGTCCGGTCACGAGGATTGGACGCGGCGCGCAAGCGCGAGCCGACACAGCCAACCTGTCAAGTTCGCCATCGAAGCCCGGTCCAATCTCGAACTTCTGTCTATCGAACATGATGCTGCTGCTCTCGAGAAGGGCGAGGTCCTGTGACGTGCACACGACAGCACCTTCGCGGGCAACGGGGTCTAATGCCGGTGAGTTGGTGTTTATGTCGTTGTTGTCTTGCGGCGCGGCTTCGACGCCTGCCGGCGGCGTAACCTCGATATTGGCGCGAGCCTCTTCCTGTGTTCCCGTTTCGACTGCCGCCACCTCAACCGGTCGCGCGGCAGGTTGCGCGGGTGTTGCAGCGGCCTCCTTGCGCGCATCTTCTTCGGCGATGCGGGCCTGCTCTTCGAGCTTGCGCAAAAGGGCGGCTTCGGCAGCGAGTGCCTGCTCCTCTCCCTTGCGCTTGAACTCGGCTTCTGCGGCGAGCACCTGTTCTCCGGCCTTGCGCTTGAGTTCAGCTTCCGTGGCATTTACTTGCACTTCGGCCTTGCGGCCGGCATCGGCTTCTGCAGCACGCGCCGACTCTGCTGCCAATTTCGCGGCTTCGATCGCGACTTTCGCTTCGTTTTCGCGCCGCGCCGCGTCAGCCAGTTTTCGGGACACCGCCGACATCGGCATACTGGCGACGGCCTCGTTCTTGATGCGCGCAAGTATTCCAGGGAACCCAATTACCGAACCCAGGGCCTCGCGAACGCTATCGTAGGCCGCGCGCTTCTCCGCTTCGTCGGGTGCAAGCCCATGGATGACGCCCCGATTGCCATCGACCTCGAACGTGGCCCATGTGTAACCCGCATTCTTTAGAACGGCCTTGCCTTGCACTTCTGTTTCGGCAACGAGCCAGTCGCGTAGACCGCCCGTTTCAATCGAAACCCAGCTGAAAAGCATGAACAGCAGCGCACCGAGCCCCACACGGACGGCGAGACATTCCTTGCAGTGTTCGACGTGAGCGTCCGCACTTGCCGTTCTGAAAGCTTCACGTGCCAGTGTATCGGCCCGCTCGGCTGCATCGCCGCGCCATCCGGCACGGCGCCCAGCAGTAACCCAATAGGCGAGCGAGGACAGGCTACCCGTGATGAGTACGGCGATGCCCGTCAGCGCGCCGCCCGAATAGGCAGGAGACGATAGCGTTTCCCCTTGGATCGAAAAGCGGGCAGCAAGCAGCGCAGCAACGATCCCGATTGCGATATGGACGGCAATAGAGCGGAGCCGAACGAACTCCGTCGCGGCGGCAGCGAGACCCGCCAGCGGCAGTCCATAGACCAAAACGTACCCAATAGAACTCCCAAGAAGCGAGGAGGCCGATGCTCCGGTCGTTGTGTACATCGTTGCAATGTCAAAAAGAGCAAACTTGAGAATTACAGCCACCAGAAGGGCTGCGAGCAATCCGCAGGTTACGCGTAGCAATTGCGGAGTTATCATCGCCACTCATCCTGTTCAAACTGAAGTTGGACACATATGCCTAGAGTGGCGCATGAAAACGGGGCGTAAAACTTCTGTTCCTCACCCAGAAACATTTTGGTCGAACACGTGATAAGTATTGCGCCCTTCGGCCGCGCATGACCCGCTGATATTTTGAATCCAGTTCGACTCGGCATCACAAATCGTTCCCAACTAATGCTCGACGAAATCGGTCGCCCACAATGCAGACTCATTTGTGTCGATGGTTGGGTCAAAAAAACTTATTTGCCGCACGGGAATAAAATTCGATTTAAATCGTTGTGCTCACCGGCAGTTCAACGATTGCCGCGCAGGCGGGCAAATGAAAGACGATATGCATGGTTGAAGCCGGCGTGCGGGGCGCATCTACGCGCCGGTTATTCTCAACCGGCCGTCATCCCAACCAAGCCGCGAATTGATCGGCAATCGTTTTACGCAGCAATCGATTGTAATCCGTAAACGCCGCGTGACTTGCTGGAATGCGCCCGTAGGCATTCTTTTCGGTTCCCTTAATCTGTTTCAAAACGATCGGAGTCGCGACGGGAGATAAATGCGCGCCCTTTCCCGATTGCAGTGTCGTCAATAATCCGTGCATCTCGCCGCCAATTGTCGGCCGCGCCAGAATGATCAAGCGATGCTGTCCATGCCGGTTGGTCACGAGATAGATGTGCCCCGATTGATGCGGCACGGCGACCGCGCCAAATTGCACGTAATCGGTATCGACGCGTTCGGCCTCGCGAAACAGCAGCCGCGACGTTGCCTCCTCCCACACAATATCGGTGCGATAAGCATAGACCGCGTTCTTCTCTCCAAACGACGGCCTGACCGTGAGATACGATCCCTCAAGCCACGCGACAGATGCACGATTGTAGGAACCCAATTCATCCGGCGCATTCTCAGCCGGCAACACTGCCGCGCCGTTCGCTTTTTGCGGCGAGAGCAGGTTGAGCCCCAAGCCTTCTTCCAATCGCACGATTGTCGCCAGCGTGAACGTGCGCCGCCCGGCGAGCACTTTTTCCAAAGTCGAAATTGAAATCTTCGCCGCGTCCGCTAGTGCCTGACGCGTCATGCGCCGCCTAGCCAATTCCTGACGGAGACGTGTCGATAGCGCGTCGCTCTCGTCGGCTGAAAGTTTCGGCGTGCGTGCGTCTCTCATCGGCTCAAGCGTCCCTCGTCCGCACAGTGAACCCTCACATATCCGCACAGATAAGGCCGCCGCAAGGCATTTGCGGCGGGTTCCGCCCGTAAATTCATGACCTTTCCGCTGCCGGAGCGGGTGCAGCTCCGTGATCGTAGGCCGGGGAGCCCACTTGCTAGCCCCGACAACTAAGCCCCGGGAACCCCAGTCCATGCCCCACATCCACTCTGCCGACCCGCGCCAGACCCCCTTCTGCCGTGCCCTCATCGCCCTCGCGCTGACGCCCGACGATGGAGCGCATGCCTTTGCGCGGCGCATCCTTGCGCGTCGCATCGCAGCGAAGGAGTGAACTCAACCCATGCGCATACTCATCATCAACCCGCCGCGTGAATCCCCCTCCCCCTTGCGGGGGTTAGGGGTGGGGGTAACGCCAAGAGCGGGTTGTCTGCGATCACTCACGGTCGATTGCCAAGCGGGGCTCGGCAAATGGACGTGCTTAAAACGCACGCTTCCGCCCGCTTCTTCACCCCACCCCCATCCCCTCCCCGTCGAGGGGAGGGGGGCCGTAACCAGCCGCTCCTTCAAGTCCAATCGCTTCTTGTCCAACGTGGTGGAGACCATTGAGCCATGCGCATACTCATCATCAACCCGCCGCACGAAGCCATTGGCTCACGCATGCCTGGCGAAATGCTGCCGCCCCTCGGTCTTCTCGCCATCGGCGGGCCTCTCATCGACGACGGCCACGACGTGACGCTGTTGGACGCCGACGTCGATAATCTTGCCTTCGAAGAAATCGTCGCTCGCGCCGCCGCGCATAAGCCAGATGTCGTGCTCATCGGCCACAACGGATCCACGTCCGCGCACCCAGCCGTCACGAAAATATTGCGCGACCTCCGTCCGCTCATTCCCGATGCCTGGATTATCTACGGCGGCATCTTCCCGACCTACCATTGGAAGGAGTGCCTCGAAGAACTCCCGGAGATCGATGCAATTGTCCGCGGCGAGGGCGAGGAAACCGCGCGTCTTCTCATGCGCGCGGTTCGAGACGACACGCCGTTCGAGACCATTTCCGGTCTCGCCTTCCGCCGCAACGGCCGCCCATTCGCAACGCCGCCCGCACCCATGATTCAAAATCTCGACGACTACCGGGTTGGGTGGGAACTCATCGACCACGCCAAATACAGCTACTACGGGGGCAAACGCGGCGTCGTCATCCAGTTCTCGCGGGGCTGCCCGCATCTGTGCAGCTATTGCGGACAACGCGGCTTCTGGACCCGCTGGCGCCATCGGAGCCCGCAAAAACTCGCCGCCGAGATCGGGCGGCTCTATCGCGAGCATGGCGTCACCATGATTTCCTTCGCCGACGAAAACCCCACCACCTCGAAGAAAGCTTGGCGCGAACTCTTGAAAGCCATCATCGCCGAGAACGTAAAGCTGACTATGATCGCCACGTTGCGCGCCGACGACATCGTGCGCGACGCCGATATTCTGCACCTCTACCGGCAAGCAGGCTTCGAACGCTTCCTCATCGGCATGGAACACACGGACGAAGCGACGCTTGCCAAAGTCAAAAAGGGCAGCACCACCAAAACCGACCGCGAGGCCATTCGCCTGCTCAGAAAGCACGGCATTCTTTCCCTCATGTCCTGCGTCTTCGGTTTCAACGAGGAACGCGACCGGGATTACTGGCGCACTTTCCGCCAGATCCTCGCTTACGATCCCGATCAGATCATCACGCTCTTCGTCACCCCGCACCGCTGGACACCCTTCTTCCGCGACGAGAAGGATCGCCCCGTTATTCAGCTCGATCAAAAGCGCTGGGACTACAAGCATCAGGTCTTGGCCAGCCGCCACATGCCGGCGTGGCGCAGTTTTCTTTGGGTCAAGCTGATCGAAGTGCTCGTGCAAACCCGCCCGCGCGCGCTGTTCCGCACCTATCTTCATCCCGAACCAAGCGCGCGCCACGGCATGCGCTGGTACGCGCGCATCGGCCGCCGCGTCTGGCTGCACGAAGTGTGGACGTTCCTCACGCGCGACACGCGCATCACCAACGGCCCAACGCTCTCCGAATTCTGGGGCGCCCCACAGGACGCCGAACAGGAAGCGCTGAGCCTGCGCCGCGCTGTTGTGCTTATCGATCAGAGGCCCGCAGCTTGAGTGGGAAAGGCCCCGGGTCTCGTCAACTTCGCTACGCTTCGTTGCTCGACCGGGGATGCGGGTGGCGAGTGCTGCGTCAATCTTTTCACCCGCATCCCCGGCCAAGGAGTGCCGCGCAGCGGCGGTCCGCAGAGCCGGGGTCCTTCGCGTCGAATTTGGGCACATGGCCGCCACGCTGTCTGGCCAACAAACGAAAGTTTGTGCTAACTTCAGTATGTGAAAGTGCGCGAGGTGCTCCGGCTGCTGCATGACGGCGGGTGGGCGGTTGTGGTCACTCGAGGCAGCCATCGCCAACTGAAACATGCGTCCAAGCCAGGGCGCGTGACAGTTGCTGGAAAAGACAGCGACGACATTGCGCCAGGAACCTTGAACAGCATCCTGAAGCAAGCCGGATTGAAGGATTGAACTGCCATGCGTTACGCGATCGTTATAGAAAAGGCCGGTGCCAATTATTCTGGCTACGTTCCCGATCTTCCGGGATGCGTCGCGACGGGTGACTCCGCTGAAGCTGCGGAACGGCTTTTGCGCGATGCCATCCTTCTGCATCTCGAAGGCATGAAGGAAGACGGGCTTTCCGTGCCTCGTCCATTGAGCCAAGCTGGATACGTCGATGTGCCGGTGCCGGGTGAATGAGATCACATCCGCCAAAATCCCAGCAATCAAAACCCAAACCAAGCCCAACATCACGCACCTCGCTTTTCACACACGCGATTATGCGCTTCCCCGGAAGGGCGGGGAAAAGTCCGCCGGAGGTTTTCTTGCGCACCCGCGCAAAGCCCTGGAAAACCTCAAACAGATATCGTTAAGAAAATTGCGTGAGTTCTGGCGGCGAATGCTCATTAAGCAAGAGCCCGCTGCGGCAGCAACCTGCGCCTGCATTTTTGCGCATTCGGCAATCTAAAGCGGGTGAGGGGCAACCCTTGTTTGATCGCATCGCGCCATCGCCAAGAGCCAATGTTGAGCTGGGCCGCGCCCCGAGTTGGAAGACAATAGTTCGAAGACAAGCGCACTCTCCTGGTTAAGACTTTGACATCCCGAATCCGGCCATCTCGGAACAATGACCAACAGCTATGCGTTGCCTCCCTATTCCAAGGGAATTTTTCCCTCAGCTTATGGAGTTAAGTGATGAAAAGACTAGCGGTATTAGCGGGAGCATTGCTCTTCGCTGCAAGTGCGCTGGACGTAACGCCGAGCTTCGCCCAAGAGAGCGATGGCAAAAAACCGGACGCTCAACCCAACGCGGGCGCGGCCGAACCGGCACCGGGCAATGCCAACAAACCCGCCGCTCAGGCACCTGTTGCCAAACAACCGGGTGGCAACGCGGCCGATAAGAAAGCAGCCGCAGGGAACGAAGACAAAGAAGGCGGCCGCGACGCATCCAAGCAAAGCCCGAACAAGGAAAAAGCGGCTGAGTCGAAGGCAGAGAAACGTGAGGACCGCGACGATCGCAAGACTGACCGCAACGAAGAAAAGCGTGACAGCAAAGACGACGCAGCGAAGTCCGACAAGGACGATAACAAAAAGGCTCGCGAAGCCAAGGACAACGGCCAGAATGACAACGGCCAGAAGGGCAAGGACGCAAAGGAAGCCAAAGACGATGCGGTTAAGTCCGGATCGAAGGAAGCTAAAGACGATGCCGCCAAGCTGCCCGACGGCAATAAAGCGGCCGCCGGCGCTGCCGCCAAGGATGTGAAAAAAGATTCGGCCACCGATAAAACGCCTGATGCCGCTCGACCGGGCGACAACCAAGCACGCGATCAGCGTGACAGAGATGGCCAAAGACAGCAGCGCGACCAAGCGTCAGGCAGCCGCGCGGCCCCTGATCGAGTGCGCCAAGTCACCCTGCCGCAGGAAAAGCGGGATCGCGTCCGGAACTCGTTCCGGCGAATCGGTGATGTCCGCCAAGTTAACAACGTCAGCATCGAAATCTCGATTGGCCGCCGGTTGCCGTCAGATTGGGACTACCGTCCGGTCCCCATCGATATTATCGAGATCGTTCCCGAGTATCGCGGCTACGAATTCGCTTACGTCGAAGATCGTTACGTGATCGTCGAACCCGATACTCACGAAGTCGTCTATGTCATCGACAGCGATGGCAGCGGACCGTACTCGCAGCAAACGGCTGCAGCAGGCCGCGCTGAAGGTACTGCCGGACGTTCCGACGAAGTCTGCCCGGCCAATTTCACTTTCCAGAAAGACGAGCGTGACTTTATTCTCGAGAAGATCGAAATGCAAAAGGCCGCGGCGATCGAGATCGACGACGTGAAAATTGGTCTCGTTTTGCCGGGAGACATGAAGTTCGAGCGTTTCCCCGAAGAAGTGACGCGGCGCTTCTCGGTTCTCGAGACTTGCCGTTACGTCGTCCTCGACGACAGTGACGCTGAGATCGCGATCATCGATCCGAACGATAAAAAAGTGGTACTGTTGATCGAAGTTAGTCAGAACTGACCGGCCACATCAGGCGCTGCGGATTGAATAGAGCGGGTGAAAGCCCGCTCTATTTCTGCGTTTTCAGTCAGCGCCTACGGGAGCGCCAAGTGCGCAAGGCGCTAAGAAACCTCAAACAATTATCGTAAAGCGAACAGCGGCTGTCCCGGCGGCGGACCTGCGTGAAGGAACAATACTCCCGCGAAGTCAGCGCCGCTGTCGACTTTGCATCACACAAGCCTTCAATTCGCTCGCAGAAATGGCGGCAGCGGTTCCCCTGCGGACCGACTTTCATTAGCCTCCGGGTTGGAGGACGAAATGCTTCGCGGTAGCCTCAAACGGGTCTTGGGAGTTCTCGCGCTTCTCGCCATCGCCATGCAGATGGTGCTGTCGTTCGCCCATACGCACACCGGTGCAGGCCAGGCTGCCGGATTCGACGCGGCCTGCTTCGACAATGCCGGCGCGCCCTGTCTAGCGCCCGTGCATCATCCGGCCGATCACGATCAGAGCGAAGCCGCTTGTCTCATCTGTCTCGCGGCGCACCAAACGGCAGCGACGGTTCTCTTGGCGGTGTCCGAGGCTGGGCTACCCGAACTTACAGCCTCGGCGTCTTCACGCTTGCCATCGGCGCCGGCGCACGCTGACACCAGTGTCGCAAACTTTTACGCGCGCGGACCTCCGGCCGCCTGAGCCCACACGTCATCGCTTGATTGGGTCCTGCCTATAAAGGGCTAAAACGTGCGGTCTCATGCGCGTTTTCTGCGGTCACGTCGAGTTCCCGTTCAGTGCGATTATCAATTTTTTCCGGAGGACGCTCAATGTCCCAACGATCCTTGCGGCTTGCATTCGCCGTTGCCGCGTCACTCGGCGCCGGTGCGCCCGCTCATAGCCAAACGGCCGAACAGCCGCCCGAGCAGTCCGCGCCTGCCGCCAAACCCGCGCCAGCGCCTGAAGTCAAGCCGGCCCCCGAACAGAAGCTGCCCGACGTCGAAGTTATTCAAGAAACGCCAAAGCCGGAACCGGCAAAAGAAGCCGCGCCGAAACCGCAACCCAAGCCTGTCGCCGAAGAAGCCGCTGCACAGCCAACACCCGCTGCAAAACCGAAAAAGAAAAAGATTGCGACAAAGCCTAAGCCCGCAAATCCGGAAGCCAAGGTTGCGCAAGCCAAGCCCGCCCCGGCGCCCGCGGAAGAATTCCCGAAACCACAACCGCCGTCTGCAGCAGAAACTTCTCCATCAAGCGAGGCCGCTGCACTTGCCGAGCTGCCCGGCACGCTTTTGGTCTCAGTCGACGCCTTCGCGCCCATCACCACCGCAATGCCGCGCGAGATCGAGGCCAAACAAGGTCAAACGCTCACCGATACGCTCGCAACCAAACCCGGTATCAACGCCTCATCCTTCGCGCCGGGCGCAAGCCGTCCGATCGTGCGCGGTCTCGACAACAACCGGGTGCGCGTACAGGAAAACGGCATCGGCTCGCACGACGCTTCTACCGTGTCGGAAGATCATGCCGTGCCCATCGACCCTTACGCAGCCGAACGCGTCGAGGTCATTCGCGGGCCCGCCACGTTGCGCTATGGCAGCCAAGCGGTGGGCGGCGTGGTCTCGGTCGAGAACGATCGCATTCCAAGCGTCATTCCGCCTGACGGCTTCAGCGGCGCTATTCGCGGCGGATGGAGTTCCGTTGACGACGGCGGCGACGGCAGTTTCAAAGCAACCGCCGGAGCCAACGGCATTGCCGTTCATGCCGACGGCTTTAAGCGCGACGCCGGTAATTACGACACGCCGCTTGGCATTCAAGACAACTCGTTTGTCGAGAGCGAAGGCGGGGCAGTCGGCGCTTCATTCATCGGGTCCGATGGCTTGATTGGCGTCGCGTTCGTGCGCGTTGAAAGCCAGTATGGCATTCCGGCGGAAGTAGCGTCCATCGATTTGGAGCAAGACAAAATACTGTCCAGAGGCGAGTGGCGCGTGCAATCCGGCGGTATCGATGTCGCGCGTTTCTGGTTCGGGGCCTCCGATTACGCTCACGACGAAGTGGCAGGCGGCGAAGTCGGATCGCGTTTCACAAACCGCGAGCAGGAGGCCCGCGCCGAAATCGAACAGCAAGCCATAGCAACATCTCTTGGCGATCTCAACGGTGCGCTCGGTGTGCAATGGGGGCACCGGCGCATTCAAGGCCAAAGTTTCGAAGGCGACTCGTTGCTCGAGCCTGCAACAACGGACCGGATCGCCGGTTTCGTGTTCCAGGAATTGAGCCTCTCTCGCGCTCTCAAATTTCAAGCTGCCGGCCGCTTCGAGCATGTCGCGGTCAACGGCACTGGGCTCCTCGACTTCAGCAATCCACTCGATCTCGTGCGGTTCACGGGCGAAAAATCTTATACGCCGCTCGGGGCCAGCACAGGTCTAGCCTACGAATTGCCCTTGGGCGTCGTCGCACGCCTCACCGGGCAATACACCGAGCGCGCGCCGGAAGCCGAAGAACTTTTTTCGCAAGGGCTGCACGAAGCAACCGGAACGTTTGAAATCGGCAACCCAAACCTTGAAAAAGAAAAAGCCAAGACAATCGAGTTCGGTGTGAAAAAGGCAGCAGGCAGCTTCCGCTTTGACGGCTCGATCTACGCCACACGCTTCGACGGCTTTATCTCAAAAGGCCTCACGGGCATTGGCTGTGGCGGTACGATTGATACCTGCGGTCTAAGAGACGAACTCGATCAACTCGTGTTCGAACAGCGCGATGCCCGCTTCTACGGCGCCGAGTTCATCGCGCAATACGACATCGCCCCCATCTGGAATGGCATATGGGGCGTCGAAGGGCAGTACGACTTCGTAAATGCCAAGTTTGATAACGGCGAGAACGTACCGCGCATTCCGCCGCATCGCTTGGGTGGTGCGCTCTACTATCGCGACGGAGCATGGTTCGCGCGGGCCGCCGTGCTTCACGCATTCGAACAGGATCGCATCGCCTTGAACGAAACGCCGACAGATGGCTACACCCTCATCAGTGCCGAATTGTCGTACACGGCGAAACTTCAATCCAACGGCATCACTTCCGCCGCGCCCGAGTTCACCATCGGCATCAAGGGCGAGAACCTCGGCGACGAGGAGGTGAGGATCCACTCCTCCTTTAAGAAAAACGAAGTCCTTCAGCCCGGCGCCAGCGTGCGCGTATTCGGTAGTGTGAAGCTGAACTGAGCGGATGGGCCTTCCTTCCCCCTCTCCCCAAATTTTACGCGGGGAGGGGGAACCCAAACATCAATGGATTTGGCGGCACGGACTGGACCCCCTATAACCCTCTCCCATGACCAACCTCTTCGAAGCCGCTGGCCTGGAAAAAAGCGCACCCCGTCCGCTCGCCGATCGCCTGCGCCCGCAAAAACTATCCGACGTCACCGGCCAGGACCACATCGTCGGACCCGAGGGCTCGCTGACACGCATGTTGAAATCGGGGCGCGTGCCGAGCCTTATCCTTTGGGGCCCGCCGGGCTCCGGCAAGACCACCATTGCGCGCATACTAGCCGGCGAGACAAACCTCGCTTTTGAGCAACTCTCCGCCATCTTCTCCGGCGTCGCGGAATTGAGGAAATCTTTCGACCGCGCCAAGATGCTGCGCGAACAGGGCAAAGGTACGCTGCTGTTCATCGATGAAATTCATCGCTTCAATCGCGGTCAGCAGGATAGTTTCCTGCCGCACATGGAAGACGGCACCATCACGCTCGTCGGCGCGACGACAGAAAACCCATCGTTCGAACTCAACGCCGCGCTTCTTTCCCGCGCGAGTGTGCTGACACTAAACCGCCTCGACGACGCCGCGCTCGAAACGGTTCTTCAACGCGCCGAAACCGAGATGGGCCGCAAACTTCCCGTTGACGCGGATGCCCGCGACGCCGTCAAAGGCATGGCCGACGGCGACGGGCGCTCCATCATCAATCTTGCCGAAGACGTGTTCTCAGCAATTCCTGAAACCGCGAAACCGATTAATCGCGACGCGCTTGTCAAACTCGTGCAGCGCCGCGCGCCGCTTTACGACAAATCGCGAGAGGGTCACTACAACCTGATTTCAGCCTTGCACAAAAGCGTGCGTGGCTCCGACCCCGACGCGGCGCTCTACTATTTCTGCCGCATGTTAGATGGCGGTGAAGATCGCTTGTTCCTCGCGCGCCGCCTCGTCAGAATGGCAGTTGAAGATATCGGCATGGCCGATCCGCAAGCGCTCGTCGTTTGCAGCGCCGCCAAAGACGCTTATGATTTTTTAGGTAGCCCCGAAGGCGAACTCGCTTTGAGCCAAGCTGTCGTCTATCTCGCGACGGCACCGAAATCGAACGCCAACTACGTCGCCTTCAAAGCCGCCATGCGCGCCGCCAAAGAACACGGCTCCCTCGCGCCGCCCAAGACAATCCTCAACGCGCCGACCAAACTCATGGAAGACGAAGGCTACGGCAGCGAATATCTCTACGACCACGATCAGCCCGATGCCTTCTCAGGTCAGAATTATTTCCCCGACGATTTCAAGAAACGTCCGCAGTATTACGAGCCCGTCGAACGCGGCTTCGAGCGCGATATCAAAAAGCGTCTCGAATACTGGGCCAAGCTCCGCCGCGAGCGTGGAGGGAAGGGGTGAGAAGACTCTGATCCAGCGCATCCTCATTCTATACTGCTTGCACTAGTCTGCCGCTCAACCACGTCACGACCACAACCGGAAACACGTTCATGAACCG
>JAYSVT010000266.1:0-3931 GCA_043718455.1 Hyphomicrobium sp.
GTTCGAGCGCAGGGATCATGGCTTCGGCGCCATCAAGGCCGAAGCGCTTGGTGCCGGTATATTTGATGTCGCAGAATTTTTCGAAAGTCTCGGCTTCGACGAGTTTATTCAGAATAGCCTTGCGGCCTTCGCTCGTGAAGTTGATGTCCTTCTCGGCACCTTCGATACGCTGCTGGATCCAGGCTTTCTGCGCCGGATCTGTAATGTGGGAAAACTGCACGCCGACGTGGCGGCAGTACGTACGCCGCAGGATCGACAGGATCTGGCGCATGGTTGCGGTTTCGAGCCCGAGAACGCGATCGATGAAGATCGGGCGATCGAGATCGGCATCCGTAAATCCGTACGTCTCGGGCAGAAGTTCGCGATGAATCTTTCGGTCAGAGAGACCGAGCGGATCGAGATCTGCCGCCAAGTGGCCCATGACGCGATAGGCGCGGATGAGCATGAGGGCGCGGATTGAATCTTGTGTGGCGCGCAACGATGCGGCCGGCGACATCTCAAATCCAGCCGAGTGCGCTTGCGACGAGATCCGGTCGCGGATTGTGCGCCCAACCCCGCCATAGTCGCCGGTCAAGGCGCCAACGAGGTCTTGGTCGGCTGTGCTTTCATTGAGCAGCGACGCGATGGGCGCGGCCCACGTGGGCCCGGAAAAATCATTGCCGTTGGCGGCTGGAGCTTCCTTGACGCTCTCGAAAAACCGCCGCCACTCGTCGGAAACGGCGCCCGGATTGCGCTCATACTGCGCCTGCATCTCTTCGATGTAGGACGCGTTCGCGGAATTCAAAAAAGACGTGCGCAGAAAGGCCTCGTTCAGCGCCTGTCGTGACATGGGTCGTGATCCTTTCTCGGCTCCAGCACTTTCGACCGGCAGTTGAAATGGACGAGTTCGCCTGTTGGACAGCGCACCCTGTAATGTCGTTACGAAATATTACGCCCGCAAGACCTCCAACAGCGTCTTACCAAGCGCCGCCGGGCTTGGGGAAATGGCAATTCCGGCGGATTTCATCGCCGCCAGCTTATCTTCGGCCTTGCCTTTGCCGCCCGAAATGATGGCGCCTGCATGTCCCATGCGTCGGCCGGGCGGCGCTGTGACCCCGGCGATGAAGCCAGCCATGGGCTTTTTGCGCCCCTTTGCAGCTTCACGGCGCAGGAAGTCGGCTGCTTCTTCTTCGGCCGAACCGCCGATTTCGCCGATCATGATGATGGATTGCGTTTGTGCGTCGGAGAGGAACATGTCGAGCACGTCGATGAATTCCGTGCCCTTGACCGGATCGCCGCCGATGCCGACAGCCGTTGTCTGGCCGAGGCCGACATCGGTGGTCTGTTTGACAGCTTCGTACGTCAACGTGCCCGAGCGCGAGACGATGCCGACGGTGCCTTGCTTGAAGATATTGCCCGGCATGATGCCGATCTTGCATTGACCAGGTGTCAGCAGGCCGGGGCAATTTGGCCCCAAGAGGCGCGAACGCGAGCCTTCCAACGCACGTTTGACCTTAACCATGTCGAGCACTGGAATGCCTTCGGTGATGCAGACGATGAGCGGCACTTCGGCGTCAATGGCCTCGAGGATCGCGTCGGCTGCGTATGGGGGCGGCACGTAGATCGAGGTGGCGGTGGCGCCGGTTTTGCGGATGGCTTCCTCGACCGTATCGAACAGCGGCACATCAGCCAGCTCTGCGTCCGGATGCTTGGTGCCGCCCTTGCCGGGGGTGACGCCGCCGACAATCTTTGTCCCGTAATCGCGGGCCTGCTTCGAGTGGAACGTGCCCTGAGAGCCGGTGATGCCCTGACAGATCACCTTGGTCTGCTTATCGACGAGAATGGCCATGCTGCCCTTTGGTCCCCACTGCGGCGGGTGGCCCCGCGTGTCTGCTGCTCCGCACCACCGCACGTCAAATGCTCGGGGCGGCGCTAAAGCCACCCCGGTGGCCGGGCGCGGCTGATTTGCGGCCCATTTATCACCATTTTTTGCAGTGCAGCAAGGGGTGCGAAGGTGGGAGGGGGTTTGGATTGCTGGCTAATTTGTCTTTCGAAGAGGCTGTTTGGTGGAGCTATCTAAGGTCGAAGCGGGTTAAAATGTGTAATGTGATACATTTTATGATCGTTTTCTCATTTTTATGCACTAAACTACACATCTTAATCCTGATAACGTGCACTATACGTTACAAAAACCTTGATATTATTTATTATGTGTATCATAATACACGAATGGCAAATTTCGATGAGATCTACAAAGCCGTCGCGAAGCACCGCAAATTAGCGGGGCTTACGCAACACAAATTGGCAGCCAAGGCAGGCGTGAGTCGGGAGCTCATAGCAAAACTTGAGACCGGGCGGCTTTCTGAAATGGGTACAAAGCGCCTGCTGCGTATACTTCATGTTATTGGGCTGGATTTGCGACTTGGCAGTCTTAACAAAAGCCGTCCAACGCTCGATGACTTGCTCGCTGAAGAAGAAGAAAGCGGGTCGAAATGATCCGCGTGTGGTCGGACAGCAAGAAAGCTGGAGTACTGGATCGGCTTGGGCCCAAGGGATCGACATTTGCCTACGACCCCTTGGCGCTGCAAGAGAGAGCAGTATCCGTCACCATGCCGGTTCGCGTTCAGTCCTGGGACGCCAAGCACAACCTTCTCCCCATTTTCGAAATGAACCTTCCGGAAGGCGCGCTTCGCGAGCGGCTGACACGCCAATTCGCCAAAGCCACCGGCACATTTGACGATATCGACCTTCTCGGGATCGTGGGCCGCAGTCAAATAGGACGTCTGCGTTACTCAGGAGTAGATCAAGATCTATCCCATTCGCTCCCGCTTCAATCCATTGATGAAATTTTGCGCGCGCGTCGCGATGGCGGTCTGTTCAACTATCTTCTCGAACAATTCGCCGAACACTCCGGTCTTTCAGGCGTACAGCCCAAAGTCATGATCCGTGCCAAAGAGGCAAAACACTCAGATCACAAACTGCGAAAATCACCCAGCATACAAAGTGCAACACATATCGTGAAATTTTGGGACGAGGATGAATTCCCCGACCTTGCAGCAAATGAATATTTCTGTTTGCTGGTCGCCAAGAAGCTAGGGCTATCCGTTCCGCATTTCGAACTCTCGGACGATGGTGGCGCCTTAGTGGTTGAACGTTTCGATTTGCGAGATGATCGTTATTTGGGTTTCGAGGACTTCTGTGTGCTTAACGCTCTAGGCACTGCCGACAAATACAAGGGCGGTTACGAAACCCGCATTTTCAAGCGCCTGCGCGATTTTTTGGGGCCATATGAGGTGCAAGCCTCGTTGGCGGCAGCGTTCCGTCTCTTTGTGTTGAATTGCGCAATACGAAATGGCGATGCGCATCTGAAAAATTTCGGAGTGACATATGACGCGATCAACGGCCCGGCGCGCATTGCACCCGTCTACGACCTTGTGACGACCTGGGCCTATATTCCCAATGACCCTATGGCATTGACACTGAACGGCTCAACCGCGTGGCCTGACCGCAAGAAGCTCACCGAACTCGGGCGACTGCGAGCGGATCTCTCGGCGGCAACGATCTCTGAAATCCTGGAGGCAACTTCGGATGGATTGGCTGATATTGCGCCAAAGGTTCGCAAGTATTTCAAGAATATTAAGAGCGGTGTTGGTCAGCGGATTCTCGCGGCGTGGGACGCCGGCATTAGGGATAGCCTAGGCTCATCGAGTAAATGAGCGGCGAGATGTATTTCGTAGCGATGAAGAGATTGCGTGCGGGTTGTGATCTTGAACCGGCGCGGGCCGAGCACATCGTTGTGGCGGGGTATTAGGTTTCGCCAGCTTGCGAACTGATGTTTCACGATCGCTTGAGCCATGCTTTAGCGGCAAGGGCCGAAGCAGCAATGAGCAATAGTTGAACCACAGAAAGCCGCGCAATCAGCATTCCCAAATCGGTCGCAAACTGTTCTGAC
>JAYSVT010000267.1:0-3931 GCA_043718455.1 Hyphomicrobium sp.
ATCGCGCTTGCGTTCAGTCTGTCATCGGATCGCATCATTGCGGCCAACACGGGCGATCGCACGCTCTCGCTTTATCACATCCACACAAAAGAAACCCTCACCGTCACCTACAAGAAGAATGGCCAGTACGTTCCTGAGGCCATGAAGCAGATCGACTGGATCATGCGCGATTGGCGCAAAAACCAATCGGTGCGCATGGACCCGGCCGCCATCGATCTCATCTGGGAAATGTACACCGAGCTTGGCGCGAGAGAGCCCGCCCAAATCATTTGCGGCTTTCGCTCGCGCGGCACCAACGAGATGCTGCGCCGTAAAGTCGGCGGGCAGGCCAGCCAGAGCCAGCACATGACCGGCAAAGCAATCGACATCGCATTCCCGGATGTCCCATTAAAGCGCATGCGCTATTCGGCACTCGTGCGCGAGCGCGGCGGCGTTGGCTACTATCCGACGTCCGGCATCCCATTCGTCCACGTTGATACCGCACGCGTGCGCGCGTGGCCCCGCTTACCGCGCTATGAATTGGCACTGCTATTTCCGGGCGGCTATACCAAACATGCTCCCGCCGGCGGCGGTTCCATTTCCAGCGAAGACGTTCGCATCGCGCGCTCGAAACACCAGGATCTGGCAACGCAGATCGCTACGTTCCACAATGATCGCCAGTCCGGCAAGCCAACCATCCAAGTTGCCTCTGCCGAGCAACCGCCGCCACCCGCTCAAAGGCGTGGCTTCAGCGTCGCATCGCTGACCGATGCATTGCCTTGGTCCAAGAAACCGGTTGAGTCCAAACAGCCCGTTGTAAAGTGGGAGGCGATACCGGAGGCCGAACGCCGCGATACCGCCCGTCAGCAGGTTGCGGCGCTGACGCCAGAGGCGTCCCCGAAACTTGTGAACCAGCCCAAACTCTTCGAGCGTCCATCCCACTTCAAGCCACGGCCTTCTGAGACCGACCGCTCTAAACTCGCGGCCCTCGTCGCCAAGACGCAGAGCGAGCCCATGCCGAAACTGATTGACGAACCAAAGCCCGCCGTACGCCCGTCCAAGGCGCTGGCTCAGGCCGCTATGCCGGACGCCGCACCTGCACAGAAGGGCGCTCAGGTTGCAGCCCTTATTCCGGAGACACCGGCCGATACCGTCACTGACGTTAGCCCCGACAGCCTCGGGAACGGCTGGGTCCAGGCACCTGAATTCGACGAAGATCACCCCGATGAATTGGCGTATCGTCCCTTCCCGCTCGCGCCGCTCTTGACCGAGACAGCGTCGGCACAGGATCCGCAATTTGCCGGCCTCCAGCATCCCGACGTTGGCAAGACACTGGAACTTCTTGACGCCGAAGGCGCCATCCAGCCCATGAAATTCCGTCCCGGCCAGCAGGTAGCGCAGGTGCTTTGGGCGCAGCAGTTCCAAGGCAATGCCGTGCATCTCGACGCCTTGAAGGAACTCGATCAGGGCCGGATAGCGTCTGGAATCGAGAACCGCTCTGTGAAGACCAGTGCGCGCTAGAGCATAATCATTTTACATTGAGGCGGCGGTTGCAATTCGCTTCAACCAAGTAAAGGCCCCGGCACTGCGGCCCGCTGAAGCGGCCCCCCGGCCGGGGTTGCGGGTGGTGTAGTTTTCTGGCCCATAAAAAAGCACCCGCTTTCCCGGAAGCCGCGCTTCCATATCACTATGAGTAACTCCGGCCGAGGCTAGCGCGGCTGGACCTTTCCCGTTGCGAGTCACACTGAACCGGTCTTGCTCTGGCGAAGCCGGTTCTGCGCAAAACTACTTCTGCTTTTGACTACGCGCCAATATGGCTTCGCCCGCTTCCAGCGCGAGCTTTGCCAAAGCATGAAAATCAACGACGCGCGGGCTTGAGCGGCGCCAGGCAAGACCAATGGTGCGGGCGGGCTCGGGATCGACAAATCGCATCAGTTTGATGCCGCGTCCACGCTCTTCGACCGGCAAAGAAATTTCAGGCAGCAACGTGATGCCAAGCCCTGCCGAGACCATTTCTACGATCGTCGATAAACTAGAAGCCCCGAATGTATTCACGGAATTGACCTGTTGCAGACTACAGTAGGTCAGCGCTTGATCGCGAAGACAGTGACCTTCTTCGAGCAAGAGCAGCCGGCCTTCCTCAACTAGTTCGCGCGTAGCACGGACACGGCCCGACATATTTTGAGACTTCGGAACCGCCAGCAAGAACCGGTCTTCGAAAAGCGCCAGCATTTCGATATCGTTGTTTTTCACCGGCAGCGCCAAAAGCAGGACGTCGAGTTTGCCGTCAACAAGTTCGTTTACGAGTTGCTCGGTTTGCGTTTCCCGCACATGTAATTCCAAATTTGGATAGTTGGTGCGCAGCAGCGGCAGTAACGGCGGCAGGAGATAAGGTGCAACAGACGGGATGAGGCCGAGACGCAAGACGCCCGACAGCACGCCTTCCGAATTTCGCGCGTAGTCGACCAGATCGCGCGCGTCGTTGATGAGGCGTTGAGCGCGAGCAGCCACCTCCGCCCCCTTTGGCGTTAGCTTCACGCCGGCGCGGGTCCGCTCAACCAGATCAATACCGAGCGTCGCCTCTAGTTCCTGGATTTGCATGGACAGCGCCGGCTGGGTGACGGCACAGGCGTGAGCCGCACGGCCAAAGTGCTGTTCGCGTGCCAAAGCGCAGAAATAGCGCAGTTGCTTCAACGTAACGTGCATCAGATCGCCTGATGACAATTGCAACAATAAGCAATTAGACTTATCAGGAGCCAAGATTAAGGTCTAGGTTATCCGGCGTGCCTAATCCCGCGATTGGCGAGCTGGTAAAGAGGCAACCGGGGCCGCAACCTCGTCCGTTGCCGGCACGCCTGGGCCATGCGCCGACGAGGCCCAGGTGTGCCAAACCCCGTCAGGCAAATCTGCGAAGGGCGAGAGGCGTGGACGCCTACTCAGCCGCGATCATCGCGTCGGCTGCACTCTGTAGCCGCTCACTATCGGACAACATTCCGAGAGCATGCATATAGACTTCGAGGATGCTTTCCTCTTCCTCGCGCTCGCTGTCGCTCTTTTTGCGTAACGATATGATCTTGCGCAGCGCTTTCACGTCAAAGCCGGTTGCCTTAGCTTCTAGAAACTTATCGCGAATATCGCTGGCGAGCTGCTTCTTCTCTTCCTCCAGCCGTTCGATCTGCTCAACGAATTGACGCAGCTGTTTTTGCGCGGAAGCCTGAAGCGTGCTCATGCTGTACACCCCTTGAAAAACGAATTCTGAAGTGAGGCTACCGAGGTGGGACATGCGCTGCAAGGTGAGGAGGGTAGCAATCCCAAGGGAATGGCCTGGGATAAGTGCAAGGATTGACTTGACGTGCAGATGCGCCGCAGCGGCGACTCACGTTCCCGCATTTTTGACTATGGTAATGCAGCGCCAGATTGCGTCGTGACGGCCAACGTCAAGGCCGGCGGCACCGCCAAGGTTTGCAGCACGACGCAATAACGTTCCGTCAACTTGATCAGTTGTTCAAGCTTCTCGGGCGGCGCATCGCTCTTCAACTCGAACCGCAAGCGTATGGCCTGGAATCCGACAGGCGCACTTTTCTCGACGCCAAGCGTACCGCGAAAATCAAGATCGCCTTCGGCAATCACATTGGCGCTTTCGAGCGGCACTTCGATTGCGGTGGCAACGGCTTTCAACGTTACGCCGGCACACGCGACCAGCGCCTCGAGCAGCATGTCGCCCGAACACAGTTCAAGGCCGCTGCCGCCCGTTGCTGGATGCAAACCTGCAACCGCAAGCGCGCGGCCCGAATCAATCTTACAGGCAATCGCCGTATCGTCGATTGAGCCAAGAGCCCGCAATGTGACAATCGCCGCCCCGGCGTCCGCCTTATACTTTGCCTTGATGGGCGCCTGCAGGGCCCTCAGTTCATGGCTCTTCATTCAGCCCCCCGTTACTCGCCCTTCGGCT
>JAYSVT010000268.1:0-38357 GCA_043718455.1 Hyphomicrobium sp.
CTATCGGCAGACAGCGACGTCGATCTCTTCGTCGACTACGATCCAAATGGAAGTTTTTCGTTTATCGAACTTGTCAGACTTCAGGCTTTGATCGGACAAAAGCTTGCGCGCGAAGTCGATCTGACAACCCGAAACGGTCTCCATCCACTATTGAAAGATGAAATCGAACGTTCCAGCATCAGGGTTCTCTGATGATCAATCGTTCCGTTACGATTCGACTCCGTGACATGCTCGGTGCCGTGGACGAAGGCCTAGAGATTGTTAGCGGCTTAACTTTCGACGACTATCAACGCACGGTTGTTGTTCGAAGGGCAATCGAGCGTTGCGTGGAAATCGTATCAGAGGCCAGCAGGAGCTTGCCCGATACGATGAAGGATAGGTATCCTGCCGCACATTGGCAGGAAATAAAGGCAATCGGCAACCTTCTCCGTCATGAGTATTAGCGCGTAGATGATCTCGTCATGTGGAGAATAGCCAAGAACTACTTCCCGGAGCTGCGACTCGTAATTGCAGAAATGCTACGTGCTGCCGACGAGACGTAGCGCAGCTGCTGATTCAGAATTTATCGCAAATAACCCATGGAGCCGCACGCGGTCCGATCCCGCGGTGGAGAAAAAATGACCCGAAAGAAAACTGCCTCCGCCAAAGCGCCCACGCAGCGCATGTTGCGTATCGGCGAATTGATCCGGCACAGAATCGCGGAACTACTTGTGCGCGGCGATATTCATGATGACGTGATCGCCAGCCACTCCATCACCATTCCCGAAGTGCGCATCTCGCATGACATGAGGCTCGCCACCATCTATGTCATGCCCTTGGGCGGTGACGACATGAAGCCCGTGATCGACGCGCTTGAGCGCAACAAGAAATACATCCGCGCCCAGGTCGCGCAAACGCTGAACCTCAGATACGCGCCAGACTTGCGCTTCCGTGAAGACCAAACGTTTGAAGAAGCCACCCGCATCGACCGGCTGCTCGATAGTCCGCACGTTCGGCAGGACATCGAGAAGAAATAATGCCGCCCGAGGAGCCATCTGCTCCGCTCGACTTCCCCTTGACGGGGAGGGGAGAAACAGAATCCCGCGAAAGTTCAAATGTCACGACGTAAAAAAGGTAACGCGATCCACGGCTGGCTTATTCTCGACAAGCCGCTCGGCATGACTTCGACGCAGGCCGTTGGCGCTGTGCGCCGCGCGTTCAATGCACAAAAAGCCGGCCACGCGGGCACGCTTGATCCGCTCGCAACCGGCATTTTACCGATCGCGCTTGGCGAGGCGACGAAAACAGTTCCCTACGCGGTTGATGGCGAAAAAGCTTATCGATTCACTGTTGCCTGGGGCGTCGAAACCAACACCGACGACACTGAAGGCACAGTCGTAAAATCGAGCGATACGCGCCCCACACGCGCCGCTATCGAAGCGCTGCTGCCGCGCTTTCATGGCGAAGTCAGCCAAGTGCCGCCAGCGTTCTCGGCTATCAAGATCGCAGGTGAACGCGCTTATGATCTTGCACGCAGCGGCGAGGACGTCGTGTTAGAGCCGCGCATTGTGATCATCAAACGCCTCGCGCTTGTCGCACAGCCCGATGATGCCACCAGCGTCTTCGAAGCCGAATGCGGCAAGGGCACCTACGTGCGCGCCATTGCCCGCGATCTCGGCCGCTTGCTTGGTTGCTACGGCCACGTCATCGCACTTCGGCGCACACGTGTCGGGCCGTTTGACGAAGCGCGCAGTATCACCATGGAAACGGTTCAAGAAGCCGCCAAGCAGGACGAAGCCAATGAGGCCGGGGGCGGCGATGCCTTGGGTCGTCTTTTGGCGCCCGTTGAATCGGCACTCACTGATTTGCCCGAGCTTCTGGTCACGCCGGCCGACGCCGCAAGCCTCACGCGCGGCCAAGCAATTCTGATCAGGGGACGCGATGCGCCTGTCATGTCAGGTCCGGCGTTTGCGACATCTAAAGGCCGTCTCATCGCGCTTGGCGAACTCGATAAAGGCGCTTTACATCCAACGCGGGTTTTCAATTTGGGGTGAGTGGCCGGTTGCGGCTCGACGCCCGTCATTAACTACGGTTATGTCTTTTTGTATTGCGCAACACGCGCGGTCTGCGCAAAATTCCGTGGCCGCAATTTGAGAAAACCATAATGGGATCTTTGCATGGTTGGCAGGGGATTGCCGTTCGATCTAACCAGCCCGAAGACCATCCGCCATAGGCTCATCTTCCTTGTTGGCTGTATGTTGCTGCCGATACTTGCGCTTCTGGCCTGGATGACGGTGCAAATCGCACAAGAAAAGCGCGAACAGATTGAGGATCGGCGCGCCGGTATTGCGCGCATCATTTCGTCCCGGGCCGCTCGCCAGGTGAGTGTATTCATTGGAATGCTGCAAGGACTTGCCGGGGCGTTGGGTCCGGCTAGAGGCGACAGCGGCGATCTTGACATAACAGCGGTGTTGGCTTCCCAACCGGACATCATCCGCATCTGGCGTTTCGGGGTGGCTGGTAGTGAGGAGAGTGCGTCATCCGCTTCTCCATCAGACACTGCGAAACCCGGCCCGGACGAACAGGACTTCGAAAGCCGTGTGCTCAAGGGTGAAACTGTTGTCACCCGTCTCAAGGGGAATCGAATTGAGAATGCGTCCTTTAGCGTTGGCGTCCCGGTTTACGCGCCGGACAAGACCGTATCTGGAATTGCGGCCGAGATACGGGCCGGGCATTTGAGCGACATCGTGTTCAAAGACTCGGGCTTGGGCGAAGGCTGGGTCGCCGCTATCGTCGATCGCAACAATCTTTTTGTGTCGCGCAGCCTGGATGCAGGTAAGCGCGTCGGACAGGCCGCTCGCCCGGAACTGGGCGAAGCTGCACGCAGCGAACTTTCCACGGGATCATTCGCAAACACAACTTACGAAGGTGTACCGATGATCAGCTCGTACCATCGCTCGTCCTTGACCGATTGGACGGCCGTGGTCGCGGTTCCGCAGTCGAAATTGTACGAGCCGCTATACCGCCATCTCGCGCTGATGGCGATCGGCGGAACATTAATTCTGGTTGTAACCGCCGGGTTGGCTAGCGTCCAGGCTCGCAGTATCAGCAGGTCCGTTCAAAGTCTGGCGCGGCTCGCGACCGGCATATCGGATGATAAGCGTGAGATTTCACAACCTCAGACAATCGTCGAGCTCGAAGAGGTGCGCCAAGCGTTCGAGCGCACGCTGGACAAAATCAAGGGGTCCGAGGCGCATGTGCAGTTGCTCATGAGAGAGCTGGCGCACCGCTCAAAAAATCAGATCGCTGTTGTGCAAGGGATTGCACGCCACACCGCTCGCACGGCCGATACGGTCGCGACGTTTTCGGAACTCTTCTCGGGACGATTACACGGGCTCGCGGCATCATACGATCTGTTGCTGGAACGAAAATGGACGCGTGTTGCGTTGGCCGATCTGGTGCGTAAGCATCTCGGTGTCTTCGTGCAGGCAGACAGCGCGCGGCTGATACTTCAAGGGCCTGATATCGATTTGACCCCAGCGGCGGCTCAATCGATTGGGCTGGCGATGCACGAACTGGCCACGAACGCGCTGAAGTACGGGGCTTGGTCCAATGAAACCGGAAAAGTTCATGTGAGTTGGGCCGCTCTTGACGCGGGGCTGCGGCTTAAGCTTGTCTGGCGGGAGACCGGTGGGCCGCCCGTCAGCACGCCCACATCCAAAGGCTTTGGATCCATCGTTACGACGACCTTGATCGAGCGGTCACTCGGGGGCACTGTTACCGTTCTCTACGAACGAGAGGGTCTGAACTGGTCGATTGAGTGGCTTTCAGGTGTTGAAAGCGATGCCGATGAAATTGATGGATGATTGCAAAGGTTTTGAAACGCTGATCCGGGAACCGTTGTCCGGCCGTTGGCTTGCGCGTACGCAGGTCATCCTCAATTCGTATCGGAATTTGTTGGGGCGCGAATTGATAAATCGGCGTGGGAACCCAGCCGACGAAGCGCGCCGTTTGTTCGCGTTGCCCGCAGCCGTGCTGACCCACGGAACCGAGACCGATCCGATTCTGAATTATGCCAATCGTGCAGCACTTGACCTTTGGGAAATGACGCCCGAAGCGCTCATTAAATTGCCGTCGCGCTTGACCGCTGAGCCCGGAGTGCGTGTTGCCCGTGAGAAGGCACTGGAAGAGACACGTAGCCAAGGCTACTCAACCGGTTACGAAGGCATTCGCATTAGTGCGACGGGGCGGCGCTTCACTATCCACGACGCAACCATCTGGAACTTGGTGGATGCGCAAGGCCACCCCGCCGGCCAGGCCGCAACTTTCGAGCAGTGGTCCAGCATTCCGTGACGGCTTTCGTTTTCGCGGCGCCGAACGAGTGTTGCCAGCGACTCACGAAGAATCGTAGGTCGGGGTGAGCCCTGCCGCGCGCGGTAAGCGCGCAAGAGTGGGGCGAACCCCGACCGCCGCAACACCGGTGCGAGCCTCGTGTCGGGCTTCGGCCTGAGATACCTGCGCTTCACGATCAAGAGCCGTCGGGGCCTCATCGCCGGCCTACGCTCAGATGGCCCTCTCCCCACTCCCATCACCCCTAACGCGCGCCTGCCGAAAATATCTATTCGCTGGCGACCCTCGTAACCCTCTCGCTCAAGAATCTCGCTGCTACCCGGCCTCGCGCGCCACATCTGTGCGATACTCAGCGTCAACCGGACCCACACGGGGCTTGAGGCGAGGCATCGCTTTAAGCCGGGTCCGGGGAAACAGCCGGCTACTCCCTCATGCACGGAGCGGCCTTAGAGCAACCGCCGTCCGCGTATGGGTGAGAAGCCTACGTGGGGAGCAGCCTGCTGGCGAAAGTGACGGCGTCAGAGACTCGACACCTGCCATGCCGTGAGGCATGTGTCCCACATGACGCGGAGCGGATTTGTGTCCGCTTTTTTTCAAGATAGATAGATCCGGCGCACGTTCGCTCCGCTTCCGTCTTTTGGACTTTTCAAATCGCCAATGGAAACCCACGCGGTGTTTTCGGCGTGCCCAAAGTGAAGGAACGTTCCGATTGCCTGCTGCCCCGGAGTCAGACCCGTCATGCTAAGAGAGCGCCGGATGAGCGTGTTGCGCGATACCCAATGGGTCGTCCGGGCACAAAGGGTGAACGAGCTGGTCCTGCAAGTGGGTGATTGGTGGGATAGCCGCAGCGAGTTGACCCGAAAACCGCTCGCACACCGGCCCGCCTCGTGTATAACGCCCACATCCCGCGCGGGCCTCAACGCCCGCGCGTGGCATTTGGCGACCCTGCTGGACGACATCCCGGCCGTGGCCGTCTCGATTAACTCCAAACATAAGGAGATCCCGATGTCGGAAGTAGCGCCGCACCGCCGGCTCGCGAAGACAGCTGTTATCAAAGACAGCGCCACGAAAGCCAATGACACTGGTTCGCCGGAAGTTCAGATCGCGGTTCTCACACACCGCATCAACGAACTGACCGACCACTTTAAGATGCACAAAAAAGACAACCATTCGCGCCGCGGCCTTTTGAAAATGGTGTCGCAGCGCCGCCAGCTCCTTGACTACGTAAAGGCCAAGGACGTTGGCCGGTATCAAAAGATCATCGAAAAGCACGGCATCCGCCGCTAGAGCCGAAGTACGTTGCTTCAGGCGAGGACCGGCCGCATGGCCGCTACGAGAGCACTTAGACAAGAACAGTGTGCGCTGGGCCCAAGTGGCGCTGGCGCATACCGCGTTTGTGCTAATCGAAGTCAGCACAAATAGACGACCGATGAGTGAAGAGAAAAATCGAAAACGAAAGACCGAACATGTTTGATATCCATCGAGTGGAAATTGATTGGGGTGGCCGCAAGCTTAAGCTCGAAACGGGGCGCATCGCGCGCCAGGCCGACGCTGCTGTGATCGCCCAGTACGGAGAAACGACTGTGCTGGCGACCGTCGTCGGCGCCCGCTCCGCAAAGCCCGGCATCGACTTCTTTCCCCTGACTGTGAATTATCAAGAACGCACTTACGCTGCGGGCAAAATCCCCGGCGGCTATTTCAAGCGCGAAGGCCGGCCGACGGAAAAAGAAACGCTGACGTCGCGCCTCATCGACCGTCCTATCCGTCCGCTGTTCGTTGAAGGTTTCAAAAACGAAACCCAAGTTGTCGTCACCGTCATGTCGCACGACATGGAAAACGATCCCGATATCGTCGGCTTGGTTGCGGCATCGGCCGCACTGACGCTCTCTGGCCTCCCGTTCCTCGGCCCCATTGCCGCCGCCCGCGTTGGCGTCATCAATGGCGAGTTCGTTCTGAACCCGATGGTCGATGAAATGAAGGAATCGGCGCTCGATCTCGTCGTCGCTGGCACCCATGACGCCGTGATGATGGTTGAATCGGAAGCCAAGGAACTCAGCGAAAAGCAGATGCTCGAAGCCGTCATGTTCGGCCACAAGCACATGCAGCCGGTCATTCAGGCCATCATAAAGCTCGCTGAAACGGCCGCAAAAGAGCCCTGGGACATCAAGATCCCCGACAAGGACAAGTACAAGTCCGACGTCAAAAAGATCGCCGAGAAGGCCTTGATAGAAGCATTCTCGACCAAGGAAAAGGCCAAGCGCAACGGTCTCGTTGGCGACGCTAAGAAGGCCGTTTTTGCCGGCATCGCAATTCCAGCAGACGACCCCAACGAAAAGGTGCTTCTGACCGACGCTTTTAAAGCGCTTGAGATGGACATCATGCGTGGCGACGTTCTGAAAACGAAACTGCGCATCGACGGCCGCGACTTGAAAACGGTTCGCCCCATCATCTCGGAAGTGCACGTTCTACCGCGCACACACGGCTCGGCACTGTTCACACGCGGCGAGACGCAAGCCCTCGTCGTCGCAACGCTCGGCACCGGTGAAGACGAGCAGTACGTCGATAGCTTAGAAGGCACCAAGAAGGAGCGCTTTCTGCTGCATTACAATTTCCCTCCCTACTCGGTTGGCGAAGTTGGCCGCATGGGTTCGCCCGGCCGGCGCGAAATCGGACACGGAAAGCTCGCGTGGCGCGCCGTCCGCCCGATGCTGCCAACGGCTGAAGAATTCCCTTACACGCTACGCATCGTCTCGGAAATCACCGAGTCGAACGGCTCGTCGTCGATGGCGACGGTGTGCGGAGCGTCTCTCGCCTTGATGGACGCAGGCGTGCCGTTGAAGTCGCCGGTCGCCGGCATTGCCATGGGTCTGATCAAGGAAGGCAACGACTACGCCGTCCTCTCGGACATCCTTGGCGATGAAGATCACCTCGGCGATATGGACTTCAAGGTGGCTGGAACCGAGAACGGCGTCACCGCTCTCCAGATGGACATCAAGATCACCGGCATTACCGAAGAGATCATGCGCATTGCGCTCGATCAGGCCCAGGCTGGCCGTCTGCATATCCTTGGCGAAATGTCCAAGGCCTTGACGGGCGCCCGCACTGAGCTTGGCGAACACGCGCCGCGCATCGAAACGATCAAGATCCCGACCGACAAGATCCGTGAAGTCATCGGTTCGGGCGGTTCGGTCATTCGTGAAATCGTCGCGGAATCGGGCGCCAAGATCGACATCGATGATGACGGAACGGTCAAGATTGCGTCTGCTAATCGCGAGTCGATCGAGAAAGCGCTTGCGCGCATCCGTGGCATCACCACGGAACCGGAAGTCGGCACGATCTACAAAGGCAAGATCGTCAAGATCATGGAGTTCGGAGCGTTCGTGAACTTCTTCGGCGCGAAGGATGGCCTCGTGCACATTTCGCAGCTGACCAACGGCCGTCCAGCAACTGTCGGCGAAGTCGTTAAGGAAGGCCAGGAAGTCTATGTGAAGCTGCTTGGCTTCGACGATCGCGGCAAGGTGCGCTTGTCGATGAAGATCGTCGATCAGGCAACGGGTGCTGAAATCCCGCGTGCCGAAGGCGAGCCTGAAGAAGTGTTTGAAAGCCGCCCGCCGCGCCGTGAAGGCGGGGACCGTGGTGGCCGCGGTGGTGGCGGCGGCGGACGCGGCCCGCGCCGCTAAGCGCCAATCAAGACAATGAAAAAGGCCGCCGGAGCGAAACTCCGGCGGCCTTTGAATTTTCACTCGGGCAAAATTGCTCAGTAGTAGCGGCCTCAATAATAGCGGCAAGACGTGCCGCCCCAATTGTTCTTGAAACAGCGGCGCGTCGTGCACGTGATACGGCCAACGCCACGCACGTGCTTATGCCAGTCCGAGAAGCCCTTCCGGCAGCGGCGATGCCAGCCGTGCGTCTTCTCGACCATGGACTGCTCAAGCGAGAGAGTTTTGAGTGGCCCGAACCCGGCCGCAGGTGCGGCAGATGACGGCGCACTGACGGCAAACAATCCGGCTGCCGCGATCGCCGCAAGACCGAGCGCAATTCTTGAAGACCTCATGCGTAACTCCTTCCGATGACAATGGGAGAGTTTCCACCCCTGGCGTTAGGTTAGACCAGCTCAGCCGCCAGGGCTAGAGGGATGGCGCTAAGCGGCGATTGCCGCGCCCTCACGCCTTGCTAAAGGCCGCAACATCCGGCCAGAATACGCGCGCCTTGCCGCTGACGTCAGCCGGATCGCCTGTCGTTAGTAACGAGAGACGCCCGCCCTCGTTGCCGGCCAAATAATGCGGACGGCGATGCAGATAATCCTCGAAGCTGTCGGCAACCGCCTCGGGCTGGGAGAGGATGCGCGTGAAAGGCGGCAGGTGGCGTCGGAACAGATGTTCGACCAGGGGGAAATGCGTGCAGCCTAAAATCGCGCGGTGCGGCGGCATGTTGCCGGTCTGTGTCAGAACGCCAGCAACGCTATCGCCAACAAGGCGGTCGAGATCGGCTTCTGGCCGCTTGTCTTCTATGGCACCCGCAAGCTCAGAGCAGATCTGCTGCACAATCGCAACCTTAGGGCAGCGCTTGCGAATCTCTTCCGGGTAAACGCCAGCGGAAATCGTACGTGTCGTCCCGAACACGGCAATCGTGTCGGTGTTGTTCTTCTGAGGATACTGGGGCGAGGTGACGGCCCAGGGTGTCTGTGTCGCCGCCTCGACTGTCGGCGCCACAATGCCGAGCACGTTGTGCGTGCCGGCCCACGGGCTCTGCGGAAGCCATTGTTGTTGTAGACGGCGTAGCGCCACGGCGGTTGCGGTGTTGCAGCCCAAGAGCACGAGCTTAGCGCCGCGATTGAACAGATCCTCGGTCGCAGCCCGGGTCAGCTCAACGATCTCGTCCGAGGCGCGGTTGCCGTAGGGAACATGGGCGTGATCGGCGAGGTAAACGAAATCCGCGTGCCTGAAACGCGAGGTCAATTCGCGCAGCACGGTCAGGCCCCCCAGGCCAGAATCAAAGACGCCGATCATTGGGTGAGTGTTTGCGACGGCAGCCCCCGGGACGTCAATGGGCATACCAAGTCCTTGCGCCGATCTTGGCAGATTGCGGGCCGCTGCCAGCGCATGGAGAGAAATTAGCTCATTTGATCGAGATTAAAGACAGCCAGGGCGTCGCAATTGAGAGTGCCAACCTGTTGCGCGCAACCCTGCATCCGAGAGTATGTCATGATCAGCCTGCACGACTGCATTGGCCTTTGCGGCCTGACCGAAGAAGAAATACTCGCCATCGCCGAGCATGAGCACATGCCCGAAATTGCTGCTGCGGCATTCTCTAGCTACATCAGTCATCAACCGAAAGGTGCAGAAATCATCCTCAATATGATAGTCGATGACATCCGGCAGGCTCAGGTTCGCGGCGACAGCGAGCACGTAAGGTCACTGCTGCACGTGCTGCATCACTATTTGAAATCGCATCCCGAAGCCAAGCCTGCGGTGCACCCCTGGAGTTCGAGGTTCTGAGGCTGAAAATTAGTTATCAGCACCGAAAGCGGATGTTTACTCCGCCGCCTCCGATGGTGAACGCCCTGCGGTCTTGGCTTCGCTATCGTGCTCCTTGAGCGATTGCAGGTTCGGCATGGAAACGGTGCTGTATCCGCAATCGACAAAGTGGACTTCGCCCGTCACAGCGCCTGACATAGGCGACAGCAAGTAGAGCGCCGAGCCGCCAACGTCATCGAGGGTTGGAGTGCGTTTGAGCGGCGAGTTCTCGCGCTGAAAATTAAAGATGACGCGGGCGTCCGAGACGCCAGCGCCAGACAGTGTCCGCATTGGACCAGCCGAGAGCGCGTTGACGCGAATGCCCTGGGCCCCGAGATCAGCGGCGAGGTAGCGGACGGAGGCTTCAAGCGCCGCCTTGGCAACGCCCATGACATTATAGGATGGGACCCACCGGGTCGCGCCACCATAGGAAAGCGTGATCATAGAGCCGCCGTTGAGCATCAGTTCGGCCGCGCGCTTGGCAATCTCGGTGAAGGAGAAGCACGAGATGACCATGGTGTTGGTGAAATTCTCGCGCGTCGTATCGGCGTAGCGGCCGCTCAGTTCCTTCGGGTCGGAGTAAGCCAGCGCATGGACGACGAAATCCAGGCCGCCCCATTCTTTCTTGATGCGGGCGAAAACATTATCGACGCTCGGGATGTCGAGGACGTTGCACTCCTCGATAATTTTTGATCCGAGTGATTGCGCAAGCGGAAGCGCGCGGCGGCCGAATGCGCCGCCCTGGTAGGTGAATGCCAATTCGGCGCCTTGACCTGCAAGAACGCGGGCGATGCCCCAAGCGATGGAGCGATCGTTGGCGACACCCATGATGAGGCCGCGCTTGCCGGCCATCAACGGGCCTGGCTTTGCGATATCGAAATCCGTCATGGGGCGCCTCGTCTTCCTTCCAAAAGTACGTTCGTGAACCTGAAACCAGCCGGCCCCGCGCTTATAAACTTGCATTACTCAGTACCGTCAGCCGTTACGCGAAACCAGTAAACAACCGCCACGGCATCTCAATTAACCGTCGTGGCGGCGGAGTACGAGAGTCGCATTTGTTCCGCCAAAACCGAAGCTATTCGACATCACACAGTTAAGGGACGCATTGTCTATGCGACTTCTTGCGATTGGCATGTCGGCGAATGCCGGATCAATTTCTTGGATATGCGCGCTTTCGCAAATAAAGCCATTGCTCATCATCAAAATCGAGAAGATGGCTTCCTGCACGCCGATGGCGCCGAGGGAATGTCCGGTGAGCGATTTGGTCGCGGATATTGCTGGTGCATTGGCGCCGAATACAGTTCGGATAGCATCGATTTCCTTGGCGTCGCCAACTGGTGTGCCTGTGCCATGGGGATTGATGTAATCAACTTTTGGCACGCCTTTGCCGTCGAAACCCTTAAGAGCGAGTTTCATGCAGCGTGCAGCACCTTCGCCTGATGGCGCGACCATGTCGAAGCCGTCTGACGTCGCGCCGTATCCGGCGACTTCGGCGTAAATCTTGGCGCCGCGCGCTTTCGCATGTTCGAGTTCTTCGAGCACGAGTACTCCAGCGCCGCCTGCGATCACAAAACCATCACGGTTCTTGTCGTAAGCGCGGCTTGCGGTTGATGGCGTTGCATTGAAGCCGCTCGACATGGCGCCCATGGCGTCGAACAGATTGGACAGCGTCCAATCCAATTCTTCGCAACCACCGGCGAACATCACGTCCTGCTTGCCCCATTGAATGAGCTCAGTGGCGTTGCCAATGCAATGCGCGCTGGTCGCGCAAGCGGAAGAAATGGAATAGTTCGTGCCCTTGATTTGGAATGCGGTGGCGAGCGCGGCCGACGGGCCCGAGCACATGGCCTTTGGCACTTCGAAGGGACCGATTTTTTTCGGGCCGCCTGATTTGATCGTGGTCTCAGCGGCTTCCACGATGGCCCGCGTAGAGGGACCGCCTGAACCCATGATGATGCCCGAGCGTTCGTTGACGACGTCTGTGGGCTCTAAGCCCGCATCGCGGATCGCCTGATCCATCGCGATCCAGTTCCAACCGACGCCCGGATTCATGAAACGCTTTGGCTTGCGCGGGACCATCGTTTCCCACTCGATCTTGGGTTCTCCGTGCACCTGGCTCTTGAAGCCAAGCTCGGCGTATTTCTCCGACCGGGTAATCCCTGATTTCGCCTCGCGCAGGGAAGCAAGTACCTCCTGGGTGTTGTTTCCGATCGAGGAAACGATTCCCATGCCCGTGACGACGACGCGCCTCATCGAAAGTCCTTCCTGGCGCCCTCTTAACGGCGCATGGCATTTCTAACCCGCGAGTTCGGCAAAATGAACGCGGTTGTCCCGTTTATCCGAAAGTTGGGGGCTTGCTCAAGCTCCCGTTGCCGTTGGGCCCTCTCCGGCTTGGAAAAGTCCAACTCTCAGGTCCGTTGCATGATAAATCGGCACTCCGTCCGCCTTGAGCGTTCCGTCGGCAATGCCGAGCTTCAAGCGGCGCAAGATCACCCTCTTGAAATCAATGACATACTCGACTTTTTTGGTGGTTGGCAGCACCATATTCGAAAATTTGACCTCGCCGACGCCAAGCGCACGGCCGCGTCCGGGTGCGCCGAGCCAGCCCAGGTAAAAGCCGCAAAGCTGCCAAAGCGCGTCGAGGCCGAGGCAGCCCGGCATGACCGGATCACCCTTGAAGTGACAGTCAAAAAACCAGTCTAAACGGGGGTTTCCGGCGACTTTGAGCTCCGCTACAATCAGGCCTTTGCCGTGCGCGCCGCCCGTCTCTGAGATCTCGGATATGCGGTCGAACATCAACATCGGCGGTAGCGGCAGCTGGGCGTTTCCCGGCCCAAACAGTTCGCCCCTGCCGCAGGTCAGCAGGTCTTCGAAATCAAAACTCGATCGGCGATCCGCCATTCTCGTCCTCGCTTCCCGGTTCGTGCCCGCCGCAGGGTGCCGGAGCTTCGAATTAGCGCCGCTGTCTAACACAACGCCCAAGGGTCTGAAAGCGGCCAGTCCAAGGGACCAGTGCGACAACCCGCCAGTCTAAACCACTAAAAAACTAAGCTTTAGCCGTTAGTTGCGAACGACGCGTGGAATGCTTATGATAGAAGTTGTTATAGGGCATCGTATTTCAGTCCCTTTTCCAGGGTTGGTGTCCCGCGTAACTCACATGACGTAACTGGGAAATCGGTCCAAATGTCCGACTTAACGTCACGATCAAATGCCAGCCGTGGTCCCACTGAGATAGGTGGTTTGCTGCGCGAAGCCGGGCTGCGTCCTACGCGCCAGCGGCTTGCACTCGGCGCGCTTTTGTTCGCGGGTGAAGATCGTCACGTCACAGCTGAGCAATTGCATGTCGAGGTCGTGGCTCGAGGTGAGCATGTATCGCTCGCGACGGTTTACAACACACTGCATCAGTTCAAGCGCGCCGGATTGTTGCGCGAACTCGCAATCGACGGATCGAAAGCCTACTTCGATACCAACACGTCGAACCACAATCATTTTCTGCTCGAATCGGACGAACGTTTGACCGACATTCCGGGCGACGCAATCCAAGTTTCAGGTTTGCCGGAACCACCTGACGGCTTGAAAATTACCCACATCGACGTGGTCGTGCGGCTGGCAAAGATGTAGGCGCGCTACTTGATTGTCTCGCCTTCATAGACGCCCCAAAGCTTTTTTTGTTCAATATAGCCGGTGTAAGCGTCGATCGTGACGCGGCACCAACGGCCGTTGCAATCATGCAGATTGGCAATCACGCCTGCTTCAACGCTCGCCACGACACTTGAATTTTCGCCTTCGCTGACGCGGATTGATACTTGCGGCGCCGCCGCGCCAGGCTTGAGTTCCCACGGCAGAATGAGCGCCGTGCGCCGCCCCGATAACAGCGACTGGAGCACCCAGCCCGTAGCGCCCTCCGCATCGCGAACCTGCCGCCAGGCCTCAAACTCCTTAATGACTTCGAGCGGCAAACCAGCCCGGCGGAAAACCCAACCCGTTGGATATTCGGTGCTTGGGCCATTGCGCAGGTTGACCCTGTCGGACTTGAGACTGACAAAACGGGGTACTGGAAGGCCGCTACCAGATGGTGCGGCGGCAGGTGTTGCAGGCTCAACCTCTTGTTCTGGTCCTGTGCCCTGCTCTTGGGCCTGGCTCAATGTGGGATAGGATAGAAAGCCAACAAGGATCATCGTCATGGCGGCCGTCCGGCGCCAGTTGAACGGCCGGTGTTGTCCAGGCAAGGTCTCGCAACGCTTGGTCATTGGGCGTTTGATCCTGGAATCTGGGCTGGGCGGTGGCTTGGTCACAGCTGGGTTACGCTCATTTCTCAAAAGTAGGATTTGGGAGTTGTCCGAGGCCGTGTGTTGCGGTTCGCCACCCTAATGAGCACTTTGTCATCGCCAAGGCCATCTGTTAGACACGGGTGTCATCGGCGCATTGAAGTCTAGCCGTTTCTTCCGTTCATCCACGCTCATCCCCCTTTGGAATCAATATGGCGAGCCCTCAAAGAAAGCCCATTGTGATCGTCTCGCGCAAATTACCTGACGCGGTAGAAACGCGGATGTGCGAGTTATTCGATACCCGGCTGAACGTCACCGACAAACCCATGACCCATGCCGATTTGGCCGATGCAGTCAAAATAGCCGACGTTTTGGTGCCAACGGTGACCGATCGTATCGATCGCTCGATTCTCACGCAGGCTGGTGCCCAGTTGCGCCTCATTGCCAACTTCGGCACTGGCGTCGACAACGTCGACCTTGATACCGCCCGCAACCGCGGCATCCTCGTGACCAATACGCCCGGCGTCCTGACCGAGGATACCGCCGATATGACTATGGCGTTGATTCTCGCGGTGCCGCGCCGGCTCTACGAGGGCGCCGCCTATTTGAAGTCGCCGGATACCAAGTGGACGGGCTGGTCGCCGACGTGGATGCTGGGCCATCGCATTTATGGCAAGCGCCTCGGGATCATTGGCATGGGCCGCATTGGTCAGGCGGTTGCCCGTCGCGCCAAAGCGTTTGGATTACAGATCCACTATCACAATCGCCGACGCGTCGCGGCCGAAGTCGAGCAGGAGCTTGAGGCGACCTACTGGGAAAGCCTCGACCAAATGCTGACCCGCGTCGATATCGTGTCGGTGAATTGCCCGCACACGCCGGCAACCTATCACCTCTTGTCGGCGCGGCGGCTTAAGCTTTTGAAGCCATCGGCCTATATTGTGAATACGGCGCGCGGCGAAGTGATCGACGAAAATGAATTGGCCCGGCTGCTGGAGTCAGGCGCTATCTCGGGCGCTGGTCTGGACGTGTTCGAGCATGAACCTGCTGTCAATCCGCGCCTGCTCAATTCGGACCGCGTCGTCGCCCTGCCGCATATGAGTTCGGCGACGATTGAGGGCCGTATCGACATGGGCGAGAAGGTCATCATAAACATCAAAGCCTTTGCAGATGGCCATGCGCCACCGGATCGCGTCCACCCTGCGATGTTTTAATGAGGTGCGGAGGGCCAGCGTAACAAATTCCGGCCCTCACTCCCGCAGCTCTACAGCAAGAAATCTGTTGCTGTCAGGCTCATGGCGGCGACGTTCTTCAAGACAATCGTATCGCCGTCGAACAGGATCTTCGTATCGGCGCCCGACTGGGAGACATTCAGCTGGGCGTAAGTTGAGAGCCTGGCAACGCCAGTGAGATCGAGTTTGTCGGTGCCATGGCGAAAGTCAGTCACGGTGTCAGTGCCCCAGTCGGTGCGAAAGGCATACGTATCCTTGCCGCGTCCGCCGGTCATCGTATCGGACCCAGCGTCGCCGATGAGGTAATCGTCTCCTTCGTTTCCAAAGAGAATATCGGTGCCAGTGCCGCCATAGAGGCGGTCGGCGCCATCTTCGCCGTATAGCGTGTCGTTTCCGGAGTTTCCGTAGACTTTGTCTGCGCCGTTGCCCGCGGCAATGGCATCGCGGCCTTTGGATCCGTTGATTACGTCTGCGCCGCTCGTTACCTTGTAGCCGTACAACGTGACGCCCGAGGGCACTGGCGTTGCAGATTTGGCCACGCCGTCAATCGTGATGTTCTTGCTGACGAGGTAGCGATCGTTGGCGGCGTCCGTATCTCCGAAATCCTGCAACATGCCTTGGACCCGGATTTGTTCGGCTCCATTTGCGAGCGCCCGGCCGTTGTTTGTCAGTTGGTTGTTGGCGACGTTAGCGCCGTCAACGCCCGAAAGAATAATGCCCTCGATTGCATTGCCGGAAATCGCAACGTTTGAAATTGAAACATTGTTTACTTGCCTGACGTCTATTCCGGCTCTTCCGTTGTCGAAGACTTGGCCGCCCAGAATTGAGACATCGGAAGTAAATGCGCGAATCTCGTTGTCCCCCGTTTGGACAACGATCCCACTTTGACCATTGCCCCACGCATCGTTGTCCTGAAAAAGAACGCCGGTCGAACCGGTGACGACGTTGAAACCGTGCCGGCCATTGGCATAAGCATCGTTGTTCGACAGCGTCACTTGCGTGGCGTTATCAATTGTAAATCCATCGACGCCGTTGTGATGAGCGACGCTGTTCGTAATCGTTAAGCCGATCGTTTGCTCGTGCGGGTCGAAGCCATAGCGCGAAACGTTCTTGATCTCGACGCGGTCGAGCAGGATGTTGGAATCAGAGGCCGAGATATTCGGTTTCGGTCCACAGTAGAACCCATCGACATCGCCCGTTGTTCCCGCCTTATTGCCATCGATCGTCAGGCTTTCAATGCGCACGTTGGACGTGGTTTTTATGCTGCCGTCAGCATTCGTGCCGCCCGAATCCGTTCGCACGATGCCTGTTACGCTGGTCGAGCCGGTGGCCAAACTGATGACCGTTTCGCCCATGCCCGCGCCCATGAGAACGGTGTCGCTGCCGATGCGGAGCGCGCCATCAGATGCCTTGCCGGTGCCGGTGACCGTGAACGTGCCAGCCGAAAGTTTGACGAAACCGCCCGCGTGCCCAGCCACGGCATCAAGTGCATCTTGAATGATGGACGTCTGGATTGAGGCCAGATCTGTTTCGTGGAATGAAATCGTCTTGGTTTGAAACTGTGTATATCCGTACGTGATCGTCAGCATTTGTGCACTCCATTTTTGGGCGACCCTCCTGAAAAACATGCAAGGATCAAACCGTCAAATTCTATGCAATTTTGCTTATAAATGCTGGTCTAATTAAACTCTTGCGGCGGGGCTGCCTCGCCACTGAAACCCGCGAGAATGGTGATGTAGAAAACGATTGTTGCAGCATAGGCGGCAAGGAGGACCGCGAGTTCCCAGAGCGCAATCGGCGGTATGCTCCGGCGGCCCGCTGTACCGTTTGATGCAATGGACGGCGCCGCGAGCAGAAGAACCATGAGCAATATGAAACTGCCGAGGTACAGCGCGATTGCCCCGCCTGCGAGTAATGCAGCCGTATGAAAAGCCCGGGAGAGTGAAGTGTCCAGTCGCGAAAGCAAAGACTGCATGATTTGCCCGCCGTCGAGCGGCTGGATGGGGAGAAGATTGAATCCGTTGAGGAGCGCGCTCATCAATGCGAGTTCGCGGATCATTGGGTCGGCGCTCTGTCCGGCGAGCACGGTGAAAAGCGCCGTCGTTAACAAGCTAAAGCCTGGACCCATGAGGGCAACGACGCCCCGATCAACTTCGCTTCTATAGCGGTCGCCGCCCACTGCGACGCCGCCGAAAAATGGGATGAAGTAAATGCCTTTGACCGGAATACCCGCCCATCGCATGGCAATGACGTGCCCCAACTCGTGAATCAGGATGAGCACGATCAACATGGCCGCGGCGGACGGCCCGAACAGGGCGAAGAAACTGGCGAATGTGAGTGCGCCCGTGATTGCTGCGTTCTTGATCTGGCTGGAAAGGTCGTCTTGCTTCGAGCCTGCCCTGAGTTCGGCATTTCGTTTCACGCGCAGACTGTTTTGCACGGCGGCTAATGGCATCAAGAACCGGGACGACAACTTCGTGTGCGTGACCTCGAAGGTTGACGTAATTGTCGATGCTGGGCCGTCTCCAGCGACGGCAAATGCGCAGATATAATCTTCTCCGGGGCAGCACTCGGGGGCGGATTCGTCTTTGAGAACCTCGATGAGCATCGCTTCGCCCGGCCGCTCTTCGATGACCCGGTAGGCGATCGGAAACACCCGTTCGGCGATCTTAAAGGTTCCGGAATGGACGCCGGTTCTTTCGTGATCGGGCGTCGTTTTGATTTCTATCGGCGGCGTGCCCTCGAGCCGGATCGTGTGTGCCGAGGCCACGGACCACGTGACGGCCTTTGGCGCGTTAACGCCGAGTTCGATCGTGTAGCGGCGACGCCGGGCGCCGGTCAGAATATCAAACGGCGCACGCACTAATTCTCGCAACAAGAACCAAAAATTCGAAAAAAATAAAATCACAGGATTGCTCGCAGTAAGCGCTGGGCGCAGGCAATACTTAGCATGACCGAGAAATACCCCCCATCATTGATTCCTTCCCGGGTTGAATCAAGATGAGGGGCGATAACGCTGGCAAATAGTTTGAGTACAGTATGAGGGTTCTGTCGCATGAACCCGGTAAAAGGTTCAGTTCCATCGGGCACACATTATGGAAACACATTATTCAGCGGCGCACGCGGCGCCGGCCGGTCCTTGGTGAATCGACAAATCGGTGATTGTCGGGTTTTGGCCGGAGAGCGGGTTTGCCGGATCGTAAGCCAGTTGGACCGTGTCGAAGCGGCTTGATTGAGCGTCGTAAATCAACAGGTGTCCGGTGAGGCTGTCGCCGATACCTACGATCTCTTTGACGACCTCAGTCGCCTGCAGTGTGCCGATGACGCCCGCCACTGGGCCAAGCACACCGACTTCCGAACAATTTGCAACAAGTCCGGCGGGCGGCGCTTCAGGGAAGATGCAGCGAAGCGAAGGATGGGGCGTGCCATCGGCTTGTTTTTCGTGTGGCTTGAACACGGACACATATCCATCAAGCGGCCCGAGTGCGGCGTAGACAAGTGTTTTCTTGGCAAGATAGCAGGCGTCGGATACGAGGTAGCGGGTCGCGAAGTTGTCTGAACCATCGGCGATGATGTCGTAGCGGGAGATCAGTGCCATTGCGTTTTCCGCGTTCAAGCGTATGTTGTGCGCTTCAACGATGACGTTCGGATTGATCCGGCGGATCGTGTCCGCAGCACTTTCAACCTTGGGCCGGCCGGCATCGTTGGTTCCGTGCGCGACCTGACGTTGAAGATTATCGATCGAAACGGTGTCGTCATCGATGATCCCGAGCGTGCCAACGCCTGCCGCCGCAAGATAGAGCAGCACGGGTGAACCGAGCCCGCCTGCGCCGACGATCAGCACGCGCGCCGCTTTCAACTTCTGTTGCCCTTGTCCGCCCACTTCGCGCAAGACCAAGTGCCGCTTGTAGCGCTGCGATTCTTCTGGCGTAAGTGCGGTCATCAGTTTTGAAACCGTTTAGGTCTTGGGCAGATCAGCGAAAAGCTCGCTTGAGAAATAGCGTTCGGCGCAGGATGGAGCAAACGTGACGATGGTCTTGCCAGCCATTTCCGGGCGCTGGGCAACTGTCAGTGCGGCTGCCAGATTAGCACCCGTTGAGATGCCGCCAGGAATTCCTTCGACGCGCGCCAGCATGCGCGAAACTTCGAATGACATTTCGCTCGACACCGTCACGATTTCGTCGATTAGCGATCTGTCGAGAATAGTGGGAATGAACCCGGCGCCGATACCCTGTATCTTATGGGGTCCGCGTGCGCCTCCGGAAAGAATGGCGCTCGTCGAAGGTTCGACAGCGATGATCTTGATGCCGGGCTTGCGAGCTTTGAGAACGCGTCCGCAGCCGGTCAGCGTTCCGCCGGTCCCGACACCGACAACAAGCGCGTCAATATTGCCTTTGGTGTCGTTCCAGATTTCTTCTGCCGTGGTCTTTTCGTGCACGAGCGGATTTGCGGGGTTGTCGAACTGGCCGGGGATGACGGCGTCCGGCATTGTTTTGGCGAGTTCCTCGGCGCGTGCAACGGCTGCTGGCATACCTCCAGCGCCTGGCGTCAAATCAAGTTCTGCGCCGAGATGTGCTAAAATCTTGCGCCGTTCGATCGACATCGTTTCGGGCATCACCAGAATGAGGCGATAACCGCGTGCGGCCGCAACGAACGCGAGGCCAATTCCCGTATTGCCGGACGTCGGCTCGATCAATATGGATTTGCCGGGCGTAATGCGGCCCTGAGCTTCCAGCGTATCGATCATTGAAACACCGATGCGATCCTTGACCGACGACAACGGATTGAAGAACTCAAGCTTCATCAAAATTTCGGCGTTGAGTTTTGAAGCTTCCTTGACGCGGGACAGGCGGACAAGCGGCGTGTGGCCAATCGTTTCCGCGATACTGTCGTAGACCCGGCCCCGGCCCCACGTGCGCGTGGCTGCGAGAGTCTTAATTTCCATCTGGCTCATCGTTCGTCCTAACTACGGGATTGAATTGCAGGGCGAGCAATGCTGCCCAGGTTCTAAACTTGTTCTCGTGAAGTTTCTGGCACGGGTTGTCGCAGGTTACCGGTCGAGGCTCAAGAGGCTAGCCTGGAATGGAATTGCGCGTCTGGACCTTGCCGGGTCAGCGGGGCTTCAATACCGGGCGGGGCCGGGACGATGATTTCGTGCTCTTGCCCTTTACGACAGTAGTATTTCTTTTGTTGCCGCCGCCGGTCCGCGCTTCAGCGTGCTTGACGCCCGTCGAGCCGAAGCCTCCAGCGCCGCGTTTGGTTGCTGCGAGCGCCTTGCTTTCGACGATGCGGGCCTGTGCAACCATGCCGATAACCAATTGCGCAACGCGATCGCCCCGTCGGATCACGAAGGGCTCTTTGCCGTGGTTGATTAGGATCACGCCAACTTCGCCGCGATAATCAGCGTCAATGGTGCCGGGGCTATTGAGAACCGTCACACCGAATTTGGCGGCGAGACCCGAGCGCGGCCGCACTTGCGCTTCGGTTCCATGCGGCAGTTCGAGTGTCAGTCCCGTCGGGATAACGGCATAGGCACCCGGAGCAAGCGTGCGCTCCTCATTCGCGGGAACAGCAGCGAGCAAGTCCAAGCCGGCAGCGCCCGCCGTTTGATAAGCCGGAATGGCTAAGTCTGTGCCGTGGGACAAGCGTTTGACCTTTATTTTGATCATGCCCTTACTCATTCGGCGGCCATTGTCTTTCGTCCTATAAATGCAGCGGCCTCAGCGGCGAGACGCTCCGCGACTTTTTCTTTGGTCATGTCCGGCCAGCCGGTAACGCCGTCATTTGAAATCAGATGCACGGTATTGCGATCGCCGCCCATGATGCCGGTTTCAGGCGACACATCGTTGGCAATGATCCAATCCGCGCCCTTAGATTTAAGTTTTTTCTTGGCGTTCTTCAGCACGGCGTCCGTCTCGGCGGCAAAACCGATGACGAGGTGCGGCCGTCCAGATTTCATAGCCCCAATTGCTTTTAGAATGTCCGGATTTTCTACGAGCTTCAATTTTGCCGGATCTTTGCGCGCGGACTTCTTGATTTTTTCTGCCTTGGGCTTGGCAACGCGCCAATCGGCAACGGCTGCCGCGAAGATCGCAATATCTGCGGGCATGGCAGCTTTGACGGCTTCCAGCATTTCCATGGCTGTCACGACGCGTTGTACGCGCACGCCTTCGGGATCAGCGAGCGCAACAGGCCCTGAAATGAGCGTGACATCGGCGCCAAGCTGGGCGGCGGCGGCAGCAATCGCATAGCCTTGTTTGCCGGATGACCGGTTAGCGATGTAGCGCACGGGATCGATCGGCTCGTGCGTTGGACCGGCCGTTATGAGGACATGCCGGCCGGAGAGCGGCCCGCGCGGCTTAGGAGAGTGGTTTGCTGCGACCGCAGTAACAATCGTGGTCAATGAGAATTTAGGCGTGCCAGCAAGAATGTCTTCAATTGCCGCGAGCAATTCTGGAACTTCAGCAAGCCTGCCGGGCCCTGCTTCACCGCGCTCGGCCATTTCGCCAATTTTGGGCCCAACGAATTGGATGCCGTCTGCTTTCAGACGGGCGACGTTGCGCTCAGTCGCCGGGTTCAGCCACATGCGCGGGTTCATGGCCGGGGCCACGAGCACGGGCCTATCTGTTGCAAGTAATACGGAGGTAGCCAGATCATTGGCATGTCCGCCCGCCATCTTCGCCATCAGATCGGCCGTTGCCGGTGCTACAGCGATCAAGTCGCAATCGCGGGCGAGGCGGATGTGGCCAATTTCCTGTTCATCGTCGAGATTGAAGAGATCAGTGAAAACGCGCTCATTTGTGAGCGCACCAACAGACAGTGGCGTCACGAATTCTTGCGCCGCTTTGGTCATGACGACGCGCACGCCATGCCCGCGTTCGCGCAAGCGTCGGATGAGATCCAGGCACTTATAGGCGGCGATGCCGCCTCCGATGATTAAAAGGATACGCTTTTCAGCCACGCAACTTCACTCTGAATTCGGCCCAAACGAAGCCCAAGTCTAGCATAACCATGTCTTTAGAACTGTTAAGCGCTGCTGGCCCTGGCCCTATTGTCTATTCGTTAAGATCGGGCCTCGCCGCGCGTGATGCCGCATCACGGTTTCAGCCCGATTTCCCTAATATGCAGCGCTGGATTGGCAATGATACTTGGGAAGTGCCGTAATGAGAAATCGCAGTGTGGCTGGGATTGTTACTGTCGTGGCCTCTATGGGCTGTTTCTTGGCCTTGAAACCGGTGTTAGCCCAAGAACGTTCCAGCAATGGCGTGACAATTACCCAACCCTGGGTCCGGGCTACCCCCGGGGGATCGACGCTCACTGCTGGGTTTATGGAAATCAAGACGGCGGCCGGAGTATCTGACAAATTGGTAGCGGCTTCCTCGCCGGTTGCTGGCCGGGTCGAGGTCCACACCCACATTAAGGAAGGCGACGTCATGAAAATGCGCCGCTTGGAGAGCGTTGAACTCAAGCCCGGCGAAACCCGCGTCTTGGCGCCATCAGGTGATCACGTCATGCTCTTCGACCTGAAAGCCCCCCTGAAGGTAGGGGATGTCGTCAAACTCACTCTAACCTTCGAAAAAGCGGGGCCGGTTGAGGTTGAGGCGAAGGTGGAGCCGATTGGCGCTATGGGGCCAAACATGGAGCCGAAAGGGGTGGATGCCCAACCCGGACCTGATGGCAAAAACTCAGGCAGCAGCGATGCTCAACACCATCATTAATTGGGTCTGGATGCTGATAGAATTTGTCCGCGCTTCTGGAATAAATTCTTATGGCGCGCTGACTTGACGCACAGTCCATCTTGTAGCATGTTGCCGCCGCATTCGGAGCCTGGACCGGCCCGAAGGATAAAAAAAGAATAAGGTCCAAGTCTAGGGACGTAAAGATTGGGGCGGTGCTTTCAGGCACTGCCTCTTTCCATTTCTACGCATTGTTTTCGATGGTTTGATTGCGCCGTGACGTGGCGACCCTATTGGATCGCCACCAGTACAGCGCGGGGTCAGTGAGAGGCCGATCCGGATGACCCAATGCCTGTCTGTGACCGGACATACTGGGCGTCATAGCCCGCCCGATCCACCGCGCCACGGGCGCTGTTGTCGAGCTTTGAGAAGAGCCAGATGCCGGCAAAGGCTATGCTCATCGAGAACAGTGCCGGGTTTGCGTAAGGCACTGGAGCCGAGCCTTTCGGATGGCCTAAAACCACTTCCCAGACACCCGGTGACAGCACGACGCCGACAAGCGCGGAGATGAGCCCCAAGAACCCGCCGATGAAGGCGCCGCGCGTGGTCATGCCCTTCCACATCATCGACATCAGCAAAACGGGGAAGTTACAGGATGCGGCGATCGCAAATGCAAGGCCGACCATGAAGGCTACGTTGACCTTCTCGAACACGATACCGAGATATATCGCCAGAATGCCAAGAATGACGGTCGCGATTTTCGAGACGCGGATTTCATCCTGCTCGTTGGCGTTGCCGCCTTTGACCACCGTCGCATAGAGATCGTGGCTGATTGCTGAGGCGCCAGCCAGTGTCAGGCCCGAGACGACGGCGAGAATGGTGGCGAACGCAACCGCAGCGATAAAGCCGAGGAAGATGTCGCCGCCCACGGCATTGGCGAGATGGATAGCGGCCATGTTCGAGCCGCCCTTGATGGCGTCGATGGTGCTCTTGGATTTTTCCAGAATGCCGGCATCAAGGAACGCTGGATCCGTTGAGACCAGCGTAATCGCTCCAAAGCCGATAATGAAGGTCAGAATGTAAAAGTAACCGATGAAACCAGTGGCATAGAACACCGATTTCCGTGCGGTTTTGGCGTCTGCGACGGTAAAGAAGCGCATGAGAATGTGCGGCAATCCAGCTGTGCCGAACATGAGCGCGAGACCGAGCGAGATTGCCGATATTGGATTTGAGATCAGCGATCCCGGCCCCATGATGGCCGCCGGATTGGCACCAGCGACACCATTGACGGCCGTCTTGGGGTGAACCTCGACCGCTTTGGCGAAGAGCGCCTCGGGGCTGAAGCCGAATTTGACGAGCACCATGAACGCCATGAAGGTTGCGCCGCCGAGCAGCAAACAGGCCTTGATGATTTGCACCCAGGTGGTGGCAACCATGCCGCCAAAGGTGACGTAGGTGACCATCAAAGCGCCGACGATGATCACGGCCATCCAATAGTCGAGACCAAACAGCAGCTTGATAAGCGTACCGGCGCCAACCATCTGGGCGATCAAATAAAACGCCACCGTCACGAGCGTGCCGCAGGCAGCCAGGATGCGAATCGGTGTTTGGCTAAACCGGAACGAGGCAACGTCGGCGAATGTAAACTTACCGAGGTTGCGCAGGGGCTCCGCGATCAGGAACGTCACGATGGGCCAGCCGACCAGCCAGCCGACCGAATAGATAAGTCCGTCGTAGCCCGATAGATACACGAGCCCAGAAATGCCAAGGAAGGAAGCTGCCGACATGTAGTCGCCAGCGATCGCAAGGCCGTTCTGAAGACCAGAGATTCCACCACCGGCCGCGTAGTATTGTGAGGCGGACTTCGTTCGTTTTGCAGCCCAATACGTGATGCCGAGCGTGAGCGCGACAAATACGCCAAACATGATGACGGCGTGCCAGTTCAGCTCTTGTTTTGTGACCGGACCTGTTACGGCGTCGGCAAGGGCTGGGGCCGCCGCGGCGACTGCAGCCGCGGTCGAAAGTGCAAGGATGCGGGCTCTCATTACTTTGACTCCTGAACGATTTCTCGCGTCAGCGAGTCGAAGGTGCTGTTAGCTCTTCGGACGTAGTAACCCGTCAAGACGAACGCAGATATGATGACGAACAAACCAATTGGAATGCCAATGGTTGTTACGCCGCCAGCAAGCGGAGTCGCCAAAAATTTCGGGGCATAAGCGACGAGTAGTATGAAGCCAAGATAGATCGCAAGCATGATTAGAGAAAGCGTTGCTGCGAGCGATGAGCGGCGCCGGACAAGCTCTTGGTATTTTGGGTTCTGTTCGATAGCTTCGTAGGAAATCATAGGCTTCTCCCCAGGCGGCTCTTTTTGGTGGCCGCAAAATTTTCAGTCAAGCTACATCACGTTGATCTCGCTTGCTCCAGACCATTGCCGGGCCACCGCAAGTCGTCATAGGCGGGCCGCTTTGTCTGATCATCAGATTTTCAAGCGCGGTTCTGTCCACGCAATTTTCCCCGTAGGCGACGGTGTCCCTCGTTGTGCCAACGTGGACTAAGGGTTGTGGACAGTCAATTGGCGCCTTGAACGAAACGCAGTCCTTGCCCAAAAGGCTTAGGTGTAAAACCGGGGATGGGACATGACCAATGGCGAGATCGCAGGAGCTAGCCGGCCAACCCGGCGGCTGACCCTTGTTTCAGTCGCAGCATGGTTGCTGCTGGCGCTGGCCCTGCCCCTCGTCGCGCTCACTCTCAACGCCGTCCGGATAGCCGGCTTTCCACTTGGTTTCTGGGTGGCAGCGCAGGGGAGCTTAATCGGATTAGCCGCTCTAGCCTGGGTCTTTGCCTGGCGCGCTGGCGGCGAGCGCGTCCGCGAAGGGGCGGCACGCCCGTTGGTTTTCGCCGGCGAAATTATCGCAAGCGCCGGATTTTTGGGGTTCGTTGGGCTCATCGCTTCGCTTGGCTTTGACGGACTCTCCTATCCTCTTGGTGTGGTCGCGGGGTTCTCCCTCCTTACCATCCTGGTTGCACCCCGATTCGTGCTTTATCCAGTCTCGACAATCGCGGGCTTTTTCACTGAACGCTTCGGCGGCCTTTGGGCCCGGCGGGTCGCACTTGCCATTCTTGGAGTTGCGTCGATATTTCTGCTGGCCGCCGATCTGCGTGGTGCGGGGCTAGCCATCCAATCATTGTCCGGATTGAGCGGGGCGAGCAGTTTGGCAATGGCCGCCAGCTTGCTCAGTGCTGTATGGCTGACGGCATCATTCACAGAGTCTCGCCCCCCCATTGGGCTCGTATATGGATTTCTGCTTTTGGCGTTCCTTGTCCCGTTGGCAGCTGTTGCGTGGACTCAATCCCGCTTCCCGTTCCCGCACGTGTTCTTTGGATTTGCTCTTGAGGACGTCGCGCAGCTAGAACAGGGACTGATTGAAAAGAAGCTCGCGGACTTTCGGTCCCTGAAGCCCCTAACTTCGCCATTTCTTCAGCTTCCGGCTTGGAACTTCGCCGGTGTCGTTCTCGGACTTGCGCTGGGGCTTGCAGCGCTCCCGCAGCTCTTAGGGCGCCATCTCTCGCTAGCGGCAGTTGCGCCGGGTGAAGCGACCCGCCGGGCGGCCACAGCGGCGGCCTGGGTGGCGATTTTTCTGTCGGGGCTGGTGGTCTACGCCACGCTCTCCCGGTACGCGTTGGCGTCTTTCATAGACGCGGGCGTTAAAACAGCCGAATTGCCGGGCGCAGTCACGCACGCAAGCGGGTTAGGCTGGATCGACGTTTGTGGGGTGAAATCATCCTCAGCGGCCGAACTCGCCGCAGCTTGCTCAAAGGTATCTGGACACAAGGGTGTGCTGCGGTTGCAAGATATCACGTTTGCCAACGACACGTATCTATTCGCTACAGCGTCGGTGGCCAAAATATCGCCAATCCTTTTGTTGCTGCTGGCTGCGGGTGCTCTTGTTGCCGCTCTGGCTGCAGGACGGGCAATTCTCGCCGGGTATCTGGCAGCAGACGGCGAAGCGCGAAGATCCGCTTCAACGAACATGGATCCTATTGAACCGAGATCGGTTGTGCTCGCCGCAGTCTTGTTGCTCTTGGCCGTCTGGCTAGCAACGATTGGATCGTCTGATATCGCCTCACTTGCGTCCGAAGGTTTGACCCTTATCGCGGCCGGTATTTTTCCCGCACTTGTGCTCGGACTGTATTGGCGCCGCTTTGCAGCATCCGGCGCCGTCGCTGCAATGGTGACGGGGTTCGCGGCTGCCGGCCTATACGTGGCCGGCGCGAAATTCTTCCCGCTAACGTTTGTAGATATTACAGGCGGCCTATCAAATGCGCCGCCAAACGCTGTGCGCAAGCTTGCCGGACTTAGAAGCGTGGTTGAAAGTATTCAAGATCCCATTGCGTATGCTGTTGCGCAGTCCGAGATTCATCGTCATGCGCAACTTGTCGCAAATTGGTGGGGCTTGAAACCGGGGGCGGCGGCACTCTTCGGCTTGCCCGCTGGTTTTTTTGCGGGTGTTCTTACAACTTTGCTATCAAAAAAACCGGTTCCGGAGTGACGTCCAGAGCGGAAGGGGAATGAGGCTGGCGCATTCCCCGTCATCAAATGGCATGCAATCTATACTTACCAATACTTCGGCTAAAAGTCGAGTAACAGAGAAGAAGTTGCGGCAGCTCGTCGCGATATTCACCGTTAATTTTATATAAACGAGGGTGACAGCACCAGGACAACTGGAGAAATCCGAGTAATACAGAATAGTGAAAGAAAAAAATATAGTTAGAGTTCGTTGTCGGAGTGTAAATTAAGCGGAAACTTGCGCGTTAACCAATAAAATCAATTGGTAGTAGTCTTGTGAGCTTCTCCCGTGTACGGGCCCAGTGTTCAAAATGCTGAGTACACAGGGGTTCGATCGGCCAGACCAAAGTCCAAGGGACCGGGCTCGTTCGAACGCAGGGAGAATTCAAAAATGTTTGTATCGCGTCGTTCCGGCCATCGCCGGTTGAGCACCATTCGTTATCTTTGTATCGCTGCGCTTGCAGCATTCACGGCATCGGTCGTTTCGGGCGAATCGGCCCGCGCCGATGATCTGCCGTTCTGGGAACAAGCCGATGCTGCGGCCAAGTCCGCGAAGGCCAAGCCTTCGAAGAGTGGCTACAACAAATCGTCTTACAAGAAGTCCAAGAAATCGTACGCGTCGAAGTCGAGCGGGAAAAAGCTCGGCGGATATGCCGAAGCGACAGAGCCTAAGAAAAAGAAGAAGGGCTACAAGGTTGCGGCCCTCGACGGTGGCAGCTACGGCTCGGAGCCCAAGAAAAGCCTGTCAGGCGGATCGGTGCGCTGGGTCGCTTCATCGGGTTGCGTTGATGGCTCTCTGAAGTCCGTGATTTATAGCGTCGCCTCTAATTTCGGTCCGGTGACCGTTAGTTCGACCTGCCGCAGCCGGGGGCACAACGCTTCCGTTGGCGGTGCCAAACGCTCCAAGCATCTAACGGGTGATGCCATCGACTTCCGTGTGCACGGAAATAACCGCGGCGTTTACGCGTTCTTGCGCAGCCACGGCACTGTTGGCGGTCTGAAGCACTACGGTGGCGGGCTCTACCACATCGACAACGGCGATCGCCGGACGTGGTGATTAGGACGAGGTTATATAAATGACTTAAGGGCCGGAGCCGTTCGTCAAGAGCCGCTTCGGCCTATACTGCCGTCTGCGATCGTGCGGTGAAGGAGTAGCACCGGGATCAATCCGATCATGACAATCATGACGGCGCCAAGCGCTGCTTGCTCAAATTGCTCCACCGCCGCCAGTCCATAAACATGTGTCGCTAATGTTTCGAAGTTGAACGGCCGCATCAACAGCGTCGCCGGCAGCTCCTTCATAGCGTCCACGAACACTAGCAGTGCCGCCGCTGCCAGAGCCGGCCCCAGCATCGGCATATGAACACGCATGAGGGCTGAAAAACTTCCCGCGCCCAGTGTCCGAGCGGCCGCGTCGAGGTTGGGTGAGATGCGCTGCAGCCCGGATTCAATCGAGCCGAGCGCGACGGCAAGAAAGCGGATGACGAGCGCAATCGTAACAGCGAACAATGTGCCGGACATCAGCAGGCCGGTGGACAGGCCAAGATGTTCCCGCACCCAGGCGTCGATTCCATTGTCCAATGCAGCGAGCGGGATCATCAGCCCAAGCGCCAAAACCGTTCCGGGCAACGCGTATCCTGTTGCCGCCAGTCGCGCGGATGCGTCGGTGAGGGGGCTTTTTGCAATCCGCGCCGCGTAGCCAAAAAACAGCGCCAGCGCAATCGATACGATGCTCACGAGGCTCGCGAGAACTAGGCTATTGCGGGCCGCTGCGAGGAAGTTCGCTGTCAGGGCTTCTGCAAAGTAAACAAACGCGTGTTTGAGCAATAGGCTAAAGGGGATCGCGAAGCCTGCGATAAACGGAATAATTACGAGCGCGAGCGCGGCTCGACCCGTCCAACCAGATAAGGTTTCGAACGGGATCGAACGCTGCCGTCCCGTCGTATCCTGCGTGCCGGCGCCCCCGCGCGCAATACGTTCTGCAACCAAGAGGCCGACAACCAAAATCAACAGCACGCTCGACAATTGCGCGGCACCGGCCAAATTCGAGCGCTGCAGCCATGTCGCATAAATGCTTGGCGTCAATGTTTCGAAGCCGAGATGCTGCACGGCGCCAAGATCATTTAGGCATTCCATCGCCACTAGCGCGACGCCCGCGGCGAGCGCGGGCCGCGCCATGGGCAGCGCAACTGACCAGAATGCACCAAGCGCTGTACGGCCAAGTGTGCGGGCCACTTCGAGGACGCAGACAGACTGCTGAACGAAGCTCGCACGAGCTGCGAGGTAAACATAAGGGTAAAGCACAGCCGAAAAAATGAACACAGTGCCGCCAGCGGAGCGGATGTCCGGGAAATAATAATCGGCAGGGCTTTTGAAGCCGAATGCGGTTCTCAGATGCGTCTGCACCGGCCCCGCGTAGTCAAGAAGTTCGACGTACGCGTAGGCCACGATGTACGTTGGGATCGCGAGCGGCAGGACAAGAAGCCTGTCAGCAATCGCGCGGCCTGGAAACCGGTACATCGTGACAAGCCATGCCGCTGCGGTGCCTGCGATCAATGTGACAGCGCCAGCACCCGTGAGCAGCACAAAGGTGTTCGTCAAAGCCCGGGGTAGAACGGTCGATGAGAGATGCTGCCAGATTTCGTCGCCCGGCCCAAACGCCATGAAGAGAACGGCGGCGGCAGGAAGAGCGAAGCCGGCCGATAGCAAAACCGCTGCAATGGACCACGCTCTCGGCTGTCTTTCACCCAATCCAAGCCGGCGCCACATAGAGGTCAGTCTGTGCGAAAAACGTGACAAGCCATCGCCGGCGTCGTCCGCTGGTATCCTCGTTGGGGCAGTGGCCATGTATGGGTGCAGCCTTGAACGTCTAAGAGACCTTATTGCGCGGTTGCCAAAGTGGGCAGTTCGCCGGACATATCGAGGATGGGCTGAGAATTTGCTGGGCCTCGCGCAGCCCGGCCGCGAATTGCTGAGCGCCTTGAAGCGCGTCACCAATATCGTCGCTGCCGGTAAGTGCGACGGCGCAGGTTCTAAGTTCCGGCCGGCGGTCATGCTGGCTGGCAGCGACCAAAGAAATGGCGAGGCATTCGTCCCTGCAGAAGCCGAGGCAGCCCGACGGATAGACCTCGATGTCGCGGCAGCAATTGGCTTTCACCCCGCGCACGAAATGGGACAGGCTCATGAGCAAAGGTTTCGCAATGTCATGACCAAGCGTCGCTTGGTATGTGGTCCACGCCTCTTCCCACGCTCCGATGTCGCCTGTGTCAAAGCCGGTCAACCAGCAGCGAAACCCGACCCCGACGAGGCGTTCGGGCACTCGGCCTGGGAACGGCATTACTTTCGCGGGCGCCGCCGAGCGCTGCGCTGGGGCTTGAAAATTTGAACTCGTCATGAATTTCACTTATCGCTGAACATTGAGAGACCATCGATTACAGAGGGTTACGCGTCAGGGATTCGGACCCTGGTCGAAGGCGACTTTGTCGACGAGTTCAGATGCTTGTTTGCGAAATTCCGCGAGCTTTGCGAGCGCGAGAGGGTCAGCTTTGAGCGGACCCCAGGCCTCGACCGCGGCGGAGGCCTTGATGCCGGCGACAGCTGGATATTCGCCGTTGGTTTCAGCGTAGATTTTCTGCGCTTCGTCTGAGACGAGGTATTCCATAAGCTTTACGGCGTTGGCTTTGTTCGGCGCAGAGGCGGTCAACGCCATGCCAGAGATATTGACGTGCGTGCCGCGATCGCCTGCATTGGGGAACAAGATTTTGACGGCGTCGGCCCACGCCTTTTGGTCGGGCGAACTCTGCATCGCGACCATATAGTAGGTGTTGCCGATTGCGAGATCGCATAATCCAGCCTGCACATCGCGCACCTGATCGCGATCGCCGCCCGCCGGCTTTCTCGCCAGATTTGCCTTCACGCCCTTCAGCCACGCCTCAGATTTCTCCGCGCCAATATTGGCAATCATCGAAGCGACCAGAGATACGTTGTAGGTGTGTTGGCCGGAGCGCATGCAAATCTTGCCGCGCCACTTCGGGTCGGCGAGTTCTTCGTACGTAATCGCATCCTGCTTCACGCGGTCTTTGGCGGCGTAAACAATGCGCGCGCGCCGGGTGAGGCCGAACCACTGGCCGGCCGGATCACGAATTTCTGCAGGGATGCGCTTTTCAAGAACTTCGGATTTAACGGGAGCCGTTACGCCAGCGCCAGTCGCCTGCAGCAGCAATCCGAATTCATTGGTGAGCAGAAGATCGGCCGGGCTGTTTTTGCCTTCAGCAGTGAGGCGCTCAACGAGACCAGTGCTGGCGAACACCACATTCGTCTTGATGCCGGTTTTTTCGGTGAAGCTCTTGAGCAGGGGCTCAATCAACTTGGGTTCACGATACGAGAAGATATTGACAGCCTCGTCAGCCGAAGCGGGAACGCAAAAGAGCGTCCAAGCCGTAATTGTTGCAGTGATAATGCGGAGAGTTGTGCGCCCAGCGGTGCGTGCAATCGAAATCATATTCGTCTCCAATAATCGGGGTTCAAGGCCCCGGTATCGGGTTGACGCTGTTACGACAGCGTTGGCGCGTCAGTGCGCCGGTCGCCCGAATAACCTGAAGTCACATCACGGTCAATCGATAGTTGGCCCATTGTTCGTCGCGGCACCGACTTAGAATTCTTATAATTATCAACTGGATGTATTGCCGGTTTTGGCTCGCGGTTTCGAAGCCGGGCAAGTCGTCGAACGCGCTTAGCGCCGCGTCGGGAAAGAAATTAAGACCACGGTTCCCTTGCCAGGTGCGCTGTCAATTTCAATCGTCCCGCGATTGGCTTCTGCCAAGCGCCGCACTATGGGTAGGCCAAGACCATATCCGCCGCCAGTCCGGCGCTTCATGTCATCGGTGTCATCGTAGAACGCGCGGGCCAGCACGTCTTCGTCCATGCCCTCGCCCGTGTCGCGAACAACAAGATAAATGGCGCCGTCCGCCAGATAGCCGGTACCGGCAAGGATCTCGCCGCCTGGGCCTGTAAACTTCATCGCGTTCGTGAGAAGGTTGAGAAAAATTTGACGGACGGCTGTTGCATTGGCGCGAATTTCAAGCCGCCCTTCGTCAGTTTCATGCGTGAGTGTCAGCCCCTTTGCGTGCGCCAGGGGCTGCATGGCCGACACTGTCGCGGCGATCAGCTCATTCAAATCGAAGACTTCGGTATTGCGGCTCGATCCGCTCGCTGCCGCGTCGAGCATTTCGGTGATAACCGCCAAAGCATGCTGTGCGCTTTCGTGGATGTCGCCCGCGTAACCCAAATAGAGATCGTTCCCCATCAGCCCGAGCCGTTGATCGCGCATGATTTCGGACGCCGCGACGATCGCACTCAGCGGTGTCTTGAGTTCGTGAGCTAACTGGGCAAGTGCCGTTGGGGAGGGATGTTTTGAAAGTGTCCGCAGTGCATCCGGGGCAGGGGTGTTTTGAGTTTCGCTGGGTTGAGGCGGCGCGCGCTCCGGCATGTCCTGAAGTGAAGCTGGCGTGCTGGCGGCAACACTTGGTTTGACTGTCTGCCCTTCGCGAATACGGCGCGCAATTTCCCGCAGCGTTTCCGCGTCGTCGCGTGGCTTGATGGGTGGTAATGCCTCTTCGGCTGGTGCCAATTCTTCGTCGCGTTTGACAGCTTGGGATGGCAACAGTGCAGCGGGCCCGGGCCCGGATTGATCCAACTGTGTAAGTTGCATCAAATGCTTTGAGCCGTTGGAGTTCACAGGCTGAACGGTGCACGACAGGTTGGCGAGGCGGCCATTGCTCCAAAACGCCAGTTTTTCGGGATGGCGTGGCGTTTCGCCTGCCGCGATGTGCCGGAGCCTTTGCAGAGCTGGCATGACGCTATCGAGGGCTGCGGGCAGCGGCGCAGAAGGTGCAATGCCAAGCAGTAAGCGGCCAGCCGCATTGGCAGCTTCAACGCGCGATGCTGTTACGTCTATGACGAGATAGGCCGCTGGAATTTGGGTTGTTGTGTGCGGGCTCGCCTCGTCAGGTGCGCTGTCATCTGGTTCGCTTGGTGCGGCGCATGCCATTAATTAGCAAAGCCTTTTAGAATGTTATCAAGAAGCGCTCGCATTTTACACGAGCTTTCCGAGGAAATCTCGCCTTATTGGCGGATTATCCAGGCTGCGACCCTTGGATTGCGCATAATGGCTTGGTAATCTGTCGTTCTTCGCAGTTCTCTTATCATAGCCGCCGGCGCGGGAGCTGAGTAATGTACGACCAGAGCCAGTTTGAGATCCCGGCGGGTGCGCGAGTGCTTGCGGAGCGTAACTGGTCACAGGTGCGTCAAGCATACGAGCAATTCGTCAGCCTTGTAACCAAGGCTCAGGAAATGACGTTAAAGTCGCAAGCTGCCATGAACATGAATGCCGTGGAAATTCAGTCGAAGGATGTGCATTTCGCGCACGCTAACATCGAGGCGAACTTCCGTTTCGCGGCCGATATCGCCAAGGCGCGCGATGTCAAAGATTACCTCGACGTTCAGTCGCGCTATGCCCAATCGCAATTGGAGACCCAAGCCAAACAGGCTCAGGAAATTACTTGTCTGATGGGCGCGGCTGCACATAAGTCTCAGTCAATGCCCTAAAGACGTCCCAGCTGACGGGCTTTGACGTCGCGGAACCCGCATCACAGCCGTTTTTTACTTGACGATCAGGTTCCAAAGCGCCTTTTAGGGCGCTGGCCAGATGGACTTGAGACGTCCTCAAAATGTGCTCGAGGCGTTTGATGTCAAAATTGTCCCTGTGCCGCCTTAGCTCAGTTGGTTAGAGCGCTGGTTTGTGGAACCAGAGGTCGGTGGTTCGGATCCACCAGGCGGTACCAATCTTCTATTGTCCTCCCGCTTGAGCCGAAGTTCGTCTAGGCAGCCATCGCCCATTCACGCCACGCTGCGCCTTTCGATCCTATCCCACAGCCCGAGTTTGGCGAGCTGACCTTCGATGGCCCAGACGGTTCGTGCGTGCTCGCGGGCCAAGTCATCGATGGAACGGCCTGTTTTGAATTTGACAGCAAGTTCGTCGATTTCGCATTCTGTCCAGCGCGCCCCGTATCGCGGCGGCATATTCTCTTCGGCCTTCGATTTTGCCTTGCGGCTGGTTTTGACGGCGTCAAACAGGGCTTCCCAGACGACCAGGGGAAGCGCAAATTTGCGTCCGTCCGAAACGCTGAGATTGCCCATGAGGCCGCGATCGCGAACCTCGAAAAGGTAGGTCTCCGCGCCCGACTTCCAACTAAAACTCTCCCACACCACCGGCTCGACTGACATGCCCGCCTCCGCTGTTTGCACCACAAGCGGATCATGGCTCTTGCCACTTGATCGGTCAAGAACAAAAACAGAAAATAAATAGAACATAAAGTCTGGCTGTAATTGGTGGTTACACTAGAGCATCATCGGACCGGACGGAATCGCCGATGCGATTCACCGGTCCGATAAAGATGCTCTAGAATCATAATACTAGAGCAATTTCATCCGATCAATTGATCGCTGAAGCGATCATGTCTGATCGGATATTGCTCTAGGCTTTCGTGCGCCGGGCCTGGCGGCACCTATCAGAGCAGTAATTTACATCCGCCCAGACCCGCGCCCATTTTTTACGCCACGTAAACGGCCGGCTACACGCTGCGCACGTCTTTTGCGGCAGATCAGATTTTTTGGGTTTTGCGGGAGGCGCAGGCAAAGTCATCACTCCGGCCGTCAGATCTGCTTCGTGGCAGACGCTAGATAATTTACGTCCGTATCGTGCGCGAGCGTCCACACATCGCGCAGCGGATTGTAGATCATGCCTTCAAAGCGTGGTGCGGCGAGACCTGCGTTAGCGCAATGGCGGGTGAGTTCTTCGGGCGTAACGAAGCGATCCCACTGATGTGTGCCACGCGGCAGCCAGCGCAAAACATACTCGGCGCCGACGATGGCCAGTGCCCAGGCTTTGAGCGTTCTGTTGATGGTCGAAAATACAATCAGCCCGCCTGGCCGTAAAACCTTGCCGCATTCGGCGATAAAGGCGCCAACATCGGGCACGTGCTCGACGACTTCAAGACAGGTGACGATGTCGAAGCACTCACCCGATGCAACGAGGTCTTCAACTCGCGAAGCCCTATAATCTATGGTCAAACCCTGCGGTTCCGCGTGGCCTTTAGCGATGGCGATGTTGCGTTCCGACGGATCAATGCCTGTAACCTTGGCACCAAGCCGAGCCAAAGGCTCCGCAATCAGTCCGCCGCCGCAACCGACATCGAGCACTGTCAAGCCGGACAGCGTGCGAACGGTTCTGCTATCGAGCTTGAAATGAGATTCGGCGGCACTTCGGATGAACGACAGGCGGGGTGGCCCAATTTGATGCAGCGGACGAAATTTACCAGTGGGGTTCCACCACTCGGCGGCGAGCTTGGAAAAGCGCGCAACCTCTTCCGGGTCGAGCGTTGAGCCGGTTTGGGGACCTGCGCGTGCCGGGGCGTCAGCCGGAGATGCCATTTCCACTCCTGTTTCGGATGTTTACTGGCCGCCCGCCGGGCTGGATTGTCAAGTTCGGTGCGTTTTCTTGTCCGGGCGCCACTGGGCGCCAGTTGCGGCCCTGCGGCTATGCCGCTAAGAAGCGCCAGTCTCACGAGAATCTTCGTTGAATCGCTTGCGGGATGCGGGATGCGGGATGCGGTATGCGGGGGCGCCGCCTCTTTGGCCGGCGCACTCAGTCTGACGCGAGTTTGGGTTGATTTGTGCTATGGGCGGGAACCCAACGTCTCCCGCCGCAAAAAATAGATAAGAAGCAGCGGGCACGATGGCAGTTGTGGTGATGAAATTCGGCGGCTCGTCCGTCGCCAATGTCGAGCGCATCCGCAACGTGGCTAACCACGTCAAGCGCGAGGTGGACGCCGGCAATAAAGTTGCCGTTGTCGTCTCGGCCATGTCGGGCGCGACCAACCAGCTCGTTGCCTGGGTCAACGAAGCCTCCGTTTTAGCCGACCCGCGCGAATACGACGCTGTAGTTGCAACGGGCGAACAGGTAACTGCCGGGCTGTTGGCAATCGTATTGCAATCGATGGGGCTTAAAGCGCGTTCGTGGTCTGGCTGGCAGATCCCAATCAAAACAAGCGAAGCGCACGGTTCGGCGCGGATTCTCGATGTCCCCGGTAACGACATCATGAAGGGGCTCAATGCCGGCGAGATCGCGGTTGTGACCGGGTTCCAGGGTGTCGAGCCAAAACAAAACCGCATTTCGACCCTTGGCCGCGGCGGCTCGGATACAAGCGCGGTCGCACTAGCCGTCGCACTCAAAGCCGACGTGTGCGATATCTACACCGACGTCGATGGCGTCTATACAACCGATCCGCGCATCGTGCCGAAGGCGCGCCGACTGCCGAAGATCTCTTACGAAGAGATGCTCGAAATGGCGTCACTGGGATCAAAAGTTTTGCAGACCAGGTCTGTCGAGCTGGCCATGGTGTACCGGGTACGCACGCGCGTGTTGTCGAGCTTCGTGGCACCAGACGCCATGAAAGCCGTCGATATGAAGAATTTGGAGAATATCGGTACAATCGTTTGTGACGAGGATGAGATCGTGGAGCAACAGGTCGTAAGTGGCATCGCTTATGCAAAAGACGAAGCCAAAGTCACCATTGTAAAGGTCGACGACAAACCTGGCATTGCGGCCCGCATTTTCGGACCGCTGGCCGAAGCGAACATCAACGTCGATATGATCGTCCAAAACGTCACGCCGGATGGCAAGCATACCGACATGACCTTCACAATTCAGGCCGCTGAACTCCCGCGCGTTCTGGACGTCTTGAAGAAGGCCAAAGCCGATATCGGCCCGTTCGAGGTCAAGAGTTCGGCTGATGTCGTCAAAATTTCCGTGATCGGCATCGGCATGCGCAGTCATGCGGGCGTGGCGTCGCAAATGTTCAAGGCGCTCTCCGACAAGGGCATCAACATTCACGCGATTTCCACGTCTGAAATCAAAATCAGCGTTCTGATCGACGCGGCCTATGCCGAGCTTGCGGTCAGGACACTGCACACGGCATATGGATTAGACAGCGATTGAGAGCGGGTGGCCCACTGGCCGTGCTGCTTTCTGATCAGGAAGATCCCGCGTAAAATGCGCGGTGAACAGCGGCAAAGAGCATGGTAACCCGGCGCGGCGAAGACCCAAGACCACTGCCAAGCGAAACTTCGCTGCGCGTCATCATGCGCGGCCTGCGGGAAATTATGTCCGACGATGGGCAAGGTCAGGAAAAGCTCGACAAGATCGTTCGGCAAATTGCCGGTGTTATGGTCGCCGAAGTCTGTTCCATCTACCTCAAACGCCAAGATGGTTCGCTCGAACTCTTCGCGACGGAAGGACTTAATTCGTCAGCCGTTCACAATACGCGGCTAAAGCGCGGCGAGGGACTTGCCGGGCGTTGCGCCGAATTGGGCGTTACCGTCAACGAGCCGGAGGCCTCAAATCATCCGGCGTTTTCTTACCGGCCTGAAACGGGCGAAGAAATCTATCACTCGCTACTCGCCGTTCCGATCGATCGATCAGGACAATGCTTGGGTGTTCTGGTCATTCAGAACAGAACCCAGAAAGAGTATTCCGACGAGGACGTCGAAGTTCTTCATGCGACCGCTATGGTCATTGCCGAGAATTTGATATCCGGTGCGGTGGCGGGCACGGGTGCTGCGATTGAACTGTCGAAATCGCAGCCGATGGTCATTGAGGGAGAACCCCTTTCCGTTGGCATTGCGCTGGGCCACGTCGTTCTTCACGAACCGCG
>JAYSVT010000269.1:0-38320 GCA_043718455.1 Hyphomicrobium sp.
GCAACAACCGGACTGTATGGCAGCAGGCCCCAAACGCGGCCAGCGGGCCAAGGGCCCACTGGACTCAACGGTATCGGGACCTCACCTCTGGAAACGCGAACCTTCGCTCTTAACCGATGTGGTCTTTGCTGAGACTTGCCGAGCCATCTCTTCCGCAGCAGCGTCCAATCTGGGCTTCGCATCGCGGGCCTGATTTCTCCAGTCCTCAAGAATTTGCGAGGCTGTGTCCCGGCCTCCTAGACCGAACGCTAACCCGGCAGCTAGTGCCACTGAACCGACAACCGCCATGAACAGCGTATTTATGAGTGTTTGAGCAATCCCTATCTGGTTCACCGCGATGACGATTGCCAAGGCCCAAATAGCGCCACTCGCTATCGTTGCAAGAGTGTCTGGGTTACCAAGCCCAGCCCTGGCGGCAGAGCCTCTGACAATTCCGGAGAACGCTTTTGCCGCGAGGCCTCCCAATACGATAATCACGAGAGCTACAACAAGGTTGGGCAGCCACAAAAGCATCTGGCGCAAGACGTCTGAGACCGCGGGCAGGCCGAGGGCGTCAAACGCAACAACCATTGCCAGCAAGCGAATAAACCACTTAGCAACGAGAGCGATGAAGCCAGAGGCGTCTGTTTCCGCGCCCGTGCTCGTAACAAAATCAGAAAAGCCCGATTTTTGCGCAAGTTCGTTGAAGCGAACCGTCCGCAGCACGGCTGCTACCGCTTTGGCAATCAAAGACGCTAAAAACCAGCCGACGACCAGAATGACTGCGAAGCCGATCAGCTTGGGGATTGCTGCTAAGAATACAGCGAGCGCTTGACTTACCGACGACATCATAGCGTCGCCCCAGGTTTGAAATTGTACGGGCACCGAAGTCTCCAGGTAAGAACTAATTTATTCAAGTCACAACACTCAGCGTCATAGAATGTTCCGGCTTAAACCTGAGCAAACCAATGTGCTGCCGAGATTCTGTTGTTTATTTCCCTATACAAAACCGGCTGAAGATTTGGCCGAGCACGTCTTCGACATCGACCCGGCCTGTTATTCGGCCAAGCGCATGAGCAGCGCGGCGAACGTTCTCGGCTCGCAATTCGACTGCATCGGGGTCACCCGCCAAGAAGGTCTCAAGACTTTTTGCCGAGGCTTCGAGCTGCTGCCGGTGCCGTGCCTGAGTGATGACCGGCTGATCGGAGTTGCTGCCGACCGCCTCCCCAGCTCGTGACGCGATCATCCGGATAAGGGTGTCGATCTCAGCCCCGGTTTTCGTTGAGATCGAGAGGGCTGCTTCCCCCTCTCCCGGTGACACAGTGAGATCCGCCTTCGTCCCCACGACCACGCACGTTTCACGTGAAATCGATTCGGGCGGTGTCGAGTCGCCATCGGGCTCATAGAGCCAGAGCACCAACTCGGCGTCGCGCGCTGCCGACAGACTTCGCCGGATGCCTTCGCGTTCAACGTCGCCATTGCCCTCCCGGATGCCCGCCGTATCCGATACGATCACTGGTAAGCCGCCGAGGTCGAGCCGCACTTCGATGACGTCGCGCGTCGTGCCTGCTTCTTCCGAAACAATCGCCGCCTCGCGCCGGGCGAGTGCATTCAGCAAGCTCGACTTGCCAGCGTTGGGTGCGCCAAGCAGGGCTACTCGGAATCCATCACGCAGGATTTCGCCGCGATGGCCGTCGTCAAGATGCGCGCGGATTTCTGCGAGCAAAGGCGCGGCCCACTCCCTTGCCATTGCAAAGGACTTTGCACCGACATCGCCTTCATCTGAAAAGTCGATGGCCGCTTCAACCAGGGCCGCAACCTCAATGAGACGCGTGCGCCACCCCTCGTAAAGCGCCGAGAGCACGCTGCCGGATCGCAAAGCCAACCGGCGCTGGGACTCCGTTTCGGCATCCACGAGGTCCGCGAGGGCTTCGATTTCGACCAGATCCAGTTTGCCATTGGCGAAGGCACGGCGCGCGAATTCGCCAGGCTCTGCCAAGCGGCAGCCGGGAACGGCGCCGAGCGCTTCGAGGACAGCGCGAACAACTGCGCGCCCGCCATGGACTTGGAACTCGGCGACGTCCTCGCCCGTTTCGCTACGGGGGCCGGCGAAGAAAAGAACCAGCGCCTGATCAAGGATGTTACGTGTCACGGGATGCACGATCCGGCGCAACCCAGCGCGCCGGTCAAGGACCTCAGGCGGCGCCATGCGGACCAACGCTTCACGCGCAGCCGGGCCTGAGACGCGGATGACAGCAACCCCGGCTTTGCCGGCGCCGCTCGAAAGTGCGAAGATTGTGGAAGCGACAATTTTGGAAGCGTCTGCCATCGTCATCGGGTACCCGTAGATCGGCCCGCCCGCAACCCGAACTCAACCGGATGATCAATGACCGAAAACCGACTCGCCCACGAAACCAGTCCCTACCTGCTCCAGCACAAGGACAACCCTGTCCAATGGTGGGCGTGGGGACCCGAAGCGCTGGCCGAAGCCAAGCGCACGGGAAAGCCGATCCTGCTCTCGGTCGGTTATGCCGCCTGCCACTGGTGCCACGTCATGGCGCACGAAAGCTTTGAAGACCAGGGCACTGCCGACGTCATGAACGGCCTCTACGTCAATATCAAAGTCGATCGCGAGGAACGCCCTGACATCGATGCGATTTACATGAGCGCGCTGCATCGTCTCGGCGAACAAGGCGGATGGCCGCTGACTATGTTTTTGGATAGCGACGCGAAACCGTTCTTCGGCGGGACCTATTTCCCAAAACAGTCGCAATACGGCCGGCCCGCGTTCGTGTCTGTGCTCTTGCAAATCGCGCAGCTCTATCAGGAAGAGCCCGAACGCATTCAAGGCAACGTCGATGGTTTGATGGCGGCACTGCAAGAGCGCGCGCCAAGCCGCGCTGGCTTTACGGCGACGGAAGCCATGGTCCAAGATCTGGTCACACGCATCACCAACGCGGTTGATAAGGAGCATGGCGGCCTGCGCGGCGCACCGAAGTTTCCGCAGTGGAATGTGCTGTGGCTGCTGTGGCGCGGCGCCATGCGCTTCAATGATGACGCAGCGAAAGAAGCCGTCGTCACGACGCTGACGCACATTTGCCAGGGCGGCATCTACGATCACCTGGGCGGGGGCTTTGCGCGCTACTCGGTCGATGAATTCTGGCTCGTACCGCATTTTGAAAAAATGCTCTACGACAATGCGCTTCTTCTCGACCTGCTGACAGAAGTCTGGCGCGAAACACAAGAACCATTGTTCGCGCGGCGCATCAGCGAAACCGTCAACTGGCTGAAGCGAGAAATGATCGCGGATGGCGGCGGTTTTGCTGCGTCGCTGGACGCTGACAGCGAGGGTGAAGAAGGCAAGTTTTACGTTTGGCCCGCCTCAGAGATAGCGGAAGTCCTGGGCGCCGAAGATGCTGCATTTTGCGCGTCCGTGTATGGCGTCACGCCTCACGGCAATTTCGAAGGCCATACGATCCTCAACCGGCTCAGCAACCTCGCATTGTTGAGCGACGACGATGAGAAGCGGTTGGGTGAAATGCGCTGCAAATTGTTTGCCCGCCGCGCACCAAGGATTCGGCCCGGCTGGGACGACAAGGTTCTCAGCGATTGGAACGGATTGATGATTGGTGCGCTCGCCCGCGCTGGCGTTGTATTCGAGAAGCCAGAGTGGATCGCGCTCGCGGACACGGCGTTTGATTTTGTCTCGAAGCAGATGTCGCGCGATCAAAACCGGCTCTGGCATTCCGCGCGCGGTGGACGCTGCACGGCGCCGGCGACAGCCTCCGACTATGCCAACATGATCTTCGCGGCGATCAGGTTGCTGCAAGTCAAAGGCGATGCGCGCTATCTCGACCAAGCGATTGCGTGGTCACGCACGCTCGACGCGCGTCACCGCGACGGCAAAGACGGCGGATACTTTACGGCGGCAGATGATACGGACGATGTCATCGTGCGCTTGAAATCCGCCAACGACGACGCGGTGCCAAGCGCCAACACGATCCATCTTTCAAACCTCATCGCGCTATCGGCCCTGACCGGAGACGCCGCCTACGACAGCCGCGCGCGCGAGCTGTATGTCGCGTTCCAAGGAGATATCGCTCAGGGCCCGGTAGGCCATTGCGGTCTGTTAGCAGCCTCGCTCGACCTAGAAGCGCTGACCCAAATTGTGGTCGTTGGTGCCGAACAAAGCCATAACGCTGCATTGCCGCAGGCTCTGATTTGTACATCCAACCCAGGTGCGCTAGAATTTGCAATCCAAGTTAACGGCGTACAGCAACAACTGCCCGCCTTGAAAGGAAAGTTAGATAATATAAGAATTGCAACGGCTTATGTTTGCAGTGGTCCAGTTTGCGGAGCGCCCGTAACTGAACCTAATGCCCTGGTAGAGCGTTTGAAAATCGCTAGGCAGCCGTCGAAGCTGGTGCCATAGGCGTTTACGCTATTGAAATCATTGATCAACTAGGACCAAATTGGTCAGAAATATCTACACTGCGACGGATCGTGGCGAGTCATGCCCGAATGTTGGAGTGCCAGTACGGAGTATAATTGAGATGAGCGCACAGCCATTGTTGTTCAGCGAGCCGCGTGAGGAGCCAGTTGCGCAGCGCGGTGCAAAGTACTCCCCAACGGAAATCCAAGCGCTTAAGGAGCGCGATAATACAACGAACTTAGGCTATCTCGCAGGCGTTTATGCCATAATGTTGGCGACGATCGCCGTGGCTGTATGGTGCTGCCTCGCCGCCATCGATGGCCGCCTCAGCTGGGCTATTGCCATTCCAGTTTCCGCCATAGCGGTCGTAATCATGGGTGCATCCCAACATCAGCTCGGCGGCGTGATTCATGAAGGCACGCACTACATTCTGTTTGCTGATCGCAAAATGAGCGAACTCGTTTCAGACTGGTTCGCAGCCTTTCCAATTTACACATCGACGTACGCCTTCCGCATTCATCACTTGGCTCATCACCAGTTCGTCAACGATCCCGATCGCGACCCGAACTTCGATCAAGCCAAGGAAAGCGGCCATTGGCTTGATTTTCCCGTAGCTCATATGGAGCTCCTATGGGCTATCGCACGGCTGTTATGGTTGCCCAATCTTGTTCGCTATATCGCGGCCCGCGCCAAGTATTCGGCGATCGGAGTCGATACGAACCCGTATGCAGACACGTCGCACAAGGCCTCACGCTGGGTCGTGCGCATGGGCGTCCTGTTCGCACTCGGCGCGCCGGTGGCGTCGATCATCCTGCTCGGCATGAAAGAACCAGTTTGGGCCTCCGTCGCGCTGTTGGCGCTTTGGGCTATGGTCTCGGTCTATTATTCGGTGATCCCCGAGAGCCATTTCCAGAAGAACAAGATCGATCCCGTGATCTCGCATCGCGCAACAGCAATTGGGCGCATGACCTGGCTTGCCATCGTATATGGCTTTGTGACGGCCATGGAGATCATCTACGACGTGCGCGCCTGGAGTTTCTTCGGCCTGCTCTGGATCTTGCCGCTGTTCACGACGTTCCCGCTATTCATGATTTTGAGGGAGTGGATCCAGCACGGCAATGCCGACCGCGGGCGCCTGACGAACACGCGCATCTTCCTGGTCAACAACCCGCTCGTTCGTTACGCCGTTTTCCCTTGGGGCATGGACTATCACCTGCCGCATCATCTCTTCGCTTCCGTGCCGCATTACAAGTTGAAGCAGCTTCATGACGTGCTGCTGCGCGACCCCGAATATCGCGAAAAGGGTGTCATCGTCGAAGGCTGGAAAAACGCAGCCACCCCAGGAAGCGGGCACCCGACGATTATCGAAGTACTTGGCCCTACCTGCGCCGGCCGTTCAAAAGAAAACCATGTCGACGATACGACTCTCGAGCTGGCCGACGTCAACGATAAGGCCGGCTTGCAAAGGCAGATCGAGGCGTCGCGGCACGCTGTCTGAGTAGACTTCCGAGCCCAGTCCATCGTCTGCCAACATGTTTTCAACACAGTCTACATAGTTGTCCACACACCCTAAATCGACTAACAGACTCAAATCACTCAGAAATTAGTAACCTATTGAAAACGCAACGGTTCACTAGCGATTTTGTAATGAATCAGTTAGAGTTTGGACGTAGGCAAGCGACACGGTGAAAATCTGCCTGCCGTGGCACCGCAAATAGAATTTATCGGACTAGCGGGAGCAATATGTGGGGTTAAGTGGCAGGCCCCATCTTGCCTGAACTAGCAAGCGCGCCGCTGTCCGAGGCGCGCTTGTTTAATTTTCAATCGTGATGCTTTAATATCTCTGCTCCTCGCAACAGCCTAGCCGTTTCACGCGGCCTCGTGCGATAGAAGCTATCGAGCCAAACTTCTGATCCACGATCAGAGATTTTCATAGCTGCAAGGAAACGACGATGCGACATCGGCTGCTGATAGCATGCGATTATGACGTTCCGCTTTCTCCGCTGTCTTAAAATCAAACCGTGTCGAACAACAAACGGGATCATGAGTATATCCAGATCCGTGACATCTGGGTGCCTCTGTTCAACGTGCTTCAGACTTTGATGAGAAAAGTGCACGAGCGGCACCCGCAGCCTGAGGGCAAGCCGAATGATATTGGGAAGCTCACCCACCAAAATGGGATCGTGCTTTTTCCGCCTCAGGTCGTCGATATCGGAAAGCGTCAGGCTCATGCAGCAATATTGTCAGAATACTGAACCGCATACAAATCGAGGTTTATCTCCAAAATACCCCGATTGAGGAACTAGAATGACCTGACACGAACTACGTATTCATGCTCTGGAAGAATTCGCCGTTTGTCTTTGTTGACTTCAATTTGTCGATGAGGAATTCGATGGCGTCCATTGTGCCCATCGGGTTCAAGATGCGGCGCAGAACATAGACTTTCTTGAGCTGGTCCTTGGGGACGAGCAACTCTTCTTTGCGCGTGCCAGAGCGTGCGACGTCGATGGCTGGGAATACGCGTTTGTCCGAAACCTTGCGATCCAGAATAATTTCCGAGTTACCCGTGCCTTTGAATTCTTCGAAGATAACTTCGTCCATGCGCGAGCCGGTATCGACGAGTGCGGTAGCGATGATCGTCAACGATCCGCCTTCTTCGATATTTCGTGCCGCACCGAAAAAACGCTTCGGACGTTGCAGCGCGTTCGAATCGACACCGCCGGTCAAAACCTTGCCCGATGACGGAACAACGGTGTTGTAAGCGCGGCCAAGGCGCGTGATCGAATCGAGAAGGATCACCACATCGCGCTTGTGTTCGACTAGGCGCTTGGCCTTCTCAATCACCATTTCAGAAACCTGCACGTGGCGTGACGGCGGTTCGTCGAAGGTCGAGGAAATAACCTCGCCTTTCACAGAGCGCTGCATGTCGGTGACTTCTTCGGGCCGCTCGTCGATCAGCAGCACGATCAAGTAGCATTCAGGGTGATTGGCCGTGATCGAGTGGGCGATATTCTGCAGCAGCACGGTCTTACCGGTGCGCGGCGGCGCAACGATCAAGGCGCGCTGGCCTTTGCCGAGCGGAACCACGACATCGATCACCCGTGGCGACAGATCCTTGATCGTCGGATCTTCCGTTTCCATCTTGAGCCACTGCGTCGGATAAAGTGGCGTCAAGTTGTCGAAATGGCTTTTGTGCTTGGTTGCTTCAGGATCTTCAAAGTTTATTTGATTGACCTTGAGAAGGGCGAAGTAACGTTCGCCGTCCTTTGGGCTTCTAATCTGGCCTTCGACAGTATCGCCCGTGCGCAATGCGAAACGGCGGATCTGCGAGGGAGAAACATAAACGTCGTCGGGACCCGGAAGATAGTTGGCATCGGGCGACCGCAAAAAGCCAAAGCCGTCTTGGAGAACTTCCACGACGCCGGTTGCGATAATGTCGGTTTCTTGCGTTGCAAGCTGCTTCAGCGTCGCAAACATCAATTCTTGTTTGCGCATGGTCGAGGCATTCTCGACGCCAGCTTCTTCAGCGAAGGTTACCATTTCAGCGGGAGATTTCCGCTTCAGGTCCTCGAGCTTCATTTCCTTCATAGATAACTCCGAATGTGCCTCGGCTAAGGGGGCGGGACGTATCGAATGGAGCCGGGCTAGAAATGGGAATTTCGCGGGGGTAAGGCAGGGCGCCTTACCGGTAGGTTGGCGGCCGAAGTGCCCGTCAACCCGCCGACGGCTCGTTGGCCATCGGGCTACGATCCGTTGTTGAGACGCAACGTGTATAACAGATCCAAACCGTGCCGCAAAGACCTCAGAATGGCTTCACGACGACCAAAATGACGATCAGGATCATGAGAATCGTTGGGGCTTCGTTGCAGATGCGCCAGTGCCGCTGCAGCTTATCATTGCGATCTTCGCCAAAACGCCGCACAGCACCCGCAAAGTAACCATGGACCGCTGAGAGTGCCACCACGAGTGCAAGCTTGGCCCAGAACCATGGTGCCGTCAAATGCCCCCCTGACCAGGCTAGCCATAAGCCCAGAACCCACGCCAGGGCCATGGCCGGGGTCATTATGATGCGCAACAGGCGGCGTTCCATGACTTTGAAGGTTTCTGACTGCTTGGAGCCCTTTTCGGCATCGCAATGGTAGATGAAGAGCCGGGGCAGATAGAGCAAACCCGCCATCCAGGAGATGATGGCAATGACGTGCAGCGCCTTGATCCAGAGATACGCACTGGGACCGGCCAGCGCCATCGCGCCTAAAGCCAAAACGGCTGTCACGGCAAGAGCAATCGCAGCTTTTGATGTTGGATTTCTTGACGTCGATTCCATGCGTCAGGCCTGACCGCGAACGCGAGCGACAAGTCGGGCGACATTTTCAGGCGGGGTTTGCGGCACGATTCCATGACCCAAATTGAAGATAAACCGCCGGCCGTCCATAAGCTCCAAGATTTCATCGACGCGCTGGTCGAGCTTGTCACCACCTGCAACAAGTAACAGCGGATCTAGATTTCCCTGCACAACAACGTTCTCATCTTCGAAGGCTTCGCGCATCATGTAAGGCGGCGTTGCAGTATCGCAGCCAATGCCATCCACGCCGGTTTCAGACACATACCAAACGGCAGCCGGTCCCGCGCCTTTGGGAAATCCAATCACGGGGACATCTGGATGCTTTTCCCGCAACGCTTCACGAATGCGTTTTGTCGGTTCAACCACCCAGCGATCAAACTCGTCGTCCGGCAAACTTCCGGCCCAAGTGTCGAAAATTTGCAGACAATCGGCACCCGCTTTGACTTGTCCGTCGAGATATAAAATCGACGTTTCAACCAGCAAATCGATCAATTTCGTAAAACCGGCTTCGTCCCGGTAGGCCCACAATCGCGCTTGCGCCTGATCGGTCGATCCCTCGCCTTGAACCATGTACGTCGCGACCGTCCACGGTGCGCCGCAAAATCCAATGAGTGCCGTCTCACGCGGTAAGTCCTGCCGTAGCCGCGCAACGGTCTCCCAAACGAGCGCGAACTTGCTGGCCGTAGACTTCAAATCGAGTCGGCGCAAGCCGTTGACATCACGAATCGGATCGAGCCTCGGTCCTTCGCCCTCAACAAAGCTCAAAGGTTGCCCAAGCGCATCGGGCACAACCAGGATATCGGAAAAAAGGATGGCGGCGTCGAAGCCAAAGCGCCGGATGGGCTGCAGTGTGACTTCAGCGGCAAGTGCCGGTGTGTAGCACAACTTCAGAAAACCGCCGGCTTGTTCGCGCGTCGCCCGGTACTCGGGCAGATAGCGGCCAGCCTGACGCATCAGCCAAATCGGCGGTGTTGACAGTGCGTGTCCCTTGAACGGTTCCATAAACCGCCGCACCACTTGCGTTGAAGCATCCACTCGCATCGCCTAACTTCCCTGCACTTCAGATTCTAAATTAGATTCTTAAGGTATTATTGTTTTGACTCTTAGTGCTGTGGCTTACGGGGATCCGCGACTTATCCTCGGGCAAGCAGAGAGCCATACATAGTCCGGAACATTGCCTACGAGGTCTAGGCCGATGTCGCAAGACGGCGCAATAGCATGAATTACGACCTTTGATTCAAGGGGTTACAGTGAGGCTGCAGCAGCAAGCTGAATGAACAGCCTGTTGATAATCTTTGGACAACCTGGTGGTTTTGATCGTGCCATCCGCCGGCGTTGCATCCTGGGCAAAAAAGAGTTCGTTTTCGGCGAAATGTGGGTATCACGGTGGATGAGAGATAAGTTGCTCTCTCAAGGCGAGAAACCAGGCCAGAAGGTTGGATAACCTTTTAGTTTATCAACACCACACAGGGTGGTTTTAAGGAGACAAAACGAACCGACATGGCGAGCCCAGCACCCAGTCTCTTTCATATGCATCTGGTCTCCGACGCGACCGGCGAGACGTTGTCGGCCATCGCCAAGGCCGCGGCTGTGCAGTACCCGAATGTACGCCCGATTGAGCATATGCATCCGCTCGTCAGAACTCAGCGGCAACTCAAGCGGGTCCTTGCGGAGATCGGCAAAGAGCCGGGTATCGTTCTCTACACCGTCGTCAACAAGGCGCTAGGTGAAGAGCTAGAACAACACTGTAAGGTTCTGAACGTGCCGTGCCATGCTGTCTTAAAGCCCATCATGCAGATTTTTGAAAGCTATCTTGGTTCCCCGCAAACGCCGACGGTCGCAGGTCAGCACGTATTGGATGCAGACTACTTCCGCCGCATCGACGCTATGAATTTCACAATGGCCCACGATGATGGCCGCTTGCCCGCAAACCTCAGCGATGCCGACATTATCGTGCTTGGGATCTCGCGTACGTCGAAGACGCCCACCAGCATCTATCTGGCGCAGCGCGGGTATAAAACAGCAAACCTGCCGCTCGTGCCGCAGGTGACGCTGCCAGTGGCATTGACCGAGCCCCATTCTGCTTTTGTCGTGTGTCTCGTCGCAAACGTTGACCGGCTCGCAGAAGTCAGACGCAATCGCGCTGTTCTGATGGCGGATCGCAACCTTGATTCCTATGTCGACCGCGATGCCATAACGGCTGAAATCGCCTATACCCGGCGCATCGCAGCTAAGAATGGCTGGCCGATCATTGACGTTACGCGGAGGTCGATCGAAGAATCGGCGACGATGATTCTCAAACTGCTCCATGATCGTAAAGCCGGCATTGAAGCCGACGCCGAGGCCAACAATGGCTGATGCGGCTCGCCTCATACTTGCGTCGGCGAGTGCTGCACGCAAAACGATGCTGACTGCGGCCGGCCTGAGTTTTGATTGCGTGCCGGCTCAGATTGACGAAGCGGCAATAAAGGCGGCGATGTTGCACGGCGCTTCCAACATTGAGGCGAGTGATGTTGCGGCGCGGCTTGCTGCCGAAAAGGCCATGGCTGTATCAGCGCAATTTCCCGAGGCGCTTGTTATCGGGTCCGACCAAGTGCTCGCTCTTAGAAACCGCATCTTTTCGAAAGCCGCGACTTTGGCTGAGGCCAAGGCCGTGCTTGAACAATTACGCGGGCGGACACACGAACTTGTGTCAGGCGCGGCACTGGCTCAGGGCGGGAAAGTTCTTTGGGAGTCGATAGACAGTGCCGAGTTGACCATGCGGAACTTTTCTGACGAGTTCTTGCATATGTATTTAGATCACGCGGGTGACCGCATTCTTGGTTCTGTCGGCTGCTACGAGCTTGAAGGCTTTGGGTTGCAATTATTTGAAAGTGTGGAAGGCGACTATTTCACGATTCTAGGCATGCCGCTTCTGGCGTTGCTCGCCGAATTGCGCAATCGCAGCATTGTCATGTCATGAAAAAAGCTTGTGTCATTGGCTGGCCGATCGAGCATTCGCGCTCGCCGCTCATTCATGGCTATTGGTTGAAGAAATACGGCGTCGACGGTTCGTACACCAAATTGCCAGTGAAACCTGAGGATGTTCCGTCGTTTCTGAAATCACTTTCAGAACGTGGCCTGCAGGGCTGCAATGTAACAGTGCCGCACAAGGAAGCCGCGTTTGCCGCAGCTGAGGTCAAGGACGCGTCCGCGATCGCTGTTGGCGCCGCAAATACAATCTGGCTCGAGGGCGGAAAACTTGCCTGCGCCAATACTGACACTTACGGTTTCATGACGCACTTGCAGCGGGCGTCGCCGAATTGGAGTGCGCGCGACAGTGTGGTTTCAATTCTCGGTGCTGGTGGAGCCGCGCGCGCCATTGTTTATGGTTTCCTTCAGGCGGGCGTCGCCAGCGTGCAGGTGTTCAACCGCTCGCATGAGCGATCACAAACATTGGCCGGTCACTTCGGTCCAAAAGTAAAAGCGTTTGCTTGGTCCGAAAGAAATGAGAGATCGCGCCACTCAAGCGTGGTCGTCAATACGACGACGCTTGGCATGAAGGGTCACGGTGATCCGGAAATCGATTTTTCGCAACTCAAAGCCGATTGTGTCGCGGCCGACATTGTTTATGTGCCGCTCGAAACGGCATTTCTCAAGTCGGCGCGCGCGCACGGTCTGACGACAGTCGATGGCCTCGGCATGTTGTTGCATCAGGCCGTGCCAGGATTTGAAAAATGGTTCGGAGTCCGGCCTGAAGTCACAGATGAACTCAGACAAATCATTGTAGCCGATATTGAGGACTGCTGATGCTCATCATTGGTCTCACTGGATCGATCGGGATGGGAAAGTCGACAGCGGCCGCCCAATTTCGTGCGCTGGGTATCAACGTGTTCGATGCGGATGCTAAAGTGCATGAGCTTTACGATCGCGCGCTCAGCGGCGATATCGAAGCCGCGTTTCCTGGAACCACGAAACACGGCAAAGTGGACCGGGCTAAGTTATCTGCGGCCCTGCTGGCTTCACCGCATAAATTCGCAACTCTCGAAGCCATCGTTCATCCGCGCGTTCGCGAGGCAGAGGGTGATTTTTTGCAGCAGGAATGGGCGCGTGGTGCCAAAATGGCGGTGCTTGAAATTCCGCTGCTTTTTGAAACGAAAGCCGAAAAACTCGTCGATGTTGTGGTTGTTGTGAGCGCGCCTGAGGCTATTCAGAAAGCGCGCGTGCTGGCGCGGCCCGGCATGTCGGAAGCCAAACTTACCAAACTGTTGCAACGGCAGCTGCCGGACGAAGAAAAGCGCAAACGGGCAGATTTTGTTGTGGACACCAGCGGCCCTGTCAGCTCCTGCAACACCCAGATCGATACTATTATAAATGTGCTGGCGAACCGGCCCGGCGCGGCGTTCCAGAAGCACTGGAGCAGTGCTGGCTAATCGCCGTTGGGGGCAACAAAGAGTGCGCGAAATCATTCTCGACACCGAAACAACAGGACTCGATCCCAAACGCGGCGATCGCGTTATCGAAATCGGCTGCGTCGAGATCTATAATCGGATTCCCACCGGCCGTGACTTTCACTGCTTTATAAATCCTGAGCGAGACGTTCCGGTTGAAGCAGAAAATGTTCACGGGATCTCGACCGCTTTCCTGAAAGACAAGCCGCTTTTCTCCAAAGTCGTGACGCCGTTTCTCGAATTCGTCGGGTCCGACACACTCGTCATTCACAATGCGCAGTTCGATATGGGCTTCTTGAATTTCGAATTGGAACTGGCTGGCAAGACAGCGCTGCAGATGAGCCGCGTCGTCGATACGCTGGCGCTCGCGCGGCGTAAGCATCCGGCGGGACCCAACAGTCTTGACGCACTCTGTAAGCGCTACGGCGTCGATATGTCGAAGCGCACGAAGCATGGCGCGCTCATCGACTGTCTGCTGTTGGCCGAAGTTTACGTCGAGCTGCTTGGCGAACGGCAAGCAGCGCTTGGTCTGCAAAGTAAGTCGGCGCCTGCCGCCGGAAGTAAAAGCGATCGCGGCACAAATGTAAGCGCCGTACAAAGGCCCGCTCCGTTGCCCGCGCGGATCGGTGCGGACGGCATAGCCCAGCACCGCGTGTTTATCGAGGAGCTCGGTGCCAAGGCTGTTTGGCTCAAGTACTGGCAATGAGTCCTGGATTTTCCGGCCAGCAGCTCGGGCATCAACTTATGAATCGAGCTTTTGACCAGTCGTGCCGGCGAGGTCCTGCTTGCGCTTAAAGTAGAGAGCCGCGAAGTCGATTGGGTCAAGCAATAGCGGGGGAAAGCCACCTTCGCGCGTGACATCGGCAATCAGCCGGCGGAGAAACGGAAAGAGTGTCATGGGGCCGGATATCATCAGGAACGGTTCGAGCGCCTGATCCGGGATGCTTTCGATTTTGAAAAGGCCGGCATAGTCCGCCTCAAGGACGTAGATGGTACCCAAATCGTTGGCAGCGGTCGCTTTAAAGAGGATCGCGCTTTCGTAGACGTCTTTTTCGATCCGCTCCGACTGAACGTTGACCTCAACTTTAATGTTGGGCGGCTGACTTGGACCCGTGAGCAGTTTCCGGATGTTCGGGTTCTCGAAAGAAAGATCTTTGATGTACTGACTGAGGACCTTCGCCTGGATCGGAATGATCGAATCGTTGTCCGGTCTGCCGGGTTGGCCGTTGCTGCTCTGGGTCATCTGTTCCTTAAATTCCTGTTGCGCCCGTTTCGCGCCGTGGCGCATGCCACGTTCCTGTGTGGCGTTGGGGGCTCGCTATCACGGCACGGAAAGTGACGCAATTCCATGGTTTAGCTGATCATCGCTGGCCAGGCCCCGGGCTGCGCGGGTCAACTGTCCGCTCGCCAAGTCGTTCATAGTCGCCTTCGATAACGATAGCGTCTGAAGCTGGCTCTGTGGTGGGTCTGTCCTCTGAAGTTCGTCGTTTGAACCGCTCTTCGAATATCTGCGTATCGCCCTTTGGGCTAGCGACTACGCGCGGCAGCACCAGTCTTGCGACCAGTTTTCGCACTGGCGGTATGAGCAATAGCAGGCCTAGGCAGTCGGTCGTCAGTCCCGGCAGAATAAGGAAAATGCCAGCGGTTACGGCCAGGAGGCTGTCAAACATTGGTTCAAGACCGCTGCGTCCTTCCTCGATTTCCGCAAAGACGCGGCTGAAGACCGATATGCCTCTCTGGCGGACAACCGCTGACCCCAGAACGGCTGACACGATGATAATCAGCAATACGGGCCAAAAACCAAGCCAACCACCGGCCTTTATGAGAATGGCAATTTCTACCAGCGGAAGGGCCAGTAAGGTCAGAAACAACGCAAGTCGTAGGGGCTGGGGCATGGCTGTCCGCCGGGTTTGGGTACACTTTAGCTGCTGAAACCGGCGCGGCCAATTGCGATATCGAGTTGGCGCTAGGACAAAGCGTGCTTACATTAGGTTGAGAAAAGTGGAGCGTCCCTGTACTTGGGTGTACAATGGTCTCTCAAGACTAGACGGATGTAATTCGGGATGAATGGCCAGTTGGACCTAATTACCCTCATTTCCCTCATAATTGCCGTGGTGGCGATCATGAAGCTGCGTAGCGTCCTCGGCAACCGAACCGAGGAAGACGATGCGCGTGTCGAGCGTCTCAAAAACCGGGACCGGTCTGAATCGGAAGCTTCGAACGCCAATTCGACAGGCGACGTCATAACATTGCCCCGGCGGGAACGCGACGAGCCCATCGTGCCCGAGGCCGGTGAAGCGGCAATCAGTGCGGGCGAAACGCGAATTCGGGCTTATCCCGCTATCGATCCCGGCACCATTGATGGCTTGCTGGCAATCAACAAATCTGATCGCAACTTTGACCCTGATCCCTTCCTGCAAGGGGCTCAGCGGGCCTATGAAATGATCGTCTCGGCGTTTGCCAGCGGTGATCGCAAGGCCTTAAAGGATCTATTAAGTCGCGATGTTTATGACGGGTTTACAGCCGCAATCGGGGAGCGCGAGGCCCGGGGCGAACTGGTCGATCAGCAGTTCGTCGGCATCAAGAAAGCCGACATTGTTGGAGCGGAAGTGCAAAACGGCGCCGCATCGGTAACTGTTCGGTTCCTGAGCGAGCTTATCACCGCAACGCGTGATCCGGCCGGAGCCATCATTGGTGGCGACCCCCAAAAAATAACCGAAGTCACCGATATCTGGACGTTCAGCCGGGATGTCTCGAGCCGGCGGGCACTGGACAATCCCAACTGGAAATTGGTCGAGACACAACCGCCGAATTAGAGCAGACTTGGCAGATGTGAAGGCTATTCGCATTATTTAGGTCCGGGAGAACAACGTCTAGGCAATATCAAGGGGACGATTACGGCCCAACTTACGAGGCCATCTTATCGGGCCAATTTACGGGGACTGGGGGTTGCAACTTTCGGCACAGCGAGCACGGAGCTTAACCAGCGCCGCAGCAAGGGCTGCGGCGTGTTTTGGCGTTGGTGTCTTGTTGGCCGGGCTTGCGCCGAGCGCCGATGCCGGTCAGGGTAGCAAAGTCTCGCAAGGTGCGGCTCCTGCGGACAAGGCCATGACACCCAATCCAACTCCTAAAATGACAGCGAAATCGATAGCGAAGTCACCCGTCCCATTCACTGCGTTGCCGGGTTGGGAGAAGGATGACCATCTCGCGGCGTTCAAGGCCTTCGTGGCCTCCTGCGGACCAGTTTTAGCCGCGGCCAAATCGGGTGGCCGAACCGGTGCTGTTGGCGCGTCTCAGGCGTTGGCCGATGTCTGCAAGCTTGCCGTTCTTCTGAAGACGATAACCCGCGCGTCGGCACGTATGTTTTTCGAAACGCATTTCCATCCTGAGCGCGTTGATCAGGCTGCCACGCCGGGACTTCTTACCGGATACTACGAGCCGCTGATCAAGGGATCGCGCGCGCCGTCGAGTGTCTATCAGACTCCGGTCTACAAGCGTCCGGCCGACCTTGTGAATGTGGTTGCCGAAAGCGAGCGCGGAGCGCAAAGCCATAAGTTCACGCATCTAAGGCAAACAGCAAACGGCTTGGTGCCCCACATGACACGGGCGGAAATCGAACAGGGTGGCCTCAAGGGTCAAGACCTTGAGCTTTTGTACTTCCGCGACCCTGTCGACGTGTACTTTATGCAAGTGCAAGGTTCGGCTCGGATCGAGCTTCCGGATGGTGAACTGATCCGCATTACCTATGACGGGAAGAACGGTTATCCCTACACGTCGATCGGCCGGGAATTGATAAATAGTGGCACGTTCACCCCCGACAACATGTCTCTCAAGGCCCTGGGGAATTGGCTGAAGGATGACAGGGCCCGCGCCGCGCCGGTCATGTGGAAGAACCAGTCCTACGTGTTCTTCCGCGAACTCAAAGGCGCCGAGGCTAAAGGGGCGATGGGTGCCTTGAGTATTCCCCTGCAAACCGGCCGTAGCCTCGCTGTCGATACAGGCTATCACGCACTTGGCACGCCTATTTTCGTCGCGGCACCCAACATCACTCATGCGGGCAAAGCCGATGGTTTCAACCGGCTGATGATCGCGCACGATGTAGGGTCGGCGATTAAGGGACCGGAACGCGGCGACATTTTCTTCGGCTCTGGCGACAAGGCCGGAAAGATCGCCGGCATAACGAAGCACCCTGGCCGCTTCTATGTCTTGCGGCCTGTCTCAGGAAAAAGCGGCACAGAAATCGCGGACCAGTCACCTTGAAGAAGCCAACTGGGAAGGGTGGCCGCCGGCAGATCGACGACGACGAGGCCGCCGATTGGGACCACACCGCAAAAACGATCGTACCTCTCAAGCGTGCCAAAAGCCGGGTGCGGGCGCCGCGCGAGGCGTCCACTGATGAGGTGCCGCTGCGGCGTGTAGAGGTGATCGTATCTGTTCCTGCCCGCAATCGCGCGAAAGCAGCGGCAGGCGCTGGGACTAACGCAATGCCACGGTTGGCAGCACCCAAGATAGCTGTGCCCCCCATCGCTGATTTCGACCGCAAGAACGCCAAAAAGCTGCGCTCGGGCCGCGTTGAGATCGAAGCGCGTCTGGATCTGCACGGTATGCGGCAAGACGAGGCGCATCATGCATTGCGCGCTTTTCTCCATCGGGCTCACGGGCGGGGCCTGCGCTGGGTGCTGATCATTACCGGAAAAGGCAGCTTCTCAGGCCGTGCGACCGATGCGGGCGAAGATGTCATTCCGCTACGTGATCGCGGCGTTTTAAAGCGCAACGTGCCCCGCTGGCTAGAAGAACCCGATCTTCGCGGCCTTGTGGTCAGCTTCACCCAAGCCGCAACCGCGCATGGCGGCGAGGGGGCCTTGTATCTGCATCTTCGCAAGCACGAGTAAGGCCTTGTTTCCCTAAAACCAACCTGAATAGTGCGTCGATGAAGATGAAACGACTGCCTCGCAATAACAAATCATGCGCGGCTTTCTTTTTTTGGGCGATATGGCCCAACCTGTAGTGGCTGGCTGCACTGCCGCCACCCGCCCTCTCGTTATTAGGATCTTGTTTAGAATTGGCGGCCAACGTCGTTTCCGGGCTTCCTTACTGATTCGTTGATTAAAGTGCGCGTCGCCCGCATGAAGTGAAAACTCTCGTGAGACGAACGCCGACATTGGCTGTCCTGGCAATGGCACTCGCAGGCCTCCTACAAGGCTGCGCCGTGCGTCCCGAGCCGTTGTCCGACGAGCTGATCAGGGCGCGAGCCGAGATCGATCTGGCGGAAGTTGCGGCCGATCAGGAACCACCTGCGAACGGAATCGGGCTCTATGAAGCCATGGCGCGCGCCATCAAGTACAATCTCGACCTCAAAGTCGAAGAAATGCAAACGTCGCTTCGGATCGCAGAACTTGATCTCACACACTGGAATATGTTGCCGCAGGTTGTTGCCAACAGCGGATACGCAGCGCGCAGCAACGTCAGCGCGTCGAATAGCGTCAATGTTGGTACGGGTGTCGAGAGCCTGCAGACATCGACGTCGCAAGAACAACGGATCAAGACGGCCGATATCGGTTTCAGCTGGAACGTTCTTGATTTCGGCTTGTCTTACGTGCGCGCTCAGCAGGCGGCCGACAAGAGCCTGATCTCGGCCGAAATGAAGCGCAAGGTTGTCCAGCGCATAGTTGAAGATGTGCGCACCACCTATTGGCGTGCGGTCAGTGCCGAACGCCTGATGCGCAAGTTGAACTTGCTTGAGCGCCGCGCCGCTAAGGCATTGCAGAACACGCGCAAGCTTTATGATAATCGCGACACTTCGCCCATTACCGCGCTGACCTACGAGCGCGAGCTCGTCGAGGTCAAACGCACCATTCAAGAACTCGAGCGCGACTTGAAGGTCTCAAAGACCCAGTTGTCGGCTTTGATGAATATTCCTCCGGACGAGGAATTCTCGATCGTCGTGCCACCGCGCACGGCCAAATCGCCGGTCCTTGGTATGAATGTGCCGGAAATGGTGACATTCGCAATGCTCAACCGGCCGGAGTTGCGCGACATCGCCTATCAGCGGCGCATCAATGAACGCGAAATGGACGCGGCACTGCTTGAAATGCTGCCCGGCATTCAGCCCAACATGATCTTGAACTACGATAGCAACGAGTTTCTTCTGAATAACAACTGGGCCGGGTGGGGCTACAAGGCAAGCTGGAATCTGCTGAAAGTATTCCAATATCCGCAGAAGCACGAGATCGTGGAATTGCAAGACGAGGTTCTGCGCCAGCGCGAACTCGCGCTCACCATGGCAATCCTCACCCAGGTCCATGTCAGCAACGTGCGCTACCTGCATCTGCGCCGCGAACTCAAAACGGCCGACGAATATCTCGATGTTCAACGCCGCCTAATCGAACAGATGCGTTCGGAAGCGAAGGCGGAACACGTGAGCGAACAAACCCTAATTCGCGAGGAAATGAATACGCTCGTTGCAGAGGTCAAGCACGACATTGCATTCGCGAGTCTGCAAAACGGTTACGCAAACCTCTTCGCGTCGATGGGACTTGACCCTTATTCGGACGTACTCGATCCGCAGTTGAGTGTTTCCGATCTGACGGCACAGCTGCAGAAATTATGGATTGAGCGGGGAGAAAATCGTGTCAAAGCGACAGTCGCAGTGGCTGAATAAGGTTCGTGTCGGAGCCTTTTCTGGACTTGCGCTGCTTGCGGCGCCGGGCCGCGCCGCTGCGGAGACAGCCGATCCGCCGGGTTCGATACGCGGCGTGGTTCGGCCGCAAAATCAGGCAACAATTTCGACAGACTTTCAAGCATCCGTCGCTGCCGCAAAATTCAAGGAGGGCGACCGTTTCCGCAAAGGCGACGTGCTCATCGAATTCGATTGCCGGCGGCATCAAGCTGAATTGGCAGCGGCTGAAGCCCAGACACTCGAAATGAGACTGGCGCTGGAAAACAATGTGACGCTCGACAAATACAAGGCCGTTGGTAAATCGGATCTGGAGATTTCGCGCGCACGTGTCAAGCGCACCGAAGCGGACGCAAGTGGACTTCGGGCCCGGCTTGATCAATGCAAGGTCGTTGCCCCGTTCGACGGGCGAATTGCGGAACTCGGCATTCATGAACACGAAATGCCAGCCCCCGGCAAACCGTTTCTGACAATTATCGAAGATCAGAAGCTTGAGATCGAACTTATCGTGCCGTCCGACTGGCTCAAATGGCTGAAACCGGAAACAACGTTCGTGTTTACGGTCGATGAAACGCAAGCTGCATTTCCGGCTCGCGTATCGCGCATTGGCGCTGCCGTCGATCCGGTCAGTCAGACCGTGAAAGTCATGGGATTTTTTGATGCCGATGCGGCGGCCAGCGGGATCCTGTCCGGCATGAGCGGCGCGGCACTATTCGACGAGCCGAGGGGCTGACATGGCCGAGCAGGCAAAGCGCGACGGCATAGCCCAACCAAGCCGCCAGGCCGTTCCGCAGGCGCATATCTTGCCGGTGGCTGGGCAAAGCGGCGACGAGAGAGCCGCACTTCTACAGTTGCTAGCCATCGAAGCCGAAGCGCGAGAAGCTAAAAATCAAAATGACCTTCTGGCGTTAATTGCCAACGAAGGCAGAAAGCTCACGCGTGCGCGGCAAATCTTCGTACTTCGTTACAATAGAACAGACTTCGTCGTGGCCGCCGTATCAGGTCTCGCCACAGTTGATCGAACCGTTCCCTTGATCCAGTGGGTCGAACGGACCATGTCGCGCGTCTCTGCCGAACTTGGCGCACAGCAGATGCGTGAGTTCAATATTTCGGCGTTTTCCGATAATTCGGAACAGTCGGCAAAGACATATCCCATGTCGGAAGCGCTGTGGGTGCCGTTCCTTGATCGCAGCGCCGCGGTCATCGGCGGCATGCTGTTAACGCGAGAGTCCGCGTGGTTAGATAGGGACAGTTTGGTCGCTGAGCGGCTCGCCGGAACTTTTAGTCACGCCTGGCTGAGCCTGACTAATTCTGTGGAAATTCTATCCTTGCTGAAGCCCGGCAAAAGAGCTGCCGCGATCGCAGCCTCGTTGTTTGCCATACTTTCGGTGCTGCCGGTTTCACTGACGACCTTGGCGCCGGCAGAAGTGGGCCCTGCGTCTCCATATATTGTTGCCGCAACGATCGATGGCGTCATCGATGACATTCCGATTGAAACCAACGCGGCTGTCAAGAAAGGCGACGTCCTTCTCCGGTTCACGGATACCATGTTGCGCAACCGGCTGGAGGTTGCCGAACGCGAGGTATTGGTTGCGGAAGCAAGGCTGAAGACGACGACCCAGATGGCTTTTTCGGACGTGCGTGGCAAACATGAACTCGCAATCGTCCGCGCCGAACTTGGTTTGAAGACTGCGGAACGCGACTATGCCCGCGATCTCTTGGCCAAAACGGTTTTGAGGGCAGAGCGCGATGGTGTCGCGGTTTTTGCTGGCAAGAACGAGCTTATCGGTCGACCCGTAGCGGTTGGCGAGAGGCTGTTGGAGATCGCTGATCCGTCCCAAATTGAGTTTCGCATTGATGTTCCCATTGCCGACGCAATCATTTTGAGTGAAGGCGCGCGGGTTAAAGTATTCCTGGACTCCGACCCCTTGCGCAGCTCGGAAGGCGTGGTCGTGCGCTCCGACTATGTTGCTCGCGTCAATGACGGTGTTCAGTTGAGCTTTCGCGTGGTGGCCAAGCCCAAGGGCAAAAGCAGCGTGGTGCCGAGGCTCGGCGCACGCGGCACGGCCCAGATCTATGGCGATAAGGTTGCGCTGCTCTTTTATCTTCTGCGGCGGCCCTATTCGACAATACGCCAATGGACAGGGCTATGACGCCTGCGGCCGGAGGAGTGGCAAAGCCGGTCCTACTTCCGGCACTCAGAGAGGAACTGAAGCTCATTCCGGGCCGCAAGAATGCGGACGGCGAGCAAAGCTGGCGCATCTACGATCCGCTTCAGCACCGATACATCGAAGTCGATGACTTAACCGTTGAAATGCTTGCGCTTTGGCACAGTGTCAAAGACGCCGAAGCCTTGCGCGCGGAACTAGAAGAAACACGCAATATCTCGGTGTCGTTGGATTCAATCAACGAGCTCATTAAGTTTGCTCATGCCAACTACTTGACCGCCGATCCGTTGCACGGCGAATGGAAGTCGTTGTCTTGCAAGAGCGGCCGGGAACAACAAGGCTGGGCCAAATGGCTGCTGCACAACTATTTGTATTTCCGAGTTCCGCTGGCGAAACCTCAAGAGTTCCTGGTCGCAACGCTACCGTCCGTTTCATTCCTGTTTGAAAGATGGGTCCACATTGCACTGGCATGCTTAGGCGTTACTGGGCTTTATTTGGTTTCACGTCAGTGGGATCAGTTCGTCAATACGTTCCAGCATTTCTTCACGGTTTCGGGAGCGATGTGGTTCGCGCTGATACTATTTTTTGTCAAAGGCCTGCACGAACTTGGTCACGCTTATACAGCCGTGAGGCTCGGCTGCCAGGTCCCGGCAATGGGCGTCGCATTCATGATGATGACACCGATGCTGTACACGGATGTCACGGACGCTTGGCGCTTGACGTCGCGCCGCAAGCGCATGGCGATCGACGTTGCTGGCATTTCGGTCGAACTCATGATCGCGTGCTTGGCCACTTTTTCGTGGTCCTTTCTGCCAGAAGGTAAGTTGAAGAGCCTGGCGTTCTTGCTGGCAACGAGCAGCTTGCTTATGAGCCTCGTCATCAACCTCAGCCCATTCATGCGCTTTGACGGATACTTCATCCTTGCGGATCTGGTTGGCATTCCAAATCTGCAACCAAGGGCTTTCGAGGTCGCCCGCTGGCGGCTTAGGGAGACACTGTTCGCGATCAAGGCACCTTGTCCAGAAGATATGCCACCGGCCAAGTTGTTCGCTCTCTCGGCCTATGCCTGGGCAACTTGGATTTACCGGTTTCTTCTCTACTTGGGCATTGCAGCACTGGTTTACGCCTATTTCTTTAAGGCGCTCGGACTCGTTCTCTTCGTCGTCGAAGTCGCAGTGTTTCTTGTCAATCCGGTGGTAGCAGAGATAAAGGAATGGGCAAAAATGAAGCCGGCTGTCTTTGCTTCAAGGCGAACTTACGTAACGGCGGGCGTCGCGCTTGCCGCGCTGGTCGCGGCCGTCGTGCCTTGGTCCACCCGGGTCGAAATACCCGTAGTCGTCGAGCCTTTCGAGTTGGCCCGCGTTTATCCGCCCCGGCCGGCAAAAGTTTCAGCAGTCCACTCGCAACGCGGCGCAACCGTTGCTGCGGGAACTCTGTTGGTATCTCTGACGTCAGATGATCTAGAATATGAGCTTCGGGTCGTTCGCACCGAAATGGCTCGGGTAAAGGCGAAGTTGGCACGGCTGACGGCCGATGACGTCGACCGCGAGAATAGCGCGGTTTCCCGCCGGGAATTGGCATCGCTAAGCACCAAGTTTCAAGGCCTTCAGAAAGAGAGGTCGGAGCTTGAAATTAAAGCTCCAATTGCCGGGCACCTAGTTGAATTCAATTCAGAACTCCATGCCGGCCGCACCATTTCGCAAAAGGAAATGATTGCTCTGATCGGCGGACAGCGTGGACTTGCAGCACGCGGATACGTCGCGGAAAAAGATCTTTGGCGGCTCAAAAATGGAGATAAGGGACGTCTTGTTCCAGAGAATGGTTTGCGGCAATCGCTGCAAATAAGTCTGCGCGATATATCGCTTGCTGGCGCACGCCAGATTGAAATAGCCGATCTGGCGTCTGTCAACGGCGGCAGGATTGCGGTGCAGTCGGATTCTAAACATCAGCTTGTGCCGGTGGCTGCGCATTATGCCGTTACCTTAGAAATTATCGGCACCACTGGCAATATGGATGCGAGATTTCGTGGTGTGGCGCAGATCAAAGGAAAGGCAGAAAGTTTCGCTTCTCAAATATGGCGTGAAATAGCGCGAGTTCTTATACGGGAAAGCGGTGCCTGATAGTAGGACGTCCCTGACCGCTAATTTTTTAATCCAATTATATACGAAATATGAACAGCTCAATTATAAATGAAAGGTTTAACCCGGCAATTTCTTCACTCCGATATATGAGAAATGTCGAATTGACCCAATACTTCGTTTTACGTTCATAGTTTTATAAGGTTACTCCCGCAACTTATTGATGTTGGGTGCCGTACTGCGCCCTAAGTTCTTTTGCGCAAAGTTGCGTGTTTGAGTGGGTATCGACGTGAAGAATCAGTTTCCCCGGTCAAAAGCTGGTGACCTGCAGGGTCCCATTGCAGACGATTTGTCCGAGCCGCGTGCCAAAGCGCGCAAGCGCAAACCATCTTATCGCATGTTGGAACAGCGCATCGCGTTTGATGCCGCTGCTGTTGCGACCGTGGTGTCGGCTGCCGATCAACAGGCGGATCAAGACACAGCCACAGAATCGACCGATACGGCCGTATCGGATCTTCAACGTCTTGCCGCTGCTATGGCCCGTGCGCCGTCGGATGTGATACCTGAAGCATCAGCATCTGCGGACGCTACTCTGGCGGCGCCGGCACGAGTTACGCAAGAAATCGTTTTCATCGACAGCGGCGTCCAGGACAAGGCCACGCTGTTGGCAGGTATCAATCCCAATGCTGAAGTCATCATTTTGGATGCTGCGCGGGACGGCGTCGAACAAATCGCGGAAGTGCTCAGTACCCGCAGCGGCATCGATGCGATCCATATTCTGTCGCATGGCTCAACGGGTCAACTGCAGCTCGGCAACACGATACTCGATGCGCGCTCAATGCAAGGTGAGCATGCAGACGAACTTGGCATAATCAAAGCGGCCCTTTCCGATGACGCCGACATTCTTTTGTACGGCTGCAACGTGGCGAGCGGGCCGCAAGGCGACGCATTTTTGGGCACGCTTGCCGAACGTACCGGCGCCGATATCGCAGCGTCGGACGATCTAACAGGACACCGCGAGCTTGGCGGCGACTGGGATCTGGAAAAACACTTGGGCGACATTGGAGCGTCGGTTGCATTCAGCGAGAGCGCCCAACAGCTATGGACCAATGTCCTCGAGACACTCGATTGGGACACCGCCGCTTGGACACAGGGCTCGTTAACGGGCAACTTCGTCGTCGGTAGCGGCAACGTGAACATTGCGATTACCGGCGATACCGATGACTTCTTGGATTCAACTCCTTCAGAGACTGTTACGGCTACGACAGCTGCCGACGGCGGCACCGGACAATCTGCGTTGCAATTGTACGTCGACTTTGAAGCGCAAACGACTCTGGGTGATGAACAGGTCGCGATTACTATAAATTTCACACATCCGGGCGGCGTCTCGAACGTTTCCTTCAGCATATTCGACATCGACTTTGCTACGTTTACCGATCAGGTAATTGTAACGGGAGACAACGGTTCCGTTATCAATCCCACCACCGTAACAGGCAGTACGGCAAACGCCGTTTCCGGAAATATGGTGACGGGCACATCGGCAGCCACAAACACAACGAACGGCGGAACGGCGACGTTCACATTCAATCAATCCGGCATTACACAGATAACGATACTTTACCGGTCCGGTCAGATCAGCGATCCAACAGTGCAGCTCATTGCGTTGCACGACATTACGTTCAGCGCGAATGATGCGCCAGTCCTGGATCTCGATGCGTCGGGGGCTGGGACTGGCTTCAGTTCGACATATGTCGAAGGCGGCGCAGCGGTTCAGATCATCGACGTCGACTCGTCCGTCACCGACGCCGATGACACGAACATGGAATCCGCCATGATCGTCATTTCAAACGTGCAGGCAGGGGATGTGCTCTCGATTTCCGGGGCTTTGCCCGCTGGCATCGTGTCGTCCTACGATTCGATGACGGGCACGTTGTCGCTGACCGGATCGGCAACCAGAGCCAACTACGAAACCGCACTCGAGCAAGTCCGGTTCTCTTCAACGAGTGAGAATCCAACGACGACCGCGCGCACCATCAACGTTGTCGTGAACGACGGGCTCATCAATTCCAATACGGCAGTGGCAACGGTCAACATTACGCCTGTATTGGACCCGGTCGTTGATTTGAATTCAACTCCGACGGTCGTTGTTTCGGGACCATCGACAGTTACCTCCAATCTCGTGTCTAACGGATCTTTTGCTGACAATTCAGCGGCACCGGCTAGCTGGACGGAAACCGGTACCAATGGCACCGGTGCAAACGGCCGCTACATCTGGACGTCCGGTACCAACGGCCTCAGTCAGGCGATCACTGTCCCAGCCAATACAAGCACACTGACGGAAACTGTTGTAGCAGGCGTGTTGACGTCAACAAAAGTTGATACGACCAATGCGATCAACAGCATTTCGTTCGATATGGCTTGGCAGGACTCAGCGAACAACACGAACACACTTGTGGTGTCGTATGCTGGTGTGACGCTGGCTACATTCACTTCGGGCGTCGGCACGGGTGGCAATAATGCCGGCGTGGTGGGTACCTGGAGCTATGCACTTGGCGTCTCCGGACCTGCAACTACGAACTCGGTTACTAATGAATCGACGGGCACTTTATCGGCCATTACGTTGACATTCGCGACCGCGCTGACTGGATCAGGAACGCTGCAGTTCTCCTACGCTGGCGGCGGTAGTGATGATATTGCGATCGACAATGTGCAGGTGACGAATACCGCCTCGACAATCACAACCACCACCACGGCCGATACGGCCGCCAATAATTGGACGGTCACGTACACCGAGAATGGTGCAGCCGTCGCGATTGCCGACACTGATAGCTCAATTTTTGACTCCGACAGTTCAAATATTGCATCTGGCACGGTCGTTCTGACAAACAAGCAGACTTCCGATCAGCTCCTGATTGGAACAACGGTCCTTTCTAACGGATCGACAGGTACCGTTAGTGGTATCACCTATACGGTCACGGAGACGGCGGGTACGATTTCAATTGCGCTCACTGGCTCGGCCACGAAGGCCATCTATGCCGACTTCATCGAAACGATCAAGTTCCAGAATTCGTCCGAAAACCCAAATACGACGGCCCGTACGATTAACGTCACGGTTAGCGATGGAACGAATTCGTCGAACACGGCCGTTGCGACAATCACGGTCACTTCGGTCAACGACGCGCCGGCGCTTGATCTCGACGGGTCGGCGGCCGGCACGGGTTACGCTGTGACGTACACCGAGAACGGGACGGCGGTTGCGATCGCGGATACGGACCTGGCGATTGGCGATGTGGATAACACGACGCTCACGGGTGCGGCGATCACGCTGACGAACGCGCAAGCGGGCGATGTGCTGGCGGCTGGCACGATGCCCGTTGGGATCACGGCGTCGGTTGCTGGCAACGTGGTGACGCTCAGCGGCACGGCCTCGATTGCCGATTACCAGACGGCGATTAGAGCGATCACGTTCGCCTCGACCAGCGAGAACCCGGCGACGGTGACGCGGTCGATCACGGTGACGGTGAACGACGGGACTGTGAACTCATCTGCGGCGGCGGCCTCGATCTCGATCAACCTGGCGCCCGATCCGGCGAACGACACGGCGGCGACCAACGAAGATACCTCTGTCTCCGGCAACGTTCTAACCAACGATACCGATCTTGGCACCACGCCGATCACCTCGGTTGCTGTCACGGCCGGTCCCGCGAACGGGACTGTCACGGCCTTCAACACCACGACAGGTGCCTATACCTATCAGCCGAACCCGAACTTCTTCGGCGCCGATAGCTTCACCTACACGATCACCGACGCCAACGGCGATACCAAGACGGCCACCGTCACCATCACGGTCAATGCCGTCAACGACGCGCCGGTTGTTGTGGCGCCGTTGTCCGATCTGACGCGCAACGATGCCGAGGCGCTATCGATAGCGGCGGCCGCTGCGTTTGCCGATGTGGACGGTCCTGGCGCCAGCTACACGGTTGTGGGACTGCCGGTTGGTCTCTCGATCAATGCCGCGACCGGTCTCATCTCCGGCACCATCGATAACGCGGCCTCCGTGACAGGTCCTTATACGATTGACGTGACGCGCTCCGATGGCGCGGGCGGCTCGGTCACAGAGACGTTCATCCTGACGGTCTTGAACCCTGTGCCGGTGGCGGTCAACGACACCAACGCGGGCGGGGATTCCTCCACCCTCTCCGGCAACGTGCTGACGGGCACCATCAGCTCAGGCACCGGCACGGGCGGGGCGGATAGCGATCCCGACGGCGACAGCATCTCTGTCACGCTGATCCAGAGCGGGGCCTCGTCCGCCGCCGCCGGCGCGCCTCTCACCTTGACCTATGGCGCGATCGCGATTGCGGCGAACGGCAGCTATACTTTTACCCCGAACGCGGCGGCGAACGCGCTCGCCAACGGCGTTTCGGTGACCGAGACCATCACCTATACCATCTCCGACGGCGAAGGCGGAACCGCGACCGCGACGCTGACGCTGACCATCACCGGAGGCAACGATGCCCCAACCTCCAGCGCCATCGCCAACCAGACCAACGCCGACGCCAACCTCATCAGCCTCAACGTCTCGGGCAACTTCTCCGATCCCGATTCGGGCGATACCCTGACCTATACCGCGACCGGTCTGCCAACAGGTCTCGTCATCAACGCCACGACCGGCGTCATCTCCGGCACGATTGACAACTCGGCGAGCACCATCGATCCGTTCTCCGTCACCGTGACGGCAACCGATAGCGGCGGCTTGCAGACCGCGCAGAGCTTCACCTGGGTGGTCACCAACCCGGCGCCGGTCGCTCAGAACGATGCGCTGGCGGCAAGCGAGAACCAATCTCTGTCGGGCAGCGTCTTCGCCAACAACGGCAACGGCGCCGATAGCGATCCCGATGGCGATACGCTGGCCGTCTCCGCCGTCAATGGCTCGGGTGCCAACGTCGGATCGGCGGTCGCTGGCTCCAACGGCGGCACCTTCACGATTGCAGCCAACGGCTCCTATACCTTCAACCCCGGCACCGCGTTCGACGATCTGGCAACCGGCGTCACCCGTGTCACGACAATCTCCTACACCCTCTCCGACGGCGAAGGCGGCACCTCGGTGGCAACCATCGCCGTCACCGTCACCGGTACCAACGACGCGCCGGTGCATACGGTTCCGGGTGCACAGACAGTCAGCGAGGATACCAATTTCATCGTCGCGGGCGTTTCGGTCACCGATATCGACGGTGGACCTGTGACGACTACGCTGTCGCTGCCGGCGAACACGGGCACGCTAACAGTTGTGACGGGCGGCGGGGCTACGATTACAGGCAACGGCTCTGGTTCGGTGACGATTGCAGGTACGGCAGCGCAGATTAATGCGGCGGTGGCCTCGATTACGTACACGCCAGTAGGCGACTATAATACCGGTACGCCCGCAGCGCCAATTGGCCTGACGGTATCAACTAGCGACGGATCAGCACCGGCCGTTAACAGCACGATCGCGATCACGGTCACTCCGGTCGGCGATATCGCCGGCAACAGCTATACGTTCAATGAGGATGACGCGCCGCAGACGCTCGCCGTTCTCGGCAACGACACGTTCGAGAACGGTGCGCCGTTGGTCACGGCCGTGAACGGTTCGGCGATCACGGTCGGTGGGCCTGCAGTCTCTGTCACGGGCGGGTCCATCACGCTGAACGGCAGCGGTCAGCTGATCTTCACGCCCACAGCCAACTACAACGGCGCGCCGTCGTTCACCTATACGGTGTTGTCGGGCGGTGTCGCCGAGACGGCAACCGTCAACCTGACAATTGTACCTCAGAACGACGCGCCTGTTGCAAATGACGATAACTTCACTGTTACCGAAGATGGCAGCGTAACGATTGCGGTGCGCACCAACGACAGCGACATCGACGCCGGAACCACACTCTCCATTACCCACGTCGATGGCAATCCAATTGCTATTGGCAACCCCGTTGCCGTCACCAATGGCACGGTCTCGCTTACCGCACTCGGCCAACTCGTCTTTACGCCAGTCGCCGACTACAACGGACCGGCAAGCTTTACCTACACGATTTCGGACGGAACGCTTTCGGACACGGCCACCGTCACTGGTACCGTCTCACCGGGCAACGACGCACCGTTCGCTGCCAACGACTCTAACGGTGGCGTTGAAGATTTAACGCTCACTGGGAATGTCATAACCGGAGCGATAAATTCGGGTATGGGCGTCGGCGGCATCGACAGTGATCCGGAAGGCAGTGCTCTTGCAGTGTCGTCCTTCCAGAGCGGCGTGATCGTCAGTCCTGCTGGCGCAACAATGCCTTTGACTTACGGGTCATTAACGATCGCGTCTGATGGTTCTTACACGTTCGTGCCGAACGCCGCTGCAAACGCGTTGCCGGTTGGCGCTATTCGCACTCATGTCATCACCTATACGCTGAGTGATGGAGGGTTGACTGATACCGCGACGCTAACGCTGACCATCACAGGCACTAACGACGGAGCTGTTATAAGCGGCGCGATATCGGGATCCGTAACTGAAGACGTAGACGGTGATTCCGATGGATTGCTTGAGGCCTTCGGGAACCTTACAGCCGCCGACCCCGATACTGGCGAGTCCATCTTCCAAGCCGGCAGCCAAACTGGAACCTACGGTACGTTTACACTGGCGGCGAATGGTGGTTGGACCTACGCTGCGGCGAACGCGTCTGCGATCATTCAAGCGCTTGGAGTTGGCGACTCGCTTAGCGAAACGTTTACGGTGTTGACCGCCGATGGGACGTCGCAAGTCGTCACCATAACGATTAATGGTGCGAATGACGCGCCGGACGCGGTCAACGATACCTACACGCTGGCCGAAGACGGTTTCGTCTCCAGTGATCTGACGCCAGGCTCACTAGGTCAAGACAGCGACCGTGACGGCGACACGATCACGATCGTCGATGGCGACGGTAATGCCTTGAACGGTTTGTCACCGGTGGTGGCGCCTCTGCACGGTACGCTTGTGCTTAATGCCGACGGGACATTTACCTATACGCCAACTACGAACTACAATGGAGCTGACAGCTTCACCTATCGCGTGAGCGACGGCAATGGCGGGTTTGATACCGCTGTCGTTACTTTGACGGTCACGCCTGTCAATGATGCGCCTGACGCGGTCAATGATACGATTTCTGGTCCGGATAGCACTGCGGTATCCGGCGATTTGATCGCGGGCATAATCACATCCGGAACGGGTGTGGGCGGTGCGGACACTGACCTTGACGGCAACGTTCTGCAAGTGACGCTGGTACAGAGCGGCGCCAGCATGGTTGCGGCGGGCGCGCCCCTGGCCTTGACCTACGGCTCGATCACGGTTGCCGCCAACGGCACCTATACCTTTACGCCGAATGCACTGGCCAACGGACTGGCGCTTGGTGTTTCCATCACGGAAACGGTGACCTATACCGTGAGCGATGGAAACGGTGGTTCAACGACCGCACAGCTGACCATAACCGTGACAGGCGGCAACGACGCGCCAGTCGCTGTCAATGGTTCGACAGCGACAAACGAAGATGCGCCGGTTACGTCTACGCTTCCAGCGGCCACTGATCCTGATGGCGATCCGCTAACGTACGGCGTGGGTTCCTCGCTGCCTCAGCATGGAACTGTCGTCGTCAATCCAGACGGTACATTCACATACACCCCGGCTGCGAATTTCAACGGAACAGACACCTTCACGTATACGGTGACGGACGGAACTGAAACCGTTACCCGGACGATGACAGTAACTGTCAATCCGGTCAACGATGCGCCAACCGGCGTGGACGCGGCCATCACGACGGATAAAAATACGCCGGCGTTTGGAAAACTGCCTGCCGGCAGCGATCCGGACGGCGATACCCTTAAATACGGAGTTGGTAGTACTCGTCCGGCGCACGGAACCGTGGTTGTACTCGCGAATGGCAAGTACATTTACACGCCAGCCCAGGGATATGCCGGATCCGACACGTTTACCTACACGATAACTGATGGCACCGTGACGATCGAGAAAACGGTGACCGTTGATGTCAGGCCGGTGAATGCAAAGCCAGACGCAAAAGACGATCACGTTGTGATGAAGCCAGGCGAAAGCATAAACGTCAATGTTCTCGGCAATGATCGCGATGGCGACGGTGACGCGCTTCGCGTGGCGGCCGTAGCAGCCACAAATGGCCATGTCTCGGTCAATAGCGACGGCACTGTGAAATTCGTACCAACGCCGGGCTTCTCTGGTGATGTCGTTATCACCTATTGGGTTTCTGACGGCCAAGGTGGTCTTGATACGGCGAAGATCTATGTGTCTGTTACTGGCGACGAATACGTGCGCGAAGAGCCACGCACGGACAAACTTCCAGTTGACCCGGCGATAGTTACTGCCGGCGGCGGCATCGTCGTGAAGGGCGCGGTTGTTGATGCCGTGCGCGAAATAGGCGGATTTGGCAGTATTGCCGGCAGCCTAGGTGGCGACGGTGTCATCTTAGATGCGGCCAATCGCGTGGTTTCGCTCGATGGACTGCGCGAATTTGAGAACGGTTCGCTGGTGGTGCAAACCGGCGCCCTTGATCGAGCTCGCCTGCAAGAAATCGGCAATGTGTTTGCGCAGTACGGCCGCTCCGTGGGTCTTGACGATTGGAACGTTCAAGGCGCAACCGGCTTCTCGCTTCGGTTCAGTATCGATACAGGCGAACTCGCATCGTCGGACGGCAACGAACTTGTATTTGAAACGATCGTTCGCGAAAAGACCCTTATTGTCCAGTTCACTGGCGTTGTTCGTGAAGGCTCGGCGGACGTTTCCGAGTACCGCGTCATGCAGGCCAACGGCAAGCCGCTGCCGCAGTGGCTGGGACGCCTTGGCAAAGATATGGTGGCCGGCCGATGGCCTGCGAATACAGACGCTGTTGACCTTCGTGTAACCGCAATTCTCACCGATGGCACGACGGTAACGCGCGACGTTCGCATTCAGACCAATTCGGGTGAAATCAAAGAGATCGAGAAGGATAAGCTAGGCGAACGGCCGCGATTCTTCTCTGATGAATTGCAGAACCAGACCATTAGACCGGGACAGAATACCGAGCGCTTGCAGCAGTTATTTGGGCGATAAAAATCGTCGTGGACAGACATCCTCTACTAAAAGCACGTCTTCTGCAGTTCCTGCAACGCTTGGCCTAAGCCCGCGAGCGAATATGTGTCTGTGATTGCCGTTCCTGTTGCTGTCGTGGCAGAAACGGTCAGTTTCGACCCTTTCTTCATGGCTTCGACCAATTTAAGCTCTTGGGTCTGATCTTGAACGTAGGCACGTTCGTCGGCGGCGAACAATTTGAAGGATGCCGGGGCAATGCTTGCTGAAATTTCGCTGGCCTTTTTAGCGGGAAACCCAAGTCTCACGCTGATTTCGGATTTGATGCCCTCTGCCGGCCAAGCCGAAATATACAGGCGCGGAGCTTCGCGCGCGATATCTGCCGGTTCGCTTGATTTTGGTTCACTTGTCACAAAGCAGAATTTGTGCGGGCTTTTGCCGTCCGTATAAAGCGCCCAATCGATAAGGGTTGCGAGCTTGGCGACATCTTCAGCATGCGCATGCGGGACCGCAGAGCAAAACACTCCAGCCGCCGCTAACATCAGACATCGGCGTGGTTGCATTCAAGGTCCTCCTTCGCGTATCGGCCGGTCGGCGAATCGGGCGAGCGATCTCACACGATCGTACATGACGATGGCCCCCGCTATGGCCACGTTGACGCAAAAGCTGGTCGGGATCTTGACGACGTAGTCGCAGCGCTCCATCAGCGGCTTTGATAGTGAGCCCATTTCGGGTCCTAGCACATAGGCGGCGCGCAGAGGATGGCGAAAGCTCGGCAGATCAATGGCGTCTTCAGTGAGTTCAATGCCAACCAGCTTGCAACCTTGCGGCAAGGCCATTTCGTCGAGGCTCGTCCAATTGTAATGCGGAAGGTGCAACTGACCCTTTGACGTGTCGGCGTGCGCTTCAATCGTCTGATAATTGGCGCCGACAGTAAACGTGAAACTGGCGCCAAAGCCGTGGGCCGAACGCATCAAGTTGCCAAGGTTCAAGGACTTGGACATGCGCTCGGCGCCGATAGCGAAGTAGCCTTTGGGACTAGGCGGCCAGGAATCGGAAGGAGTTCGGGACATGGGGTGTTGCGACTTAGGGTCTTGTGTCTTGGGATCTGGCGTCTTGGGGCTTTGCGTCATGGGACTGAGACTTTATGCCGTTTGTGTTGGCGCCGATGGGCGACGCGGTTAAAGAAAGTGGCTAGGAGCTAGGCTGCGTCCGGTTGCATTCCATAACGGGGAGGTCTCACATGAGGGCAGCACTATGCAAGTGCCTCGACGGCATTCAGAGCCTCGTCATCTCGGAAACGGACGATCCTGTGGCGGGTCCCGGTCAGGTTCTCGTTCGAGTTAAGGCAGTGGGGCTCAATTTCGCAGACATCCTCATGACGCAGGGGAAGTACCAAAGTAAGCCCGAACTCCCATTTTCGCCGGGAGCCGAGATCGCGGGGCTCGTTGAAAGCGTGGGATCGGGGGTAACAGAGTTCCGGTCCGGCCAGCGGGTCATGGCTTACGTGGGCTGGGGTGGCGCTGCCGAAAGGTTGGCGGTTGATGCGTCAGCGCTCGTGGTGATACCAGACGACGTTTCGGATTCTGTGGCCTCTGGGCTCAGTGTGACGTTTGGCACGGCGTTGCATGGCCTACGCGACAGGGGCGAATTGCAACGTGGCGAAACGATCGTTGTCACGGGTGCTGCCGGCGGCGCTGGTCAGGCGGCCGTCGAAATTGCCAAGTTGATGGGCGCGCGCGTCATTGCTGTTGCGTCGTCGCCGGAAAAACTCGCCGCTGCCAAATCTTCGGGCGCAGACGAGTTCATTCGGTTTCCGGGTCAGGATCTCAAGGACGTTGTCAGGTGTCTTACGGGCGGCAAAGGTGCAGACATCGTTTACGATTGTGTTGGCGGCGCCGCTGCCGAGCCGCTCATTCGTGCGCTCGCGTGGAAGGGCCGGTTCCTTGTCGTGGGCTTCGCTTCAGGCGAGATACCGAAACTTCCGCTTAATCTTTTGCTCGTGAAAGGCGTTTCTGCCATTGGCGTCTTTTGGGGTGACTCGGTGCGGCGTCACCCGTCGGCTCATCGCGCGGGCATGCAGCAGCTCTTGGGTTGGGTTGCGCAGGGGCTTTTGAAGCCTCGAATTCACGCGACTTACCCAATGGACAGAATAGTGGAAGCCTTGTCGGTCATCGAACGTCGCGAGGCGCAGGGCAAAGTTGTGCTTGCACTTTAAAAGAAATCGGCATTCTCCGCACTATGTTCAATAAATATTTGCGATACCCGCATCATGTTGCTGCACGAAGAGCACAAGTCGGTTGTCTCGTGCTCAAGGCCAGTGTGTTGAGTATCCAGTCATGCGTATCCGGCAAGCGCTCACGAGTTGCGCTGTTTCATTTACGTTATCGATTTCATTAGCGCCCCCGGCCGTCGCGCAGTCGTTCTTTCAAAAGCTTTTTGGTTTCAGTGGCGGCCATTCTGGGCCTCAGATGCCTGCGCGCGCCCAGACACAGACGATCCCTTCGCACCGTTTTGAGTACCGGCCACGACCCTATCAGCAGTCTTATCCCGGCAGCGACGATGAAGTAGGCCCGCACGATAGCGGCGGTCCCTACCGGACCTTGTGCGTGCGTTCTTGCGATGGGTTCTACTTTCCGCTCCGGCACAATGCGAAGCGGCGCGATTTTGCAGCAGACGCGAAATCATGCCGGGCGTCGTGTGGAACCGAAGCACGTCTGTTTTACTATTCTTTGAATGGCGGTAGCACGGAAACGATGATCGATCTCGCGGGCCGCAAATACAAGGAACTGCCTCACGCCTTCGGGTATCGTAAGGCGCTCGTACAAGGCTGTGCCTGCAAGCCCGTGCCGTGGTCTTACGAGGAAGCGGCCCGGCACCGCCAATATGAAGCAGCGGAAGGGGCCGCAGCCGCAGCGACAGATTCAGGCGAACTACAGAAAACAAATACTACGGGAGATGCGGCGGAGGCAGTGTCCCAGGAACCGTCTGATGCCGGGCAAGCAAGCACCGTTACTGTTGCGCAAAAGACCATCGAAACCTACGAGCCCATTCGCATCAAGCCAGATAGGGCTGCAGTTCGCCGCCGAAAAACAAGAGAAGTGCGCGTGATCACGAGACGAGTCGCGTTCCAGCCGGCTTCTCAGCCTGCATCGGGATGGGGAATTTTCGGCCCATCCAAAACCAAAAACAAATGGATCGTAGACTGATGCCGACCTATCCGGGGGCACCGTCGTCATCAACCGCGAACTCCGCCGCGTAACGGAAAATTCTCGACGGCCCCATAAGGCCCGCCGCCGGTCATTGGCTTCGAAGACATCAAGACAAATTCAGACACATAGATCGGTTCGGACCGATAACCTCCGAAGCGCGTGAAAAATCGCGCAACCGCGTCTGCGCTTGAGTACTTCAAGCGTGCGAGCGTGACATGAGGTTTGAACATGCGGGTGTCTGGCGGCAAACCCGCGGCTCTCGCGGCTTTTTCGTGCGCGCGAGCCAAGAGTTCGAGTTTGTGTGATGGCTCGACACCGGCCCAAACATTATGGGGATCGTTGCCGCCGAATGCTCCGAGGCCAGAGAGGCGGATTTCAAAAGCGTCCGTGTCTATTTCGGCGAGATTGGCGGCAAATTCTTCGGCCAGTGAATTGTTGATGTCGCCGGCAAAGCGCAACGTCAGATGGTAGTCCTCTGGCCTTAGCCAGCGTGCATTCGGCATTGGCAGATGCAGCTGGCGCAATTCGCCGCGGACATCGTCTGGAAATTCAATGGCAGTAAAGAGCCGTGGCATGGTGCGATCAATCTTTGTCTGTCGTCACTTTTTAGCGGCTGTCTTGCGTTCTTGGATTTTCAGAACCATAGCTTCCGCCTGCGGTAGAATGCGCCGGACGATTTCTGCCACACCCTTTTCGGTCGGGTGCAAACCGTCTTGCATGACCAAGGCCGGATCGAGTGCCACGCCGTCGAGGAAAAACGGATAAAGCGAGACCGCATGTTTGGCGGCAAGTTCTGGAAAAATTGCGTCAAAAGCTCTGACATAGTCCGGACCCCAGTTTTGGGGCGCACGCATGCCGGCTAAAAGAATTTCAAGATCTTTCGATTTGAGAATCGTCAATATCTTGTCTAGATTTTCGCGCGGTACTTTAGGATTTGTGCCGCGAAGTGCATCGTTTGCACCCAATTCAAGGATGACGCCATCCGCTGGGGACTGAAGCGTCCAGTCTATCCGATCCAATCCGCCGCTTGTCGTATCGCCCGAAACGCCAGCGTTGACGATCTCGACCTTGTATCCTCTGGCTGCAAGGGCCACTTGCAGTTGGGCTGGAAAAGCGGCAGTGGGAGACAGCAGGTATCCAGCCGTCAGACTATCGCCGAAGGCAACGATTGTGATCTGTCCTGTCGCAGACTGACGAGATGATTGGGCAAAAGCCATGCGGGGCATCTGCGAGAGCAACCCAATCGCGACAAAAACCGCAATTGAGAAGTTTGAGTGAGCGCGCCACTGGGTCAATTTCATGTTTCTGCCTTAGCTTCTCGTCAGTAGTACTCTTATTCAAATAGAAGCCGATCATGTGCGGGGCAAGACCTGCCTGGACAATTTGAGGATGAAACTCCGCCTTGGACAAAATCATTATTGACCTCGAGAATGTCGATCTGACGCTGACGAGCCGCGCTGGCGCCGTGCAAATTCTGCGTGGGCTATCGCTGTCAGTGCCAGCCGGCCAGTCGGTTGCCATCGTCGGTCCATCGGGATCTGGCAAGACGTCGCTCCTCATGCTGGTCGCGGGTCTAGAGCGGGCGACCAGCGGCAAAGTCACTGTTGCAGGGCAAAACCTCAACGGTCTCAGTCAAGATCAATTGGCGCTCCTGCGGGGCGCTGAAATCGGTATTGTGTTTCAATCATTCCACCTCGTGCCGACCATGACGGCGCTTGAGAATGTTGCCCTTCCTCTTGAGCTTGCGGGCACCCCGGGCGCCTTTGACACCGCGCGCGAATTGTTGGGCGATGTGGGCCTGACCTCCCGCATCGATCATTTTCCAGCAGAACTTTCGGGCGGCGAACAGCAGCGCGTTGCCATTGCGCGCGCCTTGAGCCGACGGCCGCGCCTCATTCTCGCCGACGAGCCC
>JAYSVT010000270.1:0-12233 GCA_043718455.1 Hyphomicrobium sp.
AGCCCCAGAAAACGCGAAGGAGACGGGGCCACGCCCCGCGGCCGCCACCGGCTTCTCTACGGCTATTTCCGCGCGGGGCATTTTCCGCGCGTCAAGGCTACACTGCCGCTCAAAGCTGTCAAGGCCGGGCAAGGCTGGTGCGATGCGCCATCGGACGGCAACTATAATCGCGAAGTCCGATATCCCTACAGGGCGAGCGCCGAGACGCTGTGGCGCGACGACCGGCTCTACGATTGCATCATCGTGCTTGATTATAACGTCTGCCCTCGTGCGCGCGGCAAAGGCAGCGCTATTTTCATACATGTCGCGCGTCCGGGGCTTCTGCCGACCGAGGGCTGCATCGCGCTACGAAAATCTCATTTAAGAATCTTGCTCTCGTACCTGCCGCGAAACGCGTCCATCATCATTCTATAAAAAATGACCCGGACGCTCTTTCGAATGTCCGGGCCAGTCTATGAGCACAGCTAGGGGAAGCGAGTGTGCCCGGGAGATGCCGTGTGCCGCCTGAGAACCGTTGAAGCCAAAGCCCGTCCAAGTTCCCAGGCAGCAAGTGACCTAGTAATTGTAAGCGCGTTCGCCGTGATCGGTGATGTCGAGACCTTCGCGCTCTTTCTCTTCAACGGGGCGTAAGCCGACGAGTATATCGACCAGCTTGAAGAGGATTAGCGAGCCGATGCCGCTCCACAGAAGTGTCAGACCAACCGCTTTGGCCTGTGCCGTCATCTGCGTCACGAGATCGTAAGCGCCGACTGCGAGTTCGCCCGGCTTCGACAGATAGTCGGGAACGCCCGCGCCGCCGAGATCGGGATTGACAAGCAGGCCCGTCGCGAGTGCGCCAATGATGCCGCCGACGCAATGGATGCCGAAGACGTCGAGACTATCGTCGTAACCGAACGTGCTCTTGACGCCCGAGCAGAACGTGAAGCAGACGACGCTGACGACGAGGCCGAGGACGAGCGACCCCATAATGCCGGCGAAGCCGCAAGCGGGCGTCACGGCGACGAGACCGGCAACGACACCGGACACGAGGCCGAGCAGCGACGGCTTACCCTTCACGATCCATTCCATCATGATCCACGAAAGGCCTGCCGCTGCCGTTGCGATGAAGGTGTTCATCATCACTTGGCCCGCAAAAGCGTTGGCTTCGAGGTTCGAGCCGACGTTGAAGCCGAACCAGCCAACCCAAAGCAGAGCTGCGCCGATCATGCACATTGTCAGCGAGTGTGGAGGCATGGCTTCGCGGCCGTAACCGACGCGCCGGCCAAGGATGAGACAACCAACGAGGCCCGCAATACCGGCGTTGATGTGCACAACCGTGCCGCCTGCAAAGTCGAGAGCGCCCCATTGAAATGCTTTGCCGGCATCGGTCAGCACGCCGTCGAGGGCGGCTTGAGCCACTTTCTTGGCTTCGTCGCCGGTCGCAGTTGCAAGTGCCTTCGCGGCATTGCCAAAGGCATCCGGGCCACCCCAGTACCAAACCATATGCGCGATAGGGAAGTAGATGAAGGTCACCCACAACGCCATGAACAGCATCACGGCCGAGAACTTCACGCGTTCGGCAATAGCGCCGAGGATGAGTGCGGGCGTGATGCACGCGAATGTCATCTGGAAGGCGATGTACACATATTCCGGAATGTAAACGCCGTTCGAGAATGTGGCCGCGACGGTTGTTGAATCAACGCCGCTAAGGAAGGCTTTCCCGAAGCCGCCGACATAGTCGTTCAACGCGCCGCCGTTGGTGAAGGCCAAGGAGTAGCCATAGAGCACCCAGATAATCGCGACGAGGCAAAGCGTGGCGAATACCTGCATGCACATCGACAGCATGTTCTTGGTGCGCACCAAGCCGCCGTAGAACAGCGCGAGGCCCGGCACCGTCATAAGCAGCACGAGTACCGAACAAATCATCATGAAGGCCGTGTCGCCCTTGTTGGGCACGGGCGGTGCGGCAGGCGCTGCGGCCGCCGCTTCTTGAGCAAGAGTCGGATCGGCGAAATAGGCGAGCATGCCAAGAGCTCCCAAGGCTCCGGCAGTGCGCGCTAAAGTTCGATACGTCATATGTGATGCTCCCTGATTTATCAAAACTGTTTGACTTGGTCCCGAACTGGCCCTCGTTGATCTGGGCGCCTCACAGCGCGTCGTCGTCGGATTCGCCCGTGCGGATGCGAACCGTGTGCTCAATCGATGAGACGAAGATTTTGCCGTCGCCGATCTGGCCGGTCTTGGCGGCTTGCTGGATCGCGGCGATGGCTTTTTCGACCTGGGCCGTCGACACCACGGCTTCAATCTTCACTTTGGGCAGGAAGCTGACGGCGTATTCAGCGCCGCGATAGATTTCGGTGTGCCCCTTCTGGCGGCCGTACCCCTTAACTTCAGTCACGGTCATGCCCTGCAGCCCAAGGTCGGTCAGCGCAGTGCGCACCTCCTCAAGCTTGAAAGGTTTAATAATCGCAGTGATGAGCTTCATGTTCGCCCCTCTCCCTTTCCCGGCTATTTGCCGGCTAGATGTTCGACGTAAGCCTGAGCCGAAAATCCCAGGTGCCGAAGGAAGAGAGATCAAGAGCCGTGCCAGTTTGGGAGCGGCGCGGCATATCATTGTTTTCGAACAATTTAATGCTATTATTGCTGCGCGGCGTCTGAGTCAGCGAGCACCCTTCTGATTAATTATTATGCAAACGCGCTGCTTTGCCTATTATTTGATCGCCCTATTTGATGGCAAACGCAGTCGCCTTTTTCCGCATCAAGCCTTCTTGCGCCGTGGACGCCACCAAATGCCCGTGGCGGTCGTAGATCGAGCCCCGGCAAAAGCCGCGTGCGCCGAATGCAGACGGGCTGTCCTGGACGTAGAGCAGCCATTCGTCGGCGCGGAAGGGCCGGTGGAACCACATGGCGTGGTCCAGGCTCGCCAGTTGGATGTCTTGGTCGTAGAGCACCTTGCCGTGGGCGATGAGGGCGGTGTCCAGCAGCGTGAAGTCCGAGGCATACGCAAGGGCCGCAAAGTGCAGCTGCGGGTCGTCCGGCAGCGGGCCATTGGTCTTCAGCCAAACGGTTTGCTGCGGCGGGCGGGCCTCGCGGCTGGTATAGCGGCTGGGATCAACGATGCGCATGTCAATCGGGTTGGCGCGCTGCCAATAGGCGCGCATGTTTTCGGGCAGTTCAGCCGAAAGCTTATTCATCAACTCGCCGACGCTTGGGAGCGACTCTGCAGGCGGCACTTCCGGCATCGTCGATTGATGTTCGAAACTGTTTTCGCTTTTGTGGAACGAGGCGCTCATTGCGAAAATCGGGCGGCCATGCTGAATGGCTTTGACGCGCCGGGTTGTGAAGCTGCCCCCGTCGCGGATGCGTTCTACGTCGTAGATGATTTCGTGCTCGGGATCGCCCGCAAGCAAGAAGTAGCCGTGGATCGAGTGGATCGGCCGCTCCGGATCGACGGTCTGCACGGCGGCCGACAGCGATTGCCCCAGCACTTGGCCACCGTAGACGCGCTGCCAGCCGACGCTCGCCTTGGGACCTCGAAACAAATTCTCTTCGAGTTTTTCGAGTTTCAGCGCGTCAATGAGCCTATTGAGAGCTGAAAACGATGGTGCAGTATCTGCCACGACTGAAATTGCCTTCATGTCTTAGTTTGCAGTTTGCTGCCGGGACCGGCGACAATGGGCGCGATTTAGGGACAAACTGTCAAGGGATGACAACGGCACAGCGAGTGGACCGATTGCCAGCAAATCAGAATAACACCTACGATATCGCCATTTCCGGCGCCAGCTTTGCCGGCCTCGCGCTTGCTGGGTCGCTGCGACTGGCGCTGGGACAAGACGTTCGTATTTGCATCATTGATCGCGCAGCGGCTCCGGTTGGGGCTGCATCAGATTCGCGCGCCTTCGCTATTTGGGCAGCATCGAGAAATCTGCTTGAAGCGCTGGGTGTTTGGCATCGTATTGTTGCTGACGCCGAGCCGATAACAAAAATTGAAATCACCGACTCCGCGCTTGACGACGGCATCCGGCCAACGCTCGTCACCTATGACGCGCGTACCGCCGGCGGCGACCCCGCGGCGTACGTTGTGCCGAATGGCGTTCTGCTTTCTCAACTCTACCAGCTTGTCGCGACTGACAAGGATATCGCCTGGGAAGCACCCGCCGAGGCAATTGGCCTTGAGGCGGGTGAATTCTCAAACGGGATCGCACTGAGTGACGGGCGGAAAATAAAGGCGCGTCTTGTCATCGCCGCCGAAGGGCGCACTTCCAAATTGCGTGATGCGGCCGGGATCAAAACAACCGGCTGGGGTTATGAGCAAACGGGCATCGTCACTACGGTTGCTTTCAGTGAACCGCACGGCGGCGTTGCCATCCAGCATTTCTTGCCTGGCGGGCCATTCGCAATTTTGCCACTGAAGGGCAACCGTGCCTGCATTACCTGGAGCGCGGCGCACGAGGAAGCGGCGCGCATGATGGCGCTCGACGATGCCGCGTTCCTCAACGAACTCGATCATCGTATCGGCGGGCGCTTTGGGCCAATCTCACTGAGCGGTTCGCGTCAATCCTGGCCGCTTGATTTGAAAATGGCGCGCAGTTTAATTGCCCCGCGGTTCGCCTTGATTGGCGACGCCGCACACGGCGTGCACCCAATTGCGGGCCAAGGTGTCAATCTTGGTTTTCGGGACGTTGCGGCTTTGACGGAATGCGTTTCGGACGCGGTGCGTTTGGGTGATGATTTTGGATCCGCCTCGGCGCTTGAGCGCTACAGCCGCTGGCGCCGTTTCGACACGACAATGTCGGCGGCGGCCTATGACGGCTTAAACCGTCTCTTCAGTATCGACAATCTTTTGCTCCGCGCAGGCCGCGACGCGGGTCTTTCCCTCGTTGATCGCATTCCAGCACTGAAATCCATGTGGGTCGAAGAAGCCGCTGGATTGACGGGTGACCTTCCGAAACTGTTGAAAGGTGAGCGGGTTTGATTTCAGCAACTCCAAAGGCCAGTCGCCGACACGTGCGGCAATCGGTCCGAGCTGCCAGCATCGTTGGTTGGCTTAGCGGACCGAACCTTGTAACAGAGCCCCAGTGCCCTACTCGACAACCTGGGCCGTTTAGGCTAGGAACGCCCCAACAACATCCCGAAAATGGGTGCTTCCAGCAATTAGACTTGTATGGGGGCCGCATGAGCACTCCGGGGTCCGCCTGTACAAACAGGTAGGGCGCTACGGGCCGCTCCTCTGCTTTTAAAAATAAATAAGGAAAAACGACATGAACGTCATCGACGAAATCAATCGCGAGCAGATGGACGCCATCCTCGCAAAGCGCGGTATCCCGGAATTCAGCCCCGGCGACACCGTCAAAGTCATGGTCAAGGTTATCGAAACTGCCGAGACCGATCCCAAAGACAAGAAGAAGAAGGCCGTCGAAAAAGCCATCACCGAGCGTCTCCAGGCCTATGAAGGCATGGTCATCGCCCGTTCCGGCGCCGGCCTCAACGAGACCTTCACGGTACGCAAGATTTCTTACGGCGAAGGGGTCGAGCGCGTATTCCCGATCTACTCGCCCTACATCGCCGAGATCGAAGTTATCCGCCGCGGTAAGGTTCGCCGGGCGAAGCTGTACTATCTTCGCGGCCGCCGCGGTAAAGCCGCCCGCATCTTCGAACGGACCGACGCCCGCGCCCGCAAACTCAACGCCGCCTGGAAAGGCTTCAAGAAGCCCAAGGGCGAGCCTGAAGATCTGCTGCAGATCAAGGGCATCAACGCCGACGTTATGCTGCGCCTGAAGCAGCTCAACTGCTACAAGATCGAACAGATCGCTAACTTTTCGGACGAAGATATTGCCAACATCGACGAGACGCTGAATCTCAAGGGCGCGATCGAGAAGCAGGACTGGATCGGCCAGGCGAAGGCCCTGTTGGCTGAGCAGACCGTTGGCGAAGTTCCTGCAGAAGAAGCCAAGGGCTGAGCTCTGTTACTTTTTATGAAACGAAAACGGCGGCCTTTTGGGCCGCCGTTTTTTGTTTGTGACGATTCAATTCGGGCTCAGCCGCCGCTTACCAAGAACTCGATACGGCGGTTATCACGCCGCCCTGTAACGGTGGCGTTGTCACCCACGGGTTTGTCCTGGCCATAGCCAACCGCTTTCAACTTGGCCGCATCGACGCCGGCCTTTGCCAGATACTTGACAACCGACTGCGCGCGTAGCTGCGAAATGGTTTGGTTGCTGGCGGGCTTGCCGGTGTTGTCGGTATGACCGCCAACTTCGATCACAAAATTACTGGAACAATCCTTGGCAACCTTGGCGATCTTGTCGAGGGTCTTGAAGCTATCGGGCAATACATCCCACGCGCTCGTTGCGAAGTTTATTTTTCCAGCCTTGGCTTCGGCATTGAGAGCGTCGCGGCAGGCCTCAACGGCTGGCTGCTGCGCAACGGGTTCAGCGGCGGCGGCAGGTGCAGGCGCTGCCGGGAACACTGTCGCTTCAGCCGCCCAAGCAGGCGTGCCAGCAGGCGCCGTTTCGCCGCCATACCAAGTGACGCCCGGGGGAGTCATCGGCGGGGCCGGTTCTTCAACGGCCACCGCTGCAGGCGCTTCGGGTGCTGCGGCGGGCGCCGGAGCTTCTGTCGCAGCCGGTGCCACAGGTTCGGCAGTATAGTCCGGGTTCATGGTGGCCTCTGCCGCGAATGCAGGAGGAGACGCCGGTGTTGTATCGCCGCTATACCAGGTGACGCCTGGTGGGGTCATCGGCGGCGCTGGCTCCTCAGCAGCAGCGGCGGCTGGGGCTTCGGCAGCTGGAGTCTCAGCGGCAGGCGCTTCGGCTGCTGCGGGAGCTGCTTCAGCAGGGGTCGCCTCGGCTGCGGCTGGAGCCTCAGCAGGAGCAGCTGCAGCATAATCCGGGTTCATAGTGGCTTCAGCCGCAAATGCCGGTGGCGATGCCGGTGTCGTATCGCCGCTATACCAAGTTACGCCGGGCGGGGTCATCGGCGGGGCTGCTTCTTCAGCAGCCGCGGCTGGAGCAGGCGCCTGAGGCTCAGCTGCAGCAGCCGGCGCCTCTGTGGGCGCTTCATCGGCGGCAAAAATTCGTGTACCAGCTTGAATTGACACAAGCCCCAAACAAACCCCACTCAACAAAAGAGCGCGATACTTCTGCATTGTATTCTCCCTGATCGCGACGCCTTCTTGATTGGACGCCGATTGCACGCGGGCGATTTTGCACTAAATTCGCTTCGATGACGAGTTGATTGAGGCCCCCGGGAAAACAGATGTCAAACGTAGACGTTAACCGTAATGCCAGCCGGGACGGAAAAATCCGAATTCATGGCGCGGAAGCTTTTGAGGGCATGCGCCGCGCGGGCCGGCTTGCAGCGGAAGCACTTGATATGCTCGTACCGTACGTTGTCCCTGGCGTCGCCACGGACCGGCTCGACGATTTGGTGATGCAATTTGCCTGTGATCAAGGCGCTATTCCTGCTCCACTCAACTATCGCGGGTTCCCGCGCGCCATCTGCACGTCCATCAATCAGGTGGTCTGCCACGGCATTCCCAATGCAAAGCCGTTGAAAGAGGGCGACATCGTCAACATCGATGTGACGCTGATTGTTGACGGCTGGCACGGCGATACCAGCCGCATGTACCCCGTCGGCGCCGTGACGCGCCGGGCAGACCGGCTCATGCAGGTGACGTACGAATCGCTGCTCAAAGGCATTGAGCAAGTCAAACCCGGTAACACAACGGGAGATATTGGCGCTGCGATTCAAACTTATGCCGAAGGCGAGCGCTGCAGTGTGGTGCGCGATTTCTGCGGTCACGGTTTGGGCCGTGTGTTCCATGACCGCCCCAACATTTTGCACTATGGCGAAAAGGGCGAAGGATCTGTGCTCGAACCGGGCATGTTCTTCACCATCGAGCCGATGATCAACCTCGGCAAGGCACATGTAAAAATTCTCCCCGATGGCTGGACAGCCGTGACGCGCGATCGTGAGCTTTCCGCACAGTTCGAACATACGGTTGGCGTGACCGAGAAGGGCTGCGAGATCTTTACCTCTTCGCCCGCCGGGCTTGAGTGCCCGCCCTTTCCGCTAATCAGCGCGGCTTGAGTTGATTCATGACCGGCGACAGAAAGAGCGGGCAGGACAAGATCAGCGCCCAAGAACAGGGCGCTTTTTTCGATGTTGCCCAATCGTCCGAAATTAAGCTGTCCGACGTCAGGGCACCTGACAACAAACCGTTCGACGACAAACTCGGCCACCGCAAGAGATTGCGCCAAAGGTTCAGTGGAGGGGGCGCAGATGCGGTGCCCGACTACGAATTGCTCGAGATGATCTTGTTTCGCGTTTATCCGCGCGGCGACACGAAACCGATTGCCAAGCGATTGCTCGCACGCTTTGGAACGTTCGCCGAAGTTTTGAACGCGCCGCACGCACGCCTCAAGGAAGTCGAAGGCATCGGCGAACGCGCGGTTGAGGAATTAAAGCTCATCCGCGCAGCGGCGCAACGGCTGGCACGAAGCGAGATCAGGGCGAAGCCAGCCCTCTCATCCTGGAACCAGGTTCTCGACTACCTGCGCCTTGCCCAGGGCTACGACCACGTCGAGCAATTCCGCATTCTGTTCCTCGACAAGAAGAATCATTTGATTGCCGACGAGGTGCAGGGGCGCGGCACTGTTGATCACACACCCGTTTATGTGCGCGAAGTAGTCAAACGCGCGCTCGAACATTCCGCAACCGCGCTCATCCTGGTGCACAATCACCCCTCCGGTGACCCGACCCCTTCGCGCGCCGATATCGATATGACCAAGCTCATTATCGATGCTGCCCGGCCGCTCGGCATTTCAATCCACGATCACGTCATCGTCGGCCGCGAAGGCCACGCGAGTTTTAAGGCGCTGCGTTTGATATAGCGTTGCATGTGTCGAGAACTACGGAGACCTGCGATGAATGATTTCCCCGTTCGTAACCCAAACCGATGCCCAACACATCCGGGTGCGATACTTCGGAAATTTGTATTACCTGCACTCGATATGCCGACGTCTACTATCGCTGGGCACTTGGGACTTTCCAGATACGCAGTTGAGAGCCTGCTCGCCGAAAGGCGCCCCATGACTGCTCAGCTCGCGTTGCGAGTCGGCAAACTCTTGGGAAACGGCCCGGCGCTATGGCTCAACATGCAGACTGCCTACGACCTTTGGCACGCCAAGCGCGATATCGACGTTAGAGCCATTCCGACATTGAAAGCGCCTAAGAAGCCAGGCATCGCAGTACAGTACCGCTCAGGCGAAAAACCGCGCGCGACGCGCTGATCTAGCCCCTATCAATCTCAGACGTGTGCTTGGTGTCGCGCATCCCGGCATAGACTATGAGTGACGTTGCAATGCACCCGGTCACATACCAATAGAACCTCGACTCGTGACCCTGGCTCTTGAACCAGAGCGCGACGTACTCCGCTGTGCCGCCAAACAACGCTACGGTGACCGCAAACGGTAATCCGACGCCAAGCGCGCGAATGTGCGTGGGGAATAACTCGGCTTTGACCACAGCGTTGATGGCCGAATAACCTGACACGATCACAAGACCCGCCATAATGAGCGCAAACGCTGTCAAAGGGTCGCTCGTCGATTGCAGCGCCGACAGAATGGGGATCGTAAAAAGCGTACCCATCACGCCGAACGCGATCAAGACGGGCCGGCGTCCGGTGCGATCCGAAATGGCGCCAACAACCGGCTGCAACAGCATGTAGACGAACAGCGCCGAGGCTGAGATGAGGGTTGCAGTATCCTTGGTGAAGCCCGAGGTATTGACCAGGAACTTCTGCATGTAGGTGGTAAATGTGTAAAACGCCACCGTGCCGCCCATGGTCAAGCCGACGACAATTGCCAGTTCGCGCGGATACATCATCAAAGCGGTGAGCGAACCGTCGCGAGATTTGGCGTTGATGAATGCGTCCGTCTCGTGCATGTCGCGGCGCATGATGTAGGCGATGACGGCGAGCGCTGCTCCAATCGCAAACGGAATGCGCCAGCCCCAAGATTCGAGTTCGGCTTCCGTGAGCAGAAACTTCTGCAGCACGATTAAAACCAGCATGGCCGAGAGCTGACCGCCGATCAGCGTCACATACTGGAAACTCGAGTAATAACCGCGGTGCTTGGATGTCGCCATCTCTGAGAGATAGGTTGCACTTGTGCCGTATTCGCCGCCGAGGCTAAGGCCCTGAACCATTCGCGCGACGAGCAGCAACGCGGGCGCCGCGACCCCGACTGACTCGTATGTTGGTAGAACCGCGATCATCGCCGAACCAAAGCACATCAGCAGCACGGACGTAGTCAACGCCACCCGCCGTCCGCGACGGTCTGCCATACGGCCGAAGAACCAGGCGCCAAGCGGGCGCATGAAAAAGCCGAAGGCGAAAATACCGGCCGTTGCTAGCAGTTGTGCTGTCTGGTCTCCGGCTGGAAAGAAAGCCTTGGCGAAGTAGAGCGAGAAGGCCGCATAGACATAGAAATCGTAGTACTCGACGAGATTGCCGGACGAGCCAATCAGGATCGCCTTGATCCGGCGCCCCCCATCGTCTGCTTCTGACTCGCGCAAGTTCGTCACGCCCTTCCCCCCTTATTTGCGCTCCATAGATAGCAGGCCCCGCGCCGTCGCGCCGCAGCGATTACATCAAGCGTTCACAAACCCCGTGACCGGCGTTGACCTCGGCACCCTCCGTCCCATATTAACGGGCCCATATTTGTTGGCCCGAACATGCAAGGCTGATGCCCGCCACTGAGGACACGATGCCACTTATGACCAAGAAGCCCCGCCATTCCAAGGTGATCATTCTCGGCTCCGGGCCCGCCGGATATACAGCTGCCGTCTACGCGGCGCGCGCCATGCTGAAACCGTTGCTCATCCAAGGGTCGCAGCCGGGCGGGCAATTGACGATCACGACTGACGTCGAAAATTACCCCGGCTTCGCGGAGACGATCCAGGGTCCGTGGCTCATGGAGCAGATGCAGGGGCAGGCCGAGCACGTCGGCACCGAAGTTGTCATGGACCACATCAACAAAGTCGATCTCAAGTCGAAGCCTATCCGCCTCGAAGGCGACAGCGGCGACGTCTACACCGCCGACACGCTCATCATCTGCACGGGTGCGCAAGCCCGCTGGCTCGGCATGCCTTCAGAAGAATTCTTCAAAGGTCACGGCGTTTCCGCGTGTGCAACGTGCGATGGGTTTTTCTACAAGGGCAAGGAAGTCGTCGTTGTCGGCGGCGGTAACACGGCGGTCGAAGAAGCGTTGTTCCTCACCAATTTCGCCAAGCGCGTGACCATCATTCACCGGCGCGATTCCTTCCGCGCGGAAAAAATTCTGCAGGACCGCTTGTTCAAGCATCCGAAGATCGAAGTCATGTGGGATACGGCGATCAATGAGATCACCGGCACGACCGATCCAAAATCTGTAACGGTCCTGCGGTTGAAGAACACCAAGACCGGCGCCATCACGGATCGCGCGGCCGACGGCGTATTCATCGCGATTGGCCACGCGCCCTCAACGGAGCTTTTTAAGGGCCAATTACCAACAACGCCGGGCGGCTATCTGATCACGGCACCAGATTCGACCGCAACGGCCATTCCCGGCGTGTATGCGGCTGGCGACGTGAAAGACGAAATCTTCCGCCAAGCCGTGACGGCGGCTGGCATGGGCTGCATGGCGGCACTTGAAGCTGAGAAGTATTTGGCGAAGCACGAGAGCCATGCAGTGGCTGCGGCGGAGTAATCACGAAGACTATTTGAGCCAGATTGCGAGCCTGACAGATCGAGGAGATTCCACTCCATGAAAGCGTATGTCTGTCGCAGCTATGGTGGGCCTAGCGTCCTCGAACTTAAGGACGTACCAACGCCCAAGCCGAAGGACGACGAAGTCCTTATAAAAATCCACGCGACCACAGTGACGGCCGGCGACTGGCGCGTGCGGACACTCGACGTTCCGAAAGGCCTCGGGCTGCTCGCGCGACTAGCCCTTGGCATAACACGGCCGCGCCAACCCATACTCGGCACCGAATTGGCTGGAATAGTCGAGACGGTCGGCAGGGACGTAACGCGGTTCAAGCCCGGCGATGCGGTGTTCGCCTTTCCAGGCGGAAAAATGGGCTGTCATGCGCAGTACTGTGTGGTGGCCGAGGACGGACCGGTGGCGCTCAAGCCTGAAAATCTCACGTTCGAGGAAGCGGCCTCCCTCTCGTTTGGCGGTTCGACCGCGCTGCATTTCTTGCGCAAGGCG
>JAYSVT010000028.1:0-8241 GCA_043718455.1 Hyphomicrobium sp.
ATGATGGCGCCCTGCAAGCCCACTTTTGAATAGTAAAAGTATGGGCTTGACGGAGTACTGATACTCCCGTTCGCCAGCGTAGGAGAATGGATAAATTCACGCCGGCCACCTGCCGCAGTAAGGCTTAGTCCCGACGGCAAATGCAGTGTCGAAATCGATCCCGACACTGTTCTGTGGTCGCGCAGGTCGTCAACCTCGCCTTGAAGATTCTCATTGACAGCGATCGCCGCAGCGAACTTCATCGCCGGACCAATCGTATTTTGATATGCGGCTGCAAGATTCCATACGTCATCCTCGCCCCAAAGCGCAGTCGCTGATAGTCCCCACACCTCCGGCGAGCTGTAAGTAATGACGTTCCCATCCGGTTCGTCCAGGCTGTCGATAAGGCTGTCCCATTTCACATTGAGAAGACCGGCCGCCCCGTCCACATCTGAGCGACGCAGTAAAAACCCGCCACCTACATCTGTAACGCCTGCATATGCCGCGACTTCCGTGCCTGATAAGTCCTGTTCATTGGCACCGGATGACGCGCCACGTGCGCTTGTTCTGCCCAAGGAAAATTCACCGAGCCAATCGCTCTTGATCCAGGCGGAGAGCTCGCCGAGTTCCAAGGCGCGAATGCCTTGTGGGTCGAGTTGGCTGATGTCACCTGACCCGGCATCGAGCAGATCAAAATCAATTACGAAACCGGCAGACCATCCATTGCCAAGCGCGCCAGTGTCACCTTCGATCGTTGCGACCGAATTGCTGTTGTCGTTTGTCACGATCGCGGCATCATGACGCTTGCCGTCATCAAAGACGAGTACGGCGCGATTGATGGCGCCAGATATCGTAAGTTCGACATTCCGGCCTCGGGCTCGTGCCGCTACCGCTTCGAGTTCTGCAATTCGCAATTCGAGATCGGCGCAACAAGCGACAGCCCTGTCGGCCGCGAACACTGGGTAGCCGGTGAGCAGCAAGAAAATTTCTGACAGAACGGCCGCCCTGCATACGGCATGGAGTTGCGCGATACGACCAAGGCGTTGTTCAACAGTTTGCGGAACGCCCATCAAGCCCGTCCGGGTTTGTGCTAGTACGGCTGCTCGGTCCAGATCAATAGTGGATGCCCTGATATGTAGGTCAAAACTAAATCGTCAGGCAAACATTAAATCGCGAAATACATCGCAATTATGGTGGTCCGTTGCTGGTTCTTCCGATTAGTCTCAATGATTCCCAAAGGGGCCGGAACGCCCCTAAAATCCACGCCAATTGATCCGTCTGACTGGTTGCTGACCGATTTTGACGGACACAGTAGCCTTCGAAAACCGGTCTACAACTGCTCGCTTTGGCCGTAGTGCATATGGCTACCAAACATACCCAATCCGTCAGAGTTTCGGTATTGGTGCCATCGCATGATTCGCAAGCTCTCGAAACGCGCGAGGACGAGCGGGGCGTCTGAGAATAACTTACGGGGCGCATAGCTGTCATTACGGCGCGATAGGCTCAGCCACAAGGTAGATCGAATATGCGGCTCCTTCTGTACTACCGTCAGCGCGACCGAGCTTAACGAGTTGGGTTACACTTCGAAATCTCTCATGCAGAAGTTTAACATTCGAACGTCGCGAAAGCTCGACGTAAAGCGCCGGGCGCATTTGAACTGCGTTCTTGAGCGGTGGCAGATGCGCGTACCGAAGCCTCTCATTCAACTGGGCCACATCGCTCCGCCCCTTGAGCGCAAAGGCGATCTGGCCGGTTGTCGCGTAGCTCGACGTCGCGATCCAGGCCGCACCGCTCTCGCCGCGCAGAACATCGACTGCGTCGCCGAATTCGGCCCATCCGTGCATTTGCGAAGTCGGGTCCTTTCGTATATGCAGCGCGGCGAAGGGATAAATAGCATGCATGTAGACCGCCGCGATCGATACAAAGCCGAGGCCGACGGCACCCGCCGCGCACCGTCGGCGCCAGGCCTGAGGTATCGTCGTATTCAAACCAATAGCCGCAGTGATCGCAAGCGTCGGATAGAGTGGCGCCAGCCAATTGGCTTGCACGCGGTCATGTAGCGTATGGATCAGGAAATAGCCGAGCATTGGCAGGACGGCCGCCACAATCAGGACGTCTGCACTGTCGCGGCTTGCAATCGCGCTTCGCACCGTGCGGATCAGGCCCGCGATGGCAAGCAAGGCGATAACCGGACTCGCAAGCCCAAGGAACCCGCCGGCTAATTCCGCTAGATAGTGCAAACTCATTCCGCCGCTGGGCGCCACCCGGCCGAATTGTTTGGCAAACGACGCCCACTGGTGTTCTGCGTTCCAGATGACGACCGGACTTGCAAGCAATGCCGCCAGAAGTCCGCCGATCCACAACTGGGGCGCGCGGAACCACTTGTGATTGGCTGGCACGGCGGCTAGCCACAGCAGGATTGTCAGCCCGAGAAACAGGTTCGTGTACTTAGACAGCAAGCCGCAACCTGCGAAGAGAGCAACGGCCAGCCACCAATTGGCGTTCTGCGACCGGTCGAGTTCGGCGAGACTCCAGAGCACCAAGCCCGAGAACAAAACCGACGGCAGATCTGGTGTCACAATCACACCGCCAACGGCGAGTAGCGGCATGGCCTGCAGGAACCACGCGGCGCGGCATGCGGTTTCGAGGTCGTATAGCAACGCTGCGGTTCGCCACAGAGCCAGTGTTCCAATCAAGTGCACAACTGGCGCGGCGAGCCGAACGCCGAGCGGCGTGTCTCCGCCCATCCATCGCCCGGCGGCGATGTTCCAGGCAATCATCGGCGGATGATCGAGATAGGAGAGGGCCGGTGCCAGCGACCACAGCCGGTAATAAGCTTCATCGTCGGCAAGTCCCGCCGCCGCGCATACATAGAAGCGAATCGCGCAGAGCAGCATTGCTACAAGGCCTAAACTTACCAAACCTGACCTTGCGCTATTCATCGGCCACATCGCCCTCCGCTCACAGGCGGCGCCATGTCAACACCGAGCTCACGGCATAGTTGAACACTGCGGCCAGCAACGCACCTGCGAGGCCCGCCCTCCACCAGCTTGCATCGTGTCCGAAATACGAGCTGAGCGACGCCGACGTTCGCCAGCATGCCAACGCTGCAGACCAGATAGAACGTCAGCAAGCCTCTCAACGCGGCGAAGCCGGTCAATCGGCAATCGCGATATGTCATGGCGTTATTCAGGAAAAAATTCCACGTCATCGCGACGTAAGAGGCTGCAATCTGAGCAATATTGAAGTCGAATCCGGGTACGCCGAGCACAAATCTCAAGGCCAAAAGATGTACGGCGACGCCGGAGGCGCCTACGAGCGAGAACAGAAAAAATCGCGGCGACACGCGGTCGCCCTAAACTTTGGCGGCGAGCAGGCTCAAGAATTCGACAATAACGAGTTCGGAGAGTTTCGACTGACCGTGACGACGGGGTCGAAACGCATAAGGGACTTCGACGATCTTCAGCCCCGCTGGCCGCGAGGCCAAGATATCGAGTAGAATCTTGAATCCACCGGTCGAGAGCCTTGGTGCAATGGTATTGATGACGTCGCGCCGGATCATAAAAAATCCGCTCATGGCTTGGATTCATAGCATCCGACTCATGCTTCAACGCCGGTCACGGCCGTCACGCCGGTGGGACGGCCCACTTCTGCCACGACTTCAAATATGAAATTCACGGCCGACACCGTCAGCGCCATTAGCAGGCCCGCAAAAACGACGTCGGATAGAAAATGAGCGCCTTGCGACACACGAACCAGTCCGGAGATTGCCCCAGCTGCAACACCTGCAATCAGGATCGGCGCGGCCCGTCTTCGAAATAGGAATGCGCCGGCGAAGAACACGGAAAACGTCGAAGACGCTTCTCCTGAAACGAACGAACAATTGCGGTCGCACTGGTCTGTTGGCGTGAGCGCTGCGGTATAGGCTTTGCTACCGCCGAATTCGACGATTTGATTAGGGCGCGCACGTCCCCAATGATCTTTCAAGGCAAGATTGGCGACCACGCCGGGGCCTATCGCCAGACAAATCGTCAAGAACAGCCAATTTTTGAAAACCAATCCCAGCCAGGCGCTTATGCGGTCTCGCGTGAGAATGAGCCCAGAGATAGCCACTAAACAACTAGAGATATAAAATCCCTTGAACGCCATGCGCAGCCATTCGACGGCGGCGATCTGTTTGCCGACAAAGCCTTGTCCCCTGCGATAGAACAATTCTGATATTGTTAAGTCGAGTTGGGGAAGCAGCGCAAAAATTGCGGTGCTTAGAGCGATCATTGTGAGAATAACCGTCGGGAGCCAAGTTATAGCGTCAGGCTGCAGTGATTTTGAATCATCTTTGTACAATCTCGCAGACATGCCGAAATCCCCATCCGCCCCAAAGTGCAAATGGTGTTCGTCTCGTATGTCGCAGCCGTGACCACCTCCTTACAGTACTGTAAACATCATATGGCGACTGCTGTTCGAAATAACAGTCAACGTACTGTGTCATTCTCTGACTGCGAACACCGCTTGACGAAATTCTCTAGACCCGATCGGTGTGATCGTTTGTTGGCTAGCACCAGACAAAGCGCACAACATTACACGCTTGTATGGTCCATGCCGCATTTCTTTGGAACCATCGGCTTATTCATTGCGCTCGAAATTGAGTCTGCGGCCGGGGGGTCGCTTGATTTCTAATCAGCAACGCGACGGCGGGGAAATGGTCGGCACAATTGCACTCAAAAACATGTTGCACGATCCAGCGCGCTTTCTGGTGACCGTTGTTGGCATCGCGTTATCGTTGGTTTTGGTAACAGTGCAGCTGGGACTGCTCGCCGGATTTGATCGCACGATCTCAGCTATGCTTGATCATGCCAAAGCCGATTTGTGGATCGTTCCCACCGGAACCGCGGCCTTCGATGATCCGGCAGTGATAGCAAACGGAGCGAGATACAGCGCGCTGGCAACACGCGGCGTCAGGAGTGTCACTCCGATATCAGTTGGTTTTGCCGAATGGCGTAAGCCAGATGGTGGCAGCACATCAATTATCGTTGTCGGTGCCGATCCCAGATCAGGGACGATAACGCCTTGGAATATTGCGATCGGAGAGCCTGACGGTCTAAGAGCTCCCGATTCCGTTGCGATTGATGCATCCTACGCACAACAGCTTGGTGTTCACCGGCCGGGGGAACTCGCGCGGATTGAGGGGCGACGGGCCAGAGTAGCAATTGTCACATATGGCATCCGTTCGTTCACGACGTCTCCTTACGTTTTTGCCTCGCTTTCCCAAGCCCGCGCCTACTTGAGCATAGATTCAACTCGCGCATCCTATTTGGCGGTCATGCTTTCATCCGGCGCCGATGCAGCACTCGTCAAGACTAGGCTGGCAACGAAACTGCCCAACGCCGAGGTCTTAACGCCCGGAGAATTCCGCCGGCGCAACGTAGAACGCTGGCTTCTTGAAACAGGCGCCGGAATAGCGCTGCTATCTGGCGCAGCCTTAGCCGTTCTCGTCGGGTTTGTGATCATGACACAGACGCTTTATTCCAGCGTCAACGACCATCGCAAAGAGTTTGCAACACTGCGCGCAATGGGGTCCTCTAAGAACTTTTTGCGATCAGTGGTCCTTTGCCAAGCGGGTCTGGCAACTTTAGCGGGGGGCACGCTGGCATTGGTGGCCAATACTGCAGTCATTGCTATTTCTGCCAAGTCTACTATGCCGATTCACATATCCCCGGCAGTGGGCGCGGTTTTATTGGCTCTGGCCTTCGTCATGTCCGCCGCGGCTGCTTTGGCCGCTGCATCGAAGGTCGCTCGCGTCGATCCAGCATCGGTGTTTGCGCAATGATGGGCGGTGCGGTTCTTGAAGCAGAAAATATCGAAATCTTCTTGGGCCAAGGCGCGACATGCGTTCAGGCCCTAAAGGGCGTTGGCCTGTCGCTTGCCGAAGGACAACTCACGCTCCTCATGGGTCCTTCAGGCAGCGGAAAATCAACTCTGTTGTCGATTCTAGGCTGTATCCTCAGGCAGACAAAAGGCTCGGTGCGCATTGCAGGCTGTCCCACGGCTCGTTTGAATAATGAACAGCTCGCAGAATTGCGGCGCCAGCATATTGGCTTTGTGTTCCAATCCTACAATCTCTTTCCGGGTCTTAATGCTCTGGAAAATGTGAGGATCGGTTTTGCAATCCGCAGACGTGGCGCACGAGATGGCGCAGAAGTTTCTAAACGTACCCTGGAATCCGTCGGTCTTGGCCATCGAACTCAGTGCTTGCCCGGACAATTGAGTGGTGGCGAACAACAGCGTGTCGCTATTGCTCGTGCCATTGTTGGTGATCCAAGCATCATTTTGGCTGACGAACCCACAGCCGCCCTCGATGCTGAGTCCGGACGCAATGTGATGCGCCAGTTTAGGCGTCTTGCCACCGAAGACCGGCGGTGCGTTCTGGTTGTCTCACATGACGCCAGGGCGCTGCCGTTCGCCGACCGCATCATCACCGTGGAAGACGGGCGTATACTCAGGGATACGATCGAGACTGCCGGAACTCGGTCGTCAATCCTGGCGCCGGGGGAATACGTGCATGCTTAGTCGCACCACAACGTGCATGCTTCTTTTGCTGGCGGCTGCGGCCGCCGGTGTCATTGTGTTATGGGGACCAGTTCTCCGTGTCGATGCCGCCGTCAAGCCGGCCTTGAACTCTTTTGAGCAATCGAAGTCGTCGTCGGACTGGGTGGCGGCCGGACCTGGTCGGATAGAACCTATTTCCGGCGAGATCCGGATCGGTGCTTCGGCTTCTGGCCGCATAGAAAACGTACTCGTTCGGTCTCGCGACAAGGTTTCAAAAGGAACGCTGCTGGCGCTAATCGACGACAGCGAACAGAGCGCGCGAGTCAAGGCGGCCGAAGCGGAAGTTTCGTTCCGCGAGGCCGAACGTGACACGGCCATTTCTGGTTCTGTCCCTAACAATCGTCGCAGCGCTGAAGACAGCGCCGCACAAGCTGAAAAAGAAGTGCGAAGCTTGCAGGCTGCAATCGATCGCCTTGCAGCCGCCGGTAGCTCAATAGTGGAGATTGATGCCGCGCAAAGCTTATTTGCTGCAAGCGAAATCCGCTTAGCGAAAAGCCAGAGCCTGCTCGACGCCTTGACGTCGTCAGCCCAAGCACCGCGGCCGAGCCGAACCGAATCGGCCCTGGCAGTGGCGCGCGCAGAACTCGGCATCGCCTATGCAGCTCTCGAAAAGACGAGGGTCCGGGCCTCGCGGAACGGCAGAATTCTTCAGGTCTTGAAATCGACGGGCGATATGGCTTCTGGAGCGCATGATGACGTGTTGCTGACGATGGGCGATATCGATCAACTTCGGGTCCGAATAGAGATCGACGAAAGCGACATAGGCAACATTACGATTGGCCAGCACATCATCATCCGTTGCGATGCTTTTCCCAACAAGGACTTTCCCGGGACGGTTTCTCTGATCGCGGCAAGTGCGCGCCCTAGAATCCTAAGCGCGCAGCAATCATCCGGTGCGGCCAAAGACAATGCACTGGAAGTCATGGCGACGCTCGAAACTGCGGCACCCTTAATTGCTGGAATGAGGGTCGATGCACTTTTCGAGGCTAAAACTCTTGCAAATTCCACGGGAGGCAAAAATGAAAACTGAGCCGTTTTGGGGCGCGCTGGCGCGCTATCGTTGGCCCATAGCCTGTCTAACCATCAGCCTCGCTGCAACGATTTTTGCAAGCGAATGTCTGGTCAGTAGCTCCGCCGGGGCTGCGAACGCTCATGCAGCCACTTTCGTACACAAGACTGCAAATGAAGCCATTACGATCCTGTCAAATAAGTCGATACCCGATCAAGACCGGCGCATGCAGTTCCAGAAAATCATTCTCAAAAATTTCGACGTTCCAGCAATCGGGCGTCTCGTTGTCGAACCGTACTGGGGCAAGGCATCGTCTGATCAGCAAAACAATTTTCAAGGCGTATTCGAAGGTGCGTTGGCCAGAATCTATACCGAACGCTTTTTCGACTATGACGGCGAATCTCTACGGATCAGGGGCACACATGCCGGAACTCCGGGACAGACCATCGTTCAAACTACGATCACGACTCCAACAGGAAACAAGACGTACGACGTGGATTGGCACGTTGCGGGCTCGGCTGGCAAAGAAAAGTTTCTCGATGTGGTGATAGATGGGGTCAGCACATCATTAACAACACAGCAGGATTATGGCTCGGTCTTGCGTGCTTCCAACGGGAATCTCGATGCCGTGACAGCAGCCCTTAGAG
>JAYSVT010000271.1:0-12228 GCA_043718455.1 Hyphomicrobium sp.
TGCATCTCTTCGAGATACTTATTCATCGCTTCTTTCAGGTCTTGGATCAGGGCGGCGATCTCTTTTTCGTCAGCGCCGTTTTCCAGCGCCTTCGCCAAGCGGTCTTGCGCGTCTTTCAGAGCCTTTTCGGCGTTCGAAAGCGCGCCGTCTTCGATCTTTAACGCCAGATCCCAGAGTTGATCCACAGCGCTGCCGATCGCCTCGCGCGAATTTTCACGTTCGATGCGATGATAGACAGTCCTGAACCCGAGATAGACGGCCGCGTCGTCAATGAAGCCTTCGGGCTCCATCGTCAGCGCGTCGAGTGCACGCACGACTGCCGGCCGGTGCCGGGAATCTTCAGCGAGTTTGCGCCGTTGTTCGATGACTGCGCGCGCAAGCGGCTTCACGAAGCGGCGGGCCGGTAATGCCACCTCAATAGTTTCACTGCGTCCGACTTGGCCGGCAACGTCGGTCGCCTCAAGCCACAACTCGACCTTCTGACCGGCCCATGGATGGGCACCTAGGTCCAATAAGGAAGAAGCCTCGAATGCCTTTGCCCCAGAGCGCGGAATCTTCAGGGCAAGTTCCGGCGGGCGTTCGAGCGGAAGCCGGGGACCCTTCAACGGCGCGGCGCGGGCCCAAGCCTTGGCAGGATCGCCGCCGTCGCTCTTGAGTTGTTTGACCTTAGCGACAGCTGAGGCGACGCCGTAGTCATCCTCGCCTTTATAGCTGAGTTTGAGCGAGCCCTTAGGCGTGCGGCTCCATTGCTTATCCATTGCGATTTTGGGCAATAGATCGGGCGTGACGTCAAAAGTCCAACGCCCGATTTCCTTGCCGCCGGCAAGGGCGCGAACGCGCGAAGATGTTGCGAGTTCAAAGCGTGTCTCGGCGACGTCGAGCTTGTCCTTGGGCGCGTCCGCTACGGCGTTCACAGGTTCCTTGGCGCCGTTCGCCAAAATTTCCAGTACAACCGGCGCGCCTTTGAACCCGGTACCGCGCAGGGTCACAACGCTCTTGGCTGGCACTCCGATGAGTTTTGCCTGATCTTCCTTGCTCTGTGTCGCAGCCTGCTGCGATCCATCGGCAAGCATAGTGGGCGGCAAGGCCGTGTAGGCGGGCGGCGTGACCCAAGCGTCTACACGCGTATCAATTCCCGCCTGTGCCTTGCCGAAGCGGAAGGCTGATGACAGGCGATCATAAAGGCTGCCGGTTGCGAGGCCAACGGCGGGCACAAGCAGCAGCACGGCGAGCGCACGCACAGCGAATGGATCGAAGCGATCGGCGCGGGGGCTTGGCGACCCAACTTTGAGGCGGTCAATGGCGCGCGCAAGACGTTCGCGATGCGCTTGCCAGAGAATTTTCGTGTCAGGGTTATTGGCGTTTGCCGACAGGGTGTCTTCGTAGGACGTTGCGGGCCGGTGTGCGACGCCGCTGCGCCGCTCGATGCGCCGGATCGCTTCTTCGCGCGTTGGCCAGGGGGCTCGCGCGGCAAAGACCAGCGAGGCAAGAGCGGCCAAAGCAAAGAGGCCGATGACCAAGGCATGCGCGACGGTCGAAAGATTGAGAAAGGCACCCGTGAGCGATAGAAGTGCGAGTACAGCACCGAGACCCAGAAACAACCACAGCCGCGGCCACAGGCGTTCGAAGAAAAGCGCCAAAGTGCCCAGCCGCACCTTACGGGCGAATGTGCGCGAGAGATGCGGATCGGGGCCGTCGGGCAACTGTTCTGTCATGACCAAAGTTTAACACGGCTCCCGGGGGCCGCACCTTAACAAAGTGCAATACTTATGGACTATTCGGATTTCTTACTTGGGAATTGCCGGGGTCAGCTCCCGGAAATCCACGGCGGTAGACGGTCCGCGCCGATCAATTCTTCGTAAGCCGGCCGGGGCCGGACGATGGCATAGGCGTTGCCCTTCACGAGAACCTCAGGGATGAGCGGCCGGGTGTTGTAGGCCGACGACATGACGGCCCCGTAGGCGCCGGCGGTCATGACGGCCAAGAGGTCACCCGGTTCAAACGGTGGCAGCGCTCGGTCTTCGGCGAGGAAGTCGCCGGTTTCGCACACCGGCCCAACAATATCCTGAGCGACCGGCGCCATCTCGGATTTCTTTTCCGCGACCGGCCAGATGTCGTGATGCGCTTCATAGAGCGTCGGGCGGATGAGATCGTTCATCGCGGCGTCCACGATGGTGAAGGTTTTGTCGTTGCCTTCTTTGACATAGACGACGCGGGTGACAAGCACACCGGCATTGCCGACGATCATGCGGCCGGGCTCGAGCACGATTTTGAGACCGAGATCGCCGAGTTGTTCTTTGACGACGGCCGCGTATTCGTCGGGGTGGGGCGGCACGTCGTTGGTGCCGCGATAGGGAACGCCAAGCCCGCCGCCGATATCGAGATGTTCGAGTACGATGCCATCTTTTTTCAGATCGAGCGCCAAATCGCGCAGCAAGCGGAAGGCGTCGCGGAAGGGCGCGAGATCGGTAATCTGGCTGCCGATGTGCATGTGGATGCCGCTGACCTTGATACCCGGAAGCTTGGCCGCTTCCGCGTATAGCGCGCGTGCATCCTCGTATGGGACGCCAAATTTATTCTCGGCTTTTCCGGTGGAGATTTTAGCATGGGTCTTGGCGTCAATGTCTGGGTTGACGCGGATGGCGATGGACGCGGTTTTGCCGAGGCTTGTTGCCACTTCGCTTAAAGCAAAGAGTTCGGGTTCGCTTTCGACGTTGAAGCCGTGAATGCCTTCCTCGAGCGCATAGGCCATCTCAGAACGCGTTTTGCCGACGCCAGCGAAGATGATTTTTGAGGCCGGAACGCCAGCGGCCCGGGCGCGGCGCAATTCGCCTTCCGAGACGACGTCCATGCCGCAGCCCAAGCGCGCGAGCGTGGCCAGCACCGCCTGGTTGGAATTGGCTTTCACCGCGTAACAGATGAGCGCATTCTGACCCGAGAAGGCCTTTGCGAGCACCTCGTAGTGGCGTTCGAGCGTAGCCGTCGAATAGCAATAAAAGGGCGTGCCGACCTCGGCCGCGATCATATCGAGGCTGACGTCTTCGGCGTGAAGAATGCCGGACAAGTAGTGGAAGTGGTGCATGGGGTGACTTTGACTGAAGCGCTCCGTGCCTATGGAGAGCCAAGGGGCAGGGCCACGATTGGATGCGCAGGGCTTACCGCCCTCGGGGGTACACCCACAAGGGGGGAACGGTTCAATTCGTCTAATATCACGGGTTCGAAGGACGTGCAGAACTGCGCTGAGAATAATGGGAGCTGCACTCTGGGCGGCCTAACCGGCTTTAAGTTGGCGCTGCCGCGTCAACTCGAATGAAATGTAGGTCCTTCATCTTATCGTTGAAAATTGCGAAATAAAAGTCGGCCGACTCCAAAAAACTCTTGCGTCGGACGAACCCCTTCTATTAGGTGCTCGGCAATAAGAAAAAATCCAACTATTGGGGTGGGATGTCTGAACCGAAAACAATCAGATCGCCATTGCGCACGGGGATCCGAAACGCCACTGACCCGATTAAAATGCCGTAGTTTTTGCGCCTACAATTCGGAGTGCTGGCAAGTGGACGGGCCGCTTTGGTCTAGTTGCTCCGACACCTTCCAAGTTGATCCCACCAGAAGCAAGCCTTTTGGATGTGACGCTGAGTTCACACTCAGCTCGTTATCGGCCGTCGCGATAGAATCGAGCCTCGGATGAGCGTGCAGGGGGTCCGGAAATTCGCTATTTGGCTAGTCGTTGTGGCTGTCCCAATTCTATTTCTGTTCGACAGATGCGATAAGCAATTTGGACCATTGGATTTTCCAGAAAACATGGTTTCTCGCGCGGATGCGTCCAACGTGGGGAAGGATTTTAGTCTGCGTGAGATATTCGTTGGGGACAGGGCAATGCCTACCGAGGTCTGCATCGTGGTTTCAGGTGCCACTGTATCTGACTACCTGTCGCGAGGCACACGCGACAGGCTGACCGAACGAGGGGTCTTCGATTACAAAAGCTCAGACGAATCCGCCTTTATTGTTGTCCTGAAGTATCCGGCCAAGGATCATGTCTTCCGCGTTCCACATACGAAGCTCGCGTTAAGACTCGATAACTCTCTTTGCACACAAGACCTAGATACGCTGTTCACTTTTGAGAGTTGCGCCTCATGTGGCGGCGGTCTAGCCGTCGCAATGTCAAACAAAACTGTTCCACATAAATAGTAGAGAACAGACAAATGGCAGCGGTTAAACAATCTTCGTACGCCGGGAACGAATACTTTCAAGGGTTAGCGAATGCGGCCGCGCTCGAGAGCGGGTTAACCCAGGCGGACATTAACGCAGTAAAACATGCGACCGCCAGTGGTTATTATACGAATATCGCTGGCAGTGTGTTTGCGACAACTGCTGGCGCACTCACGCAGCGGGCCAAGAGGGTCAGTGGCAACACGTCGTTAGGTGCGGTACCGGCCGGGTCTGCTTTCACAGACGTGAGCGGACTCACGCGACGGAAAGCCGATAGGCCCTTCGCGGATCGGCCGTTGACGTAATCAACAATCACATCCGCTTGTTATCGCGCCGGAATTTCTCGCGCCGTGATGGTGTACTTGACGCTATCGGGTTCGAGGGGATCGAGGCGTCCTGCAGCGGTTTCGGCCTGAGGATACATGAGGAAGGGTAGCTTCGGACCGTCAGAGCCCGGCAGAGCGATATCGTGCGCAAAATTGTAGGCCAGCCAGTTTCCTTCCCATGCGCCCAAAAGTGTTGCGCGGGCTTGCGAAACTTTCGTGTCGTCTATTCCAAGATTGCCCGGCGGCTCTTCAAGGATCACTTTGCGCACGTCTGCCGGATCGACGGGAACCCAGCCGTAGCCGTCGAGGAAAACTTCGGCGCGGCAGTGCTGGGCCTTCGTGACGACGCTGGTCATAGGTCCGAGGCTCTCGTAGCCGAACTTCGAGGGTCCAAGTCGCAGACCGTAAACATCGCGCGCCGGCAGACCGGAAGCTCTCGCAAGCCCGACGTAGAGCGCATTGATATCGGCGCACTTTCCCGAAAAATCTCCGGATTTAATCATGTAGGTGATGTCGCCGACGCCGCAGCCGCGCGTTTTCGGATTTCGAAAAGTGTTATCGATAGCCCATTCGTAGATGGCGCGCGCCTTGTCGAAATCGGTTTTCGCTCCGGCCGTGATCTTGTCGGCCGTCTCTTTGACGATACCATCGACGGGAATAAGTTCGGTACCTTGGATGTAGAGGTTGCGTTCGGCCTTGGTGAGCTGTTTGGCATTGCCGGCAACCGTCAACTCCACTGCGCGGTCGCGCGTAGAAAATCGGCTGGTCACTTCGGCGACGTGGGCGACCGTTCCCTCCGGCCAAACGATGTGCAGCATTTTCGCGCCGTAGATTTTTTCCGATACCGCGATTGCATTAGCCCCGCCGGCTGTCCACGTACTTGTGCCCGAGCGCATCCAATCGTCCTGGTCGACACCAGGGAGTGGTATCCACGCCTGCACCTTACCTTCGGGCTTCGCGATTTGAAGGCTGATGACCGTCTCGAATGTCCGCCACTCCCCTGGAACCGGCGAAAACAGACCTTCCGCGCGGGCCACGCGCGAAATAGCGAAAGAAGCGGCAAATGCTCCCGTGCCTTCTAACATCGACCTTCGACTCAATCCCATGACAACCCCCTTCGGCGAACTCGCCGTAACTTGCATTGAAGTTGAGCAACGTGCAACTTGATTGCGGGCAATTTATTTCTCTGTTTGCGAATTTGCTAGCGACTTGGGCAGTCGGATTTCACAAACCCGCTGATTTCTTGAGGCGACGCAAAGATGGCATAGGAGCGATCGCCCTGCATGCCGGTTGGGACCAAAACAGGTTTTTCAGGTGTTGGACCCTGGCTGCTTCCGTCCGTTTTGAAACGCAGGTTTGGCTCCCAAAATAGTAGCGTCGTGCCGTTCTCCATTTTCACCGCGTACGTATCGCGGCAGAGACCTATCGATGCGATGCGGGTTGCGGGACTTGAGGCTTTCAAGTCGTGCATTTTTTCAGGTAGTTTGGGAATGTCGTCGCGCGGTGGTGCGCCCGGCGTCTGCGTTGCCAAGAGATAAGCAACGATGTCCATACGGGCTTGTTCATCGGCGCCGATGCCCGGCATCGTCGTGCCCGCCACAAGAACTTGCGGATTTACCATCCACGAGGTCAGCGTCTGCTCGTTCCATGCGATGGAACTCTGGGGCAAGGCTTTCGAGTAACGGTCAAAATCAGCTATTGAACCCGCCTTGCGACCAACAATTCCCGACAAGCTTGGCCCTGACATATGCCTGTCGGGGGTCACCGAATGGCACGGCGAGCAAAAATGATTGAAGGTGCGCGCGCCTTTTTGGGGATCGCCTTCGGCGTGGGCGGGACTCACAAAGCCGACCGCTAAAACGCCAGTATTTATGGCTGCGCGACACGCGATCCTTCTGAAATTATGAAGCATATTCTCCCCTTGCGGTAGACGGCTGATCGTTGAGTAGCATAGATTGATAGCTCTTTCTGTCGAAGCGGCTGTCTTGAGGAAGCGATGGCCGAGCCGGTGGAAGGCTGACTTCACGTGGTGAAGGTTCCCCTTAAACGAAGTCGACCAGTTCGAAATCCGGTGGATCTCAATACTTCGCCGACAATGCCAGCGTCCGCCATGCCATTGCGTTTCAGATCATCGACGCACGCTTGAGCGCGGGGTGCTGGGACACCCGCAACCAATCCGCCCGACGTTTGAGGATCAAAGAGCACCGCGAGTGCGGGAGCGGACGGCAGCACGTCTCCGCTCAAGCGGCACGCTAAGCTAAGGTTTTCCGGCAGCAAAGTCGATGCGATACCGGATTGCGCAAGTGCTGCAACTTGCGGATACGCCGGAACGTCCGTCAAATTGAGTTCCGCCTCCATGCCGGCGGCGTCGAGCATTTCAATCAGATGTCCGGCAAGACCAAATCCGGTCACATCGGTCGCGGCCGTTGCGCCGTGTCGCGCCAGACATTCTGCGGCGGCTCGATTGGACCGGCGCATATTCGCGATGGCGGTCTGAATTGCGCCCGCCCTGGCCAGCCCGCGCATCTCGGCAGCGAACAACAGCCCTGTGCCAAGCGACCGGGTGAGGATCAGTTTGTCGCCCGCGCGAAGACCAGACTTGCGCACAAGCTTGTGGCGCTGTGCGACTCCTGAAATCGCAAAGCCAACTGAAAGCTCGGAGCCCTCACCTGAGTGTCCGCCGATGAGCGTGACGCCTTCTCTGTCAAAGACGGCGCGGGCACCGGCCAGCAACTGAAATAGATCTTCTTCGACAATTTTTGACCGGCCATTAGGAAGCACTGCTATTGCTTGAGCGGTTTTGGGGGTCCCGCCCATAGCAAAGATATCGCTAAGTGCGTGGTTGGCGGCGATCTCGCCGAGCACATAAGGTTCTAGCCAGAACGCCCGGAAAAAATCGACGGTCTCAAGCCTCACTGAGTCTCCGCCTTCGTCGATGATTGCAGCATCGTCGCGCGGCGAGCGACTCCCGCTGCCTGATCGTATGGGGAGAGGGAGAGGGTTAGAATGAATGACGGTACTCAGTTCCGGCGGTGCTTTAAGAGTGTCGAGCCTATCCAGGGCATTCGCCAACGTCGCTGGGCCGACTTTTGCAGCGCACCCGCCGCAGCGCATGGCAGACGCGGTTTCGTCTACGCCGGCGTTCATCTCTGGCAAGATATTGAACTTATCCATGAAGGCGCGGTCGATCCGGTCTTTCCATAACCATGCCCAGGTTCCAGCAGCTGCAACAGACCAGCGTGCTGCAATCGCGCGCTTCGTGCCGAGCGAAAGCAGTGTTAGAAATTGCGTCTGTGGAACAAATGGCGCGGCTGGCTGACCCATCGCACGGCGGCGCAAGTTGTCAGCAACTTTAGGCCCCTGACGAACGGCAAAGACGCCGGATTTGGCGCGAGGATGTTCGACTACAGACCCGCAATCGCCTACAGCAAACACATCATCGTCGTCGATCAATTGCAGCGTTGGTTTGACGGCAAGAAAGCCGTCTGCATCGCTTGGGAGATCGGTGGCGGCGAACCAGTCTGGTGCGGCGGCCCTGGTCGAGATCAAAACAGAGTCAGCTGCAATTGATCGTCCGCTTGCCAACGCAACGGCATCCGGTGATATGCGGGCCGCCAAATCAATTTCGATGATCTCGACGTTAGCGTCAGTCAATGCCTTTCGCGCCAGTGTCTGGGCGCGCGCGTTGTGGCTGGGCAGCAGAATGCCGCCTGCAACGAGTGTAAATGAGAAAGCGTCTGCGGCGATTCCGGCGCCAGGCGCAAGAGTGCGAAATCGGTGGTGCGCCGCCAGGATAAGCTCGACTCCGGCCGCACCGCCGCCCACAACCACGATCCGGCGCGGGCCATCTCTTGCCATCGCACGCGCTTCGAGGGCCTGCCATTTCGGCGCAAAAATAGAAACCGGTTTGACGGCAATTGCGTGCTGAGCTGCACCTTCAATGTCGTCGATCAGTGGAGTGATGCCAACATCGATTGAAAGCAGATCGTAGCGGATCGAGGGACGGCCCTCTATGGAGACGCGTTTGACTTTGCGGTCGATGCCGTTGGCGGCCCCGTGGATCACCCGTGCGCCCGCAAATCGCGCAAGGCGGACGAGGTCAATCTGGCAATCATCAAGTGTGTAATGCCCAGCGATAAAACCGGGCAGCATGCCAGAATAGGGAGCCGCCAGCTCCTTGGCGACAAGCGTTAAGCGAACGCCGGGCATAGGGTTCATGCCGAACGCCTTCAGCACGAACACATGCGCATGTCCGCCGCCGAGAAGCACGATGTCAGTGGTAACCTCCCCCGATTGCATCAGTGGGGTTTCTCGGGTCTCATGTTTCGATTTCTTTCAAACATTGGCGGAGGCAAAATTGGCGGAGGAGAGTGGGTGTCGAACCCACCAGACGCAGCTTGAGCCACCCCTCCCGGATTTGAAGTCCGGACGTCCCACCGGGGAGCGATTCTCCTCCAATTTTTTCTGCACCTTCAACGGCGCTGTTTCGACGGCTACACAGCCACCTCCGTAAAGTGGAAAGTCATACCAGCGATCTGTTGGGCGAACGCGCCTTCGTCGTCAAGGGTCCGCAAGTCAAAGATCATCGCGTCGTTGGCAATTCGACCAATGACAGGAATGGGAAGTGCCCGAAGTGTCTGCGAAAGAGCGTTAAGTAGCCGTCCCGATTTTTTCTTGTCCTTGGGATTAATCGATAGACTGCAGCTCGGAATGGTCTCAAGCGGCAATGCCCCTGAACCGATTTGGCTGGAGCACGCGACAATTGTGACGTCGAAGGTGCTATCGAGCGCGCGCCGCGCAGGCGCGAGCAACCGTTCTGCCATGCTTTGCAAATCGGCCACGGGACGAGTCAATAGTCTGAGAGTTGGTAGTCTTTGAACCAGCGTATCAGGATCACGGTAGAGCCGCAGCGTGGCTTCGAGTGCTGCAAGGCGCACCTTGTCGAGGCGCATGGCCCGCTTCATCGGGTTCTTAGCACAGGCGCGAATGAAGTCACGGCGGCCAGCGATGAATCCTGACTGCGGACCGCCGAGCAGTTTATCGCCTGAGAACGTCACGATGTCCGCGCCATCTTTTATGGCGTCCTGAACGGTCCGCTCGCGTCTCAGGCCATAGCGGGAGAGATCGACGAGCGTGCCAGATCCCAGATCATCGACAAACGGAATTGCCGATTTCTTCGCGACCTCAGCTAACTCGCGAGCCTCGACATCTTTCGTGAACCCTTGAATGAGATAGTTCGACGTGTGAACTTTCATCAACAGCCCGGTTAGGGGCGTAATTGCTTCTACGTAATCCTTTAAGTGCGTGCGGTTCGTCGTGCCGATCTCGATGAGTTTGGTTCCCGCCTTTGCCATGATGTCGGGCATGCGGAACGCGCCGCCGATCTCAATCAGCTCGCCTCGCGAAACAACGGTCTCTTTTCCTGCAGCCAAGGTGTTGAGCACCAGAATGACCGCCGCTGCATTGTTGTTGACGGCAATCGCATCCTCCGCGCCCGTCAACTCGCAGAGAAGTCCGCGCACGGCATCGTCGCGCTCGCCTCGCCCGCCGGTGTCGAGGTCGAATTCAAGTGCCACCGGTGACCGCATTGCCTCAATCGCGGCGGCGATTGCTTCTTCGGGGAGTAGCGCGCGGCCGAGGTTGGTGTGAAGAACGGTACCGGTAAGATTGAAAACGCGGCGAAGATTACGAACCTCGCTCATTTCGAGCTGGCTTATGATTTCAGTCGCGATAGCGTCTGCGGGCAGGACGGCGACTTCGCCGGCACGTACCTTGGTCCTCAATGCGTCCAATGTTTGCCGCGCCGCAGCAACAGTTGGTGCGCGGCCAAATTGCGCCGCCGCCGCCAAACATAAGTCATGGCGCAGCACCTCATCGACCGAGGGTAGCCGAATTTGATCCTTACTTGCCTTGGTTTGCAAAGCTGCGGCCGCCCGTGCACGATTTTTTGATAAGCTATGCGGAAGAAAGATTGCGCGCAAGGCAATAGCACAATAAAGTACTTGAGGTTAGTCCGTGGGGGACGCTGCTACGCCAAGTTTTGGACCCGGGTATGCGATTGCGGCTAGCTCGGATGCGGAGAACCCGGTGCACCGTCGAACATTGAAATCATCGATCGTTTTTGCCGCAACTTTGGTTCCGCTGGTATTGTCATGCGCGATCGAGGCGTCGGCCGCCTCAGGCGAATGGCAGAAACTTGAGTTTGTGGAGGCGCGCCTTATCTCGGCGGTCGATGGCACCGGCCAGCTCGCGCAGCTCCCTCTGGGCGTCGAATTGCGCCTCAAAGACGGTTGGAAAACCTACTGGCGTTCTCCTGGAGATGCAGGGCTGCCCCCAGTTCTCGATTGGACCAGCTCGACCAATCTGAAATCTGCAACGCTGAGCTATCCGAAACCGCACCGCTTTACTTTATTCAATCATCAGACCTTTGGCTACAAAGATCAGGTCGTGTTTCCGGTCCGCGCCAGTGTGGCCGAACCCGGACAAGCCGTCGCGTTGAAGGCGAAGGTCGATGTCTTGGTATGCGAAAAGATTTGTGTTCCACAAAGCCTCGATCTTGAGCTGACACTCCCCAAGGGTGCGGCCGAACCTGGAGCCGAAGCCCAGCTCCTCAACCAATTCGAGTCACAAGTGCCCGTTGTCGGCACCGCGAGCGGCTTTGAGATCGGTGAGGTCAAGACGAGCGAAAAAGACGGTAAACACGTGCTCGAAGTGTCTGCAGTGCGCAAGGACGATGTTTTTTCGGCGCCGGATGTTCTCGCCGAAGTGGAACCTGCTGCTGCCTTTGGAGCGCCTATCGTCAGCCTCGCCGACGGCGGGCATCGTGCCGTCTTCACTCTGCCACTCACAAGCGACCTACCGCCGGGCACATCGCTCGCCGGTCGTGCCGTCACGCTGACAGTGATCGACGGAGAGCACGCCACCGAGCAAGCAACCAAGATTTTGGCGGGCACGGGGCCGGGCCTGGGGAGCTCGCTCTCGTTGAACGCCCTTATGTTTGCCTTCGCGCTGTTGGGTGGCCTCGTTCTCAACCTCATGCCGTGCGTTCTGCCGGTGTTATCGCTGAAACTGATGTCGCTCGTCGATCATGGCGACGCGCCACCGGCCCGCGTCCGGGTCAACTTCCTGGCGACGGCCGCAGGCATTGTCTTTTCGCTGATGCTGATTGCGGGGGCGCTGATCGCGCTCAAATCGGCAGGGCTTTCGGTCGGCTGGGGTATCCAGTTCCAGCAGCCCGTGTTCATCGCGGCCATCGCTGTGATCGTTGCCCTGTTTGCCTGTAATATGTGGGGCTTTTTCGAAATCATTCTGCCGCCATCGCTCTCGAACTTCGCGGGTACGGCCGGGACTGGTGACGGCATCATCGGCAACTTCGTCATCGGCGCGTTCGCGACGCTGCTGGCGACGCCGTGCTCCGCGCCGTTCGTGGGCACAGCAGTTGGTTTTGCCCTTGCCAGCGGAACGCCTCAAATCTTGATGATCTTCTTCGCATTGGGTGTGGGGCTGGCGCTCCCCTACTTGGCGATTGCTGCATTTCCCTCGGTTGCGCGCTACATCCCAAAACCTGGCATGTGGATGGTTCGCCTTCGTCAAATCCTCGGCCTCGCGCTCGCTGGCACGGCGGTTTGGCTTATGTCCATTCTCCCCGGCCAGATCGGCTGGAACGGAACATTTGCCGTTGCCGGGCTGATCG
>JAYSVT010000272.1:0-3862 GCA_043718455.1 Hyphomicrobium sp.
CCAACCGGAACGGCATCGAAGCTACAATGCTCGGCGGACTTCAAATCGACCATCAGGGACGGACAATCGTCAAGGGCGGCGCTGCAGTGGAACTCACCTCGCTCGAGTTTCGCCTCCTTGAAGTCTTGGCCGAGGTGCCGGGTCAAGTCATCAAAGCCGCCGAATTGCTCGAACGCGTTTATGGCGCAAACCACGGCAAGGACATCAACACAATCGAGAGGCTGTTAGCGCGGCTCAGACTCAAGATCGGCGCGGACAGCATCGTCACGCATCGGGGATTAGGTTACAGTTTGGTGACACAACATTGAGCACGAGTTCCTCACTCCGATTTCGATTGATGGCCGCAAACATCCTGACCAAACAGGCTGTAATCTTGCTGGCGGGGGTCTTTTTGCTCGCGTCTTTCAACCAGCTGATGTACCGCCAAGCGGCTGAAGAGTTAGACGTTGTTTTGACTGAGCTCGCGTCACATCTTGTGCGAGACGCCAACGGCACCGTTTCAATAAAGGCCGCAGTTGCCGATCCGAGGTACGACGCGTTGCAATCGGGCTGGTACTGGCAGATCACTGGCAGCGGCACGGTTTTGCAATCGAAGTCGCTCGCGCAGACGTCATTGGCCCAATTGCCAATCGATCCCGCCCAAGTGCCGCCGGCAGATGGCGTGACGCACAGTTTCGAGGCTGCAGGGCCCGCGTCGCAGTCCCTTTACCTCCGGTCCCGCACCGCACGCATTGACGGCACGGACAGCGGATCTCGTAGCGGTACTTCGGGCGATTCGATGGGCCAAAAAGTTGTGCTGACCGTTGGACGGGACGTTGCCGGGCTCGCAGAGCGTTCACGCGCGTTTCGCAATCACCTTATTCTCGCGCTTGGCGGTCTAGCCGCGTTGCTGCTGACGTCGGCTTGGTTCCAAATCAAGACGGCATTGCGGTCGGCGGAAACACTGCGGCTTGCTCTTGAGCGGATCCGGCTCGGCATTGACCGCCGTATCGGCACAGGCTTCCCGAACGAACTTTTTCCGCTGATCAACGAAGCCAACAGGCTGCTCGACGCGCAAGACGCAGCCATAGAGAAGGCTCGCGCGCGTGCCGGAGATCTTGCTCATGGCTTGAAGACGCCGCTCACGGCCGTCGGCGTGCTCGCTGAGAGGCTCCACCTGCAGGGCGAACACGCGATCTCCAATGACATCATCGAACAAGTCGAAACGGCGAGCCGTCATATCGACAGAGAGCTTGCCCGCACGCGCGTCGCCGCCGAACACCGGAACGGTTTCAGGACAAACTTCGAGACCGTAGCAACGCGCGTTTTGAGCACCATGGAGAAGCTGCCACGCGGCGAAGACATCCATTGGAGGCTCGACCCCGGCGAGAATATCCGGCTCGCAGTCGATGAAATGGATTCAATGGAGATACTTGGCAGCCTGCTCGACAATTCACGCAAGTGGGCGCGTTCCAATGTAGGGTTGCGCGCCGAGGCCCGCCAGAACGTCATCGAAATTTCGGTTGAAGACGATGGACCGGGCGTCGCGGATGAAGGTTACGACCTCGTCTTGCGGCGGGGTGTGCGGCTCGACGAGAGCAGCGCGGGCACGGGATTGGGGTTGACGATCGTTAAAGACATCGTCGAAGCTTACGGTGGATCGATTGATCTTTATCGAGCCAATCTTGGTGGCCTCGGCGTGCGCCTCAGCCTGCCGCGCGCCGCCGAACAGCTTCATTGAAGACGTCAGACATTCAGAATTGCGTCGCGGGCGGCGGTGGCGCGCTCGAATGCTGGACGGGCGCGCACGCGCGCGATGTAGTCAGTGACGTTGCCGTCTGGGATGGTCCAGCCCATGCTTGCCGCCCAGCCGCCGCAATGGCCAAGTAGCAGATCGGGAACCGTGAAGCCGTCGCCGAAGCCGTCGCCCATGACAAACGTTTTGCTGCCGAGGCGCTGCGAGAGTGATGTCATGGCACGATCAAAATCGAAACGGCAGGCGCGCTTGACGTCCGGCACGCGATACTCTTCAGGCAGCGCGAATGTATGCTTGGATGCCACCCAGAGCGCGCCTTCAACATCATCAACGGCGAATTGCGTGAAGCTATCCTGGTGCGCGCGTGCAATCGTGCCGGCGGGGTGGGTGAAGTGTTTGTGCTTGTCGGCGAGGTATTGGCAAATTGCGACCGAGTCAATGATGTGGTCGTTGCCGTCTTTCAGGATCGGCACTTTGAGAGATGGGTTGATCGGGCCAAGCGACGCGCTGCGCGGCGCGGTTGGGTCGATCTCGTAGGGCTGGCCCAGTTCTTCCAGCATCCACATGACGCGAAACGCGCGGGTCTTTGGGCTGCCGATGACGGTGTACATGTATGTTTCCAATGGCTCATTGACTGTCGAACAATAGCGCGTAGGCGCGGATGTGGCAAAGTCCTAGGAGTCAACGCACTCAGGATCCTCGCCGGGGTTGCAGTCTCCGGGAAAATAGCGGGCGAGATCGCGGGGCAGCAGGCAAACGCAAATTAGGATGATGGCTGTCAGCCAGCCGCCTTGGATGAGAGACACGCCCGAGAGTCCGATCAGATACTGTAGTGCCAATGTATAGGCCGCGGTCGCGGCCGCGATGATCAAGGCCCATCGCATGGCCGTTGAACGCTCTTTTCGCGAACTCGAATAGACGGCAGCCCGGATCCAAGCGAAGAACGCGATGAGTGCCGCAACAGCCGCTAAGTGACCAACGGAATTGAATTGAATGCGCTGCGATGCATAGGTCTCGCTGGCCCCGATGGTGCTCAAAACGTACCAGCCCGAGGTCACGGCGCCGGACACAGCAAGGCCGAGCAACGGCGGCATCAGGATATCCGCGGGCGCGAGGTTTCGAGCCTCGGTGCTTACATTCGGGTTTGCAAATTGGAGCCGCGAGAGCACGGCGACCGCGACAACGGCCGCGACATTGATGCTTGCGATCCACAACAGTGTTTCGCCGCTGATCTGGCGGATGCCGTACATTTGGTAGAGCATTTCGGCAATTGATTTGATAGCGCCTATTTCACCCGCCACTAGCACGAGCCAGAAGCCGCTGCCGATGCCATAACGCGTGATAACATCCGCGAGCCACATCAGCAACGCAACGCCTGCAACGACGGTCATGATGTAAGTGAGCCGGAAGTGCGGGCCGGGCTCAGGAACGGCAGGGCCGCCGGCCGACATCGACTGCTCCAGTCCTAAGGTCATTCCCCACGCCTGAAACGCGGCGAGTACGAGTCCCGCGATCAATATCCGGCGATTGAATCTCGTGATGTTCAACGGAGACTTGGACAGCCATTCCAAAAGGCTTGGTGCCGCGAGCTTCAGGACTTCTGCAGCAATGAAAATGGAGAAGACCGGCTGCAGGCCGAGAGGCATCAGAGAAATGTGCCGCATCAAATCGTACGAACTATCGGTTGGCGGTCCTTCAAGGATGGAGAGGTTTAGGCCCGGCACAGGGATTTGCCCGCCAAGCGCGGCGGCTGCGAGTGCTACGGCGGTAATGAAAAGACGGCCCCAGAAACTGGAATCGGAAAGTGCTTTCATGATAGCTGGCAGGGCGTCCGGCGTGGACTCACGGTCCATGGGGCGTTCTTTCCGCTGGGATACTCAGATAGGTTACATATTGGCAAGGGACTATCCGGGATGTCAAAGAATTCAGAGACAAAAAGTTGCTGGGAAGGAACTCGTGGTAGTGCAGCTGTGCGGGTGACGCGGGGCGCTAAATTATTGCCCGGAACACCTCGGCGAGCGGGAGCGATACATCCAACGCGGAGACTTTAATCGCGGCGTCGCGGCCGCTGATCTCTGTTGGGGTTTTCGGAAATTCGCGCGTTCCGCCGTCGCGCTGCCAAACCCA
>JAYSVT010000273.1:0-3854 GCA_043718455.1 Hyphomicrobium sp.
CGGCTGAAACGTTGATCACTGTCACAGGCCCAACGACCGGCCCCTATGCGGAGCGCACACGCGAGATCGAGCAAGGTGCCCGCCGCGCGGTAGAAGCACTCAACGCCTCCGCCGGTACTGACTTTGTCATCGATACCCTCGACGATAGTTGCGATGATGCCAAAGCAACTGGCGTTGCCCGCGCGCTCGTCGCGAAACGCGTTGCCATCGTCCTCGGTCATCCGTGCGCCAACGCCGCCATTGCGGCCGCAGAGATTTACGGTAAGTCCGATACCGTCTTTATCGCAACCGCAACGCGCCATCCGGCCCTAACCGCCAAGCGCGCGGGGCCTGCCATATTCCGCCTCGGCGGCCGCGAGGGCAACCAGGGCGAGGCGGCCGCGCGCTATTTGCTTGAAGCCTTCAAGGGCCGCTCCATCGCCGTCGTGCATGACCGCACGCTCTATGCAAAGACGATTGCAGAGCAAGCAATCGAGACCTTGAAAACTGCCAAAATCGAACCCATTACGGCAACCATCGTCGGCGGCGACAAAGAGTACACGCGCCTCGTCGCAAAAATAAAAAGCGCCAGCGCCGTGTTCTACGCGGGCTTTCCGCTTGAAGCGGGTTTCATATTACAAGCACTGCGCGGGGCTGGATCTGACGCCCGATTTGTCGTCTCCGATAGCGTTGCGACTGCAGAATTCACGCAGTCGTTCGGCGCAAGCGCGAAGGGCGTGATGGCACTCTTGCCTCACGTGCCAAAATCAATTGAGATCGCGGGACGGGTGCTCAGCGGCAACGCAACACTTGCCTACGCCGCCGTCGAAATGACCGCGCGCGCCACGAAGCGTGCGGCGGCATCAGATCCAAAAAAGACGACATCCGAAGCCCTGGCATCGGGCTGGTATCAAACCGTGGCCGGGCTCATCGGCTTCAATGAAGCGGGTGACGCCAACGTCCCAGCTTACGATTTTGTCGAGTGGGATGGAGCTGCGTGGGTTGCACCGGCGGTCGCACGCGGTCGCAATGGTGGCGCCAGCCGGTAACCCGGTCAGCACAAACGCGCGCTGACACTCACAATAAATACTCAGGCGGCTGGTACTTGGCCGCACTAAACTTGGCGGCCAGACTTAACGCCCCAGGCCTTAGCGGCCTTGCGAGGCCGCCATGCACTCCGTCATCAGTGACTTTTCAATTCTGACCAGATCATCTGGAACCGAATGACCGGATTGACGGTATTCGCGGATGCGCTGCTGCACGATAGCGTAGCAACGGCGCGGATCGTCTTCCGATTGTTCCATCTGTTGAACGAGTTCAGCGATTTCGCCGCTGCCCATTTGAACTTGCATGTCCTCAGTCTCTCCCCGCAAACACTTGCGATTTGGTACCTGATGCACTTCGCTTTACGATTGAGGGCCCGCGTAGAACCCTCAAGTTGGCTAACCTACAATAGCCACCGAATCGCAAACAATGCACCCCTGACTTCAACGAATGATTTACGCTGTGGCGAGTGTGACCCACTGGTCCTGAACACTTTCTGAACGCGACCGCAGAATTTTAAGCCCGCCGCAACGAACCGAACCGTTAACCAGCGGAACTTGGCCTGAGGCTGGCGCTGATAAGGCAATCCACCGTTCAATTCTTCACAAATTATTGCGGTGCGGAAACAGGTTTTCCAAATCTTGTTACGCACCTGCGGCAGCGCCTTGATTGAACCGGGCTTTCGCGTCTGCTACCCAGCCTCGAACCACACAAGGATGTGATCGATGATCCCCCGTTACTCCCGCCCCGAGATGACCCGCATCTGGGACCCCGAGACACGTTTCCGCATTTGGTTTGAGATTGAGGCCCATGCGGCGGCGGCCATGGCCGAGATTGGAATGATCCCAAAGGAGGCCGCGAAGGCCATCTGGGACAACGGGTCGCGGGCCAAATTCGACGTCGCGAAGATCGACGAGATCGAGGCCGTCACCAAACACGACGTGATCGCCTTCCTCACGCACTTGGCGGAATTCATCGGGCCGGACGCGCGCTTCGTGCACCAGGGCATGACCTCGTCGGATGTTTTGGACACCTGCCTCAGCGTGCAGCTCGTGCGCGCGGCAGATTTGCTGATCGCAGATATTGATCGCGTGCTCGCAGCTTTGAAGACGCGCGCGTTCGAGCACAAGAACACGATTACCATCGGCCGCTCGCACGGCATCCACGCCGAGCCTGTGACGTTCGGGCTCAAGCTCGCTTACGCCTATGCCGAGTTTGCGCGCTGCCGGGAGCGCATGATCGCGGCGAAGAAAGAAGTTGCGACCTGCGCGATTTCAGGTGCGGTCGGCACCTTCGCCAACATCGATCCGCGCGTTGAAGAGTATGTGGCTGCAAAACTCGGCCTCGTACCGGAACCGGTCTCGACGCAGGTTATTCCGCGCGACCGCCACGCCATGTATTTCGCGACGCTTGGCGTTGTGGCGTCGAGCATGGAGCGCCTCGCAATCGAAATCCGCCACTTGCAGCGCACGGAGGTCTTGGAAGTCGAAGAATTCTTCTCTCCGGGCCAGAAGGGCTCAAGCGCGATGCCTCATAAGCGCAATCCGGTCTTGACGGAAAACATCACCGGCCTCGCCCGCATGGTGCGCGCCTATGCGTTACCGGCCATGGAGAACGTGGCGCTGTGGCATGAGCGCGATATTTCGCACTCGTCTGTCGAGCGCATGATCGGCCCGGACGCGACGGTGACGCTGGACTTCGCCTTGAACCGGTTGGCGGGCGTGATCGAGAAGCTCGTCGTCTATCCGGCCAACATGAAGAAGAACCTGGACAAGCTCGGCGGCTTGCACAATTCGCAGCGCGTGCTTCTGGCTTTGACCCAGGCCGGCGCCTCACGCGAGGACGCCTACACCCTTGTTCAACGCAACGCCATGAAGACCTGGGACCACGGCGCGGATTTCCTGACCGCATTAAAAGCCGACAAGGATGTTGTTGCCAAGGTGCCCGCCCGCGACCTCGAAAAGATGTTCGACCTCGGGTATCACACCAAGCATGTCGAGACGATTTTTAAGAGGGTGTTTGGGTAGGGGGTTCCGGCTCGTTCGTATCAACCGCGCAAAAGCCGTTCGTAAGCGTCGTGGGGGCCAATCCAGAACCACGTCACGGTATCGCCCTCGAGCAGCCCGGCGGCGCGATAGTTTATGCCAATACGGACAGAATAAACAGGCTCGGCGGCATTCACGCGCTTGAAGGCGAGGGCCGGATACGACGGGTCCGCATGAAACTGCCGGTAGGCACGCCGCGCGTGATCCTGGACGTCCTTGGGCAGTGCCTCATACATGCGCCAGAATTTTCGCGTCGTGCGCGACTTCATGTGTTCGGCTTGGTGGCGGGATCATAATCCAAGACATCGCCGCGGGCGATATCGGCTCGGGCTTCGGCGGCGAGTTTGGAGAGAACAGTGCTTGAGCGGGGATCGGCCAGCAGCACGTCCCAACGGGCGTCGGCCTCCAGCCGGTCGAGCACGTCACGCGCGATCGCTTCCTGCTCCGCCTCGGGCAGTTTCGACATGGCTGCAATGGCTTTGTTGAGAAGTGCGTTCATGCCGTAAAGATAGGTGAATTGGGTGGCGCTGTCATCCCCCAGAATGACGCTTCATCCAACAGCGGCGGAAAAAGAACGTGCTGATGACCGCCAGAAATGCGCGTTTGTTTATTTCTGGGACCAGGCCGGGGCCCACGACAAGCGTCCGCGCACGCGGTGACAGCGATGTGGCACAAACTCGGGACACCGCGCCATCACCCGTGTTGAGCCTTGTCGTGGGTGCCGTCCTGCGACGGCATGACGGAATGTGGGGAGAAGTTGCCTCTCATCCTACCGGCACAAAGCAT
>JAYSVT010000274.1:0-12144 GCA_043718455.1 Hyphomicrobium sp.
AAAGCGGCGAGCGCACTTGTGCTAGCACTTCTTGCCCTCGCCATCGTCAGCTTGTGGACACCGTTCGCCGTGCCGCGCATCGCGGACCGCTGGTTCTCCTGGCCGAATATCCTATACTTGGCTCCGGTGCCGCTACTCAGCGCTTATGCAGCCTACTCGTGCTTCCATGGAATTTCGGCGCGCCGCGATGTGCAGCCGTTTGCCGCCGCGATTGCGCTCTTCTTACTCGGTTTCATCGGCCTCTTGATTTCCAACGTGCCGTATCTTGTGCCGGATACGATTACGGTCTGGCAGGCCGCCGCTGCGCCAAGTTCTCAGATGTTCATGCTGGTCGGCACCCTCCTGATGTTGCCCATCATTCTCGGCTACACGGCCTTCGTATACTGGACTTTCCGCGGTAAAGTCCGCGCCGGCGAAGGCTATCATTGATCCGAGCATAACGAGAGATATCGTTGGGGATGTGCTGCCCTGACCCTGGCGCTGCCATCATTTCTCCTGAAAATCGTCACATGCGAAGAGGGCCGCACGAAAAACTAAGCGGTCGATAAACGGGGCGCGGGAAAAGCATATGTTCGGATGGCGCAAAAAGAGCGAAGGCTTCGAGTGGCAGGAGTACGTCCGCACGACCATCCTCGTCAGGCGCGCCGATCGCCAAAAACGTCTCGATGACGTTAGGCTCGCCGCACTTGCTGCAGTCAAAGATACCGCAGACCGCGGCATTGAAGCGGGCAAAGAACAGGTCCAAGCCGTCCGGCAAGGTGCAGCAGACATCGCGCGCAATGCTGGGCGCGCCGCCGGCAACGCTGCAATAGGTGGCGCTTATGCAGCCGCAGGTCTCGCCAAGGGTATCGGTGCCGTGGCCCGCGATGCCGCAAAAAAAGTACCGGTTCCCAAAATCAGCGTACCACCGGGCTTGAAATCAAACAGCGCCATCGCCGCCATGTACTTGGCGGACGTGCCCCGCCGCTGGCGCATTGCAAAGAAATACCTGCCTGCAACCGCTGCTGCGGCGGGCGCCGTGTGGGTGTTTGGCAACGTACTGACTCCCGAACCCGGTTCCGTACGAACCGCAAATATCACAACCGGAAGCATCAGAACGGTAGGCTCCAATGACGGTAGTCCCGACACCAACAGCGAACTGCGCGGACGCGCCAGTGCGGTTTCGGGTAACGTGCTGCGGATCAAGTCGAGCGAGGTTCGGCTGGCTGGCATCGAAGCGCCCGACCCGGCCCAGCCGTGCTTTAAGGCCAACGGCAAACGTTGGTCTTGCGCCGATACAGCGACTCAAGCTCTGGGACGCCTCGTGCGTGGCCGCAAAATGGCCTGCGAACTCTCAAACCCCGACAAGGGCCCAATTCCACTGGCGCATTGCCGGGCCGGCGATATCGACATCGCGGCGGAACTGGTAAAAGAGGGCCATGTCTTCGCGAGTGAGGGCTATTTCCGCACTTACGGTTCCGAAGAAGAAGCCGCGCGCGCCGCAAAACTCGGACTTTGGCAAGGCCAGAATGAACGCCCGAGCATTTGGCGGGCCCGCGTATGGGATGAGGCCAAGCGAACCGCACCTGACGGCTGCCCGATCAAGGGGTTTGTCCGGTCCCGAAGCCGCATTTATGCGATGCCGTGGTCCGAAGACTACGATCAGCGCACCATCAAGACGGTGAAGGGCGAGCGCTGGTTCTGCAGTGAGGATGAAGCGCGTGCTGCTGGTTTCCGGACTTTATCGCGGTCCTGAGCCATAGTCCGTTGGATCGACAAAGAAAAATGCCCGCGGTCGGGGGAGACCGCGGGCCAACAGAACTGGCGCCACTTGGGGTAAGCGGGACGGCGCACAATTCTGCCATCAACTAGATCGTATTGGCTGACCCATGGCAAGAATTCGCCGGAGGGAAAGTCATTTTTCGAATCAAGTGTTGCCCGGAAAAATCATCTGGTCCCGAAAGTCAACCCCAATACGGCATCTTCAGGGGGTCTGTTAACCTATTGCCACTGCACGACAAAGGGAGAAACCGTCATTCTCGAGGTGGCCACCGGTCCGCGCAGGTAATGGATATCCGAGACGATGCCCGACAGCGAAACCTGATCATTGGCCCCCAAATCGAGCTTGCCGCTGTCGAGTTGCAGCTCACCGTTAAACCATAGGCGTACCAGTCCGTTCGCCTTGCCTTTTTCGTTAAGACGCACTTCCTGCTCGACGTTCACCCACGTCCCAAGTGGCCACACCGCGCGCGAACTGGCCCCAATCCAGCGTCCCGACGTAGCTGACGCCGCGTTTAATGCGACGTTGACAGATCCATCCTTTTGCCAGCCCAGCCGCGCTACAAATCCACCGGCCGGTTGCGGAACATCAAGCGCCGCCAAGTCCGGTGCTGCGAAGAGGCCCGGTAAGTAGCCGTCGCCCTCAAACTTGAAATCCTTGGACAGGAAAACTTTATATGAAAGGCACGCCGAGGTGGCGCCTTCCAACTTCTCAGGTTTCCAGACGAAGCCCACGCCGTTCGTGCGGGTCCCTTCCTCATCATCTGTAGCTGCGAGTACGACCTGCAGAAAGTGAGACTGGTCGTCCTTTGCAACAACGACTCGCGCGTTGCGCAGCAACCCCCATTCGCGCGATGGCAAACTGGCCTGCAACTCAATGGGGCTCATTACGCCGCCCGAAGAGTTCTGCATCGAAAATTGCTGTCCCGCCGGATAGCGTTGCGAGCATCGCGGGATCTGTTCGCTGGTAAAGAACGAGTTCGCCATGTAGCCGGCAACTGTCACCAGGATCGCGACGCCGGCACCATTGAAGAGAATGGATTGAACACTGGGAAATTTCATATTCTTGAACCCTTAGCCATGAAAGGCTTTTTGCACGTTTCGCATTAATGGATCGATAAGCTGGTCGAGTAGCGTCCGCTGGCCTGTCATCAGCAGAATTTCTGCGCGCATACCCGGCTGCAGCGTCATGCGCTTGGTAATCTCGCCGCGCGGTTCGTCAAGTTCGAGCCGGGCTACGAAGTATGAATTTCCGGTTCGCTTGTCCTCAAGACTGTCGGCTGATATCCAAGACAGCTTGGCAACAAGCGGACGCTGTTCGCGCCAACTCAGCGCCGTCAGCCAAATCTTGGCTGTCATACCGGCTTTGACATTTTCAAGTTGATGCGGCTGCAGGCGGCCCTCGACAACCAGCTTGTCCGCCTCGGGAACGATCTCCACAACCGTGGCACCCGGCTGCAAGACGGCACCTGCGGCGTGTGCCTGCAACGAAAGTACCCTTCCAGCGACCGGCGCGCGGATATCCGTTTTAGTGCGCTCGGTCTCCGCAGCCGCAATTCTGGCCTTGAAATTTGCAGCATCCTTTTCGATCTCAGCAACCAGCCGGTCCAATGACAGGACCTTGGACTTAGAGGCAAGGCTGCGCATCTGCAGATCGGTAATCGTTGCTGCTTCCTGCCGCGCGAGCAAGAGCTGCTTCAGCGAAGCGTCCGACTGTGCCTTGAGCGAGGTGATTTGCTCGTCGAGCGTCGCCGTTTCCAAGCTGACGAGAAGCTGGCCCTCTTTGACCTCTTGACCTTCGATGACATGGATCTTCTCAACGACGCCGCCGCGGGGATGAGCCACCGGCTTGACCTTGGATTGAACGATGATCGTTCCAGGCAGGCTAACGCCCTTATCGATCGGAGCTAGTGCCGCCGCGCCCAGACCAAAACCGAAAAACATGACAATCACAATCAGGCCGAGCCGGAAGGGCGCTCTAACATCAAGACGTGGATAAGCCTTGCCGCGAGCCACCTGTTCTCGGTACATTGTGTGCTTCTCAACTGCCTGCATAGGTGCCACCATGTGCTTCGACTGTCGCCCCGATCGGAGCTTCAACAGGCTTTGTCGGAATCGCGCCGCGAACAAAATCCGCCGCATCACTCATTGACTGAACGTTGCCGCCAGCCAGAACAACAATTTTATCGACTAGGCCGAGAAGCTTTGGATCCTGCGTGGCAATAACCAGACCAACACCCTCAGATTTGAGATTTTCAAGGACACGCATCAAGCGCTTTATGCTCGCGCCATCGAGACCGATTTCTGGTTCGTCGAGAACAACGATTCTCGGGTTCCCGGAAACGGCACGAGCAAAGGCGACCGCGCGCCGCTCCCGCAACGACAACAGCGAACCTGCGTGGCCAACAGGTGTGTCGTAACCCGCCTGCAGTGCCTGCAACGTCTCATGCACGCCAGCCCGCATCGCCGCGCGCGCGACCGACATTAAGCTCAAATCGCCGAAACGGGCGATGTTCTCGTGAACGGTACCGTCGAGCAGCAGGGGCTCGTCGGCGAAATATCCAACAGGCGCTTCGCAGTCTCCGCGCTGCCACTTGGTGATGGGCAGACTGTCGAGAGCCGCGCTTCCGGTCGTTGGGCTCATGGCCCCGGCGAGGAGGGCGGCAAGCGTTGACTTGCCCGAGCCGTTTGGTCCGACGATACCGAGGGACTGACCGGACTGAAGATGAAGCACCGGCACACGCAACGCCGGAGTTTTCCGGGTTGGGTAGTAATACGTCACGTCTTGTAGTGAGATGTCACCTCTCACAGCAGGGCCTCCGTCAGAAAGTGCCGGCACATCAGCATCTTCAGGAAGTGACTTTAGCCGGCCATAAGCTGCGATCACGTTTTTGATCGACTTGACAGCGCCAACCAATCCTTCGAGCGGCGCCAAGGCACGGCCAAGCAAGATCGCTGAAGCAACGAGCGCACCAGGCGCCATAGCGTTATCGACCACGAGCCAGGCGCCGAAGCCATAGAGCGCGATTTGCGAGCCTATGCGCACGCTGCGTGCGAAAGACTTGATGATGCTGCTGCGTTTCCCTTGCGAATAGGCAGCCCCAATGTGCGACCTGTTGTAGTGCTCCCATTGGGCGGATACGCCATTGACCAATCCGAACGCGCCGGCAAGTTGACCGTTACTGGCGACCGTGCGCCACCATTTTTCCGACCGCTCGTGGGCGCGGGCGCTTTCGTGCTGCAAACGGCTCGTGAGGAGCGTCTGTATAACAGCTGCCACGATCAGTAATCCGGCAGCGGCGAGTGCGACCGAACCAATCACAGGATTGAGCGCAAACAACGCGAGCAGAAACAAGGGCACAAACGGTGCGTCGAGCACGACGCCAGCAGAGGGGCTGGCGAGAAAAACGTGGAACTGCTCAAGAGCGCGTGCGTCGTCGCGAATGTCTTGGGACTGCGCCCCAAGCTTCAAGCGATTTTGCAGGATATGACGGCCAAGCTCATGGTCTAGCCAAACACTCGCGCGCAGGAGAATGAGATCGCGCGCTATTTCAAGAAGTGCAAGCGCCACAATGGCGGCCGCCGCAATCAGCGTAATGATGACCAGCGTCTCGATACTGCCCAGTGGCACGACTGTGTCGAAAATCTGCAGCGTGTAAAGCGGCGTCGACAACATCAAAACGTTGATAAAGGCACTGAATAGAAATGCCACGAACGCCGCGCGGCGCACGTCCTTGAGCATTCGCCTTGATGTTCGCATCCCGACTGCCTTTCAGGACCCCGGAAGATCCATGCAGCCCCACCTGCCTGCAGCGCAAAACAACGCAAAACGTATCAATCCTGCGATGCGCTTCGTAAGTCAGAAGGGCTTCAACCAGACGCAACGTCCAGATGAGCGGAGACGATAATGAGCTGGTCTAAAGATATCGTTTACAAAAGGTGAAGCGGTGGCCCTGCGGCCACCGCTTTAGACGACTTCTGTCCGTTCCAACGGTAGTGCCAAGCTGATGACCGCCCAGCAATCAAACAGCGAGGATGTAATCATCGGCGAGCTGAGACGGAGTTGCTCCCCATTGGCCAGCAAACGCGACAACATTAACAAAGGTACCCGCGACATCAACCGACAAGGTTGTATTAACGCCATCGAACGTCAACTGAATGGCCTGGTCGAGGTCGGCATTCGGGTTCGACTTAAAGAAGTCGCTGATGTCTATCTGGTCGTTTGAGCCGAAATCGGTGATGAAGTCGACGCCCTGTTGCACGCCGCCTACGACGGCATCTTTCTTGAAATAGATGAACTTGTCTTGACCCGATCCGCCCGTCAGAATATCTGCGCCGCCTTTGCTGCGGAAAACGTCGTTGCCGGCGCCGCCCGAGAATACATTGTCGCCCGAGTCGCCCAAGAAGTTGTCGGCGAACTTCGTTCCGACCAGTTTCTCGATGCCGTCGGCCAGAGCCGTTACGCCACCCATCGTGATCGCATGCGTGCTGAAGTTCGCGCTGAGGCCTTGTCCTGCCGTCGAATAATCTAGTGTATCAAAGCCTGATCCGCCCGTGATCACGTCGCTGCCCAGGCTCCATTGAATATGGTCGTCTCCAGCATCACCATTGATGACGTCGTCACCCGCGCCACCGTTCAAAACGTCATTATCCGACCCGCCCGAAAGATTGTCGTTGCCATCGCCACCGTTCAGCTGGTCATTACCCTCCGAACCTTGCAGGGTATCGTCGCCCGCGCCGCCATCCAGCATGTCGGCATCGAAACCGCCGAATAGTGAGTCATTGCCGTCATCGCCGTTCAAGCGATCGCTTCCAGCGCCGCCGCGAATTTCGTCATCGCCGGCGTCACCTGAAATCACATCATCGCCTTCAAGGCCCAGGATAATATCCTGCAGAGAGGTCCCATAAAGGGCATCAACGCCCGCCGTTCCAGTAATCAATGCCATGTTTCCCCGAGCCTCATTTGCTTTGCGCTGCGTATCTCTGCATAATCTGCTTCCAATATCCGTATGATTTGGCTTCAGTCATACAATTTGCATTATGATGTTATCAATCGCCACTGAAGATACGGTGCCTGCGCGCATGTCAATTTTATTCAAAATAACAGGCCGTAATGCCGCATTCAGCTCTTTCCGGCGTCGCCCGCGTCTATCATTCGAAATACTTATACTTTTTCTCTTTTCAATTCTCCGTAATTCCGTTTCTCCATTTTGACTATAAATCGCAGACACACAAAAAAGAACGGCCCCAAGAATGGAGCCGCTCCTTCCGATCGGTATTTGTTTGCGAAACTTAGACGAGGATCATTCCCGCCTTCTGCAGCTCGATCGCGCTCGTGCCGTGAACGCCATCGAGAACGACGACATCCACGAAGCTGGCACCTACTTTGACGGCCACTTTCGAACCAGCGCCGCTGTCCGTGACCTTCACCACGTCGGCGATGTTCGAATACTTCTGACCTTTGAGGAGGTCCTGAAGATTCAGGCGATCGCCCTTGGCGAAGTCCGTAATGTGATCGACGCCCGAGAGGACATCTTTCTTCGTCCAGGCAAAGACGTCGTTGCCCTTACCGCCGGTGAGCGTGTCGGCGCCACCGCGGCCGCGCAGATTGTCGTTGCCGATGCCGCCGAAGAGAACGTTGGCATCCTTGCTGCCCTCGATCATATCGTTGAAGGCCGAGCCAATGACTTTTTCGATGCCTTTCGTGGTATCCGAGCCAAGCCCCGATACAGCGTGAGCGTTGAGATTTATGGACAGGCCGTTCTTCGCACCCGAGTAGTCGATGGTGTCGAAGCCCGAACCGCCGTCGTAGCTGTCGTTGCCTTCGCCCGCAACGAAGGTGTCATTCCCGGAGTTGCCGAGAACAGTGTCGTTGCCGGTGTTGTCCGTGATGACGTCGTCGCCCTTGCCGCCGGAGAGGAGGTCGTTGCCTTCGCCGCCGTCCATGACGTCGTTGCCGGAGTTGCCCCACATCTGGTCGTTACCACTGCCGCCATTCATCTTGTCATCGTCTGACATGCCGAACATTTTGTCGTCGCCAGTGCCGCCTGTCATGACGTCTTTGTCGCTGGCGCGCACCGCCTTGGTCGCTTCTTTAGCGAGAAGCGCCGTGTTGGTCGTGCCAAGCGTCACGGTGAAGATGCTGTCGTCGTAGTCTTTGTCGCCGCCGCCCTTCAAGTCTTCGAAACCGACTTTGACGGTGCCGTTCAAGTTGTCGACCGTGCCGGTGACATGATTGATGCCGTCGCCATTCAAGCCCGACTTTCCGTTATCAACGCTGTGGAAGATCGACGTTCCATAGGCCGACTTGACGACCGTTTCTGCGCCGTTGGCGCCAACGTGAACAAGTTTCAGTTCCGTGCCGCCACCAACATTTCCGGTTTTTCCGTCCGCGCCAACGAACTTGAACGACGCCGACTTGTCGGACAGGAGCTGCGACATGCCATACTGGCTGAAGCCGTTCGGTACGACAAAGAAGCCGAGACGTTCGCCAGCATCGACGCCAACATCGGCCGAGCTGACGCCCGAGATGAGATCGCCGCCTGAACCCTTGAGCGATGCGTTGGCGAACAGGATCTGCACGCCATTGATTGAGCCATCGGCTGCAATCTTGTAGACGCCAAGTGCGTTCTTGTAGCCGGCGCTTTCGTAGTTGAACGTCACTTTTGCGGTTGTTGCTTCCGTGACTTTGAAATTGGTCATATCGACCTTGCCGCCAATGGTCGACGATCCGAACATGGTGTCGTTGCCGGCATCGCCCGACATGGTGTCGTCGCCGCCGCCGCCATGCATGCGATCATCGCCGCCATTGCCAACCATGACGTCCTTGCCGCCTTCACCAAACATAATGCTGGTGTGATCGTCGCCAACCAGCTTGTTGTTGGTGTTGTCGCCAAGATGGAGATCGCTGTGCTTGCTGGCTTCGTCAGCAGCAGCCTTTTCAGCAGCGGCTTTCTCGGCAGCAGCCTTCTCGGCAGCTACCTTCTCGGCAGCGGCTTTCTCAGCAGCAGCCTTCTCGGCAGCGGCCTTCTCGGCAGCTACCTTCTCAGCAGCGGCCTTCTCGGCAGCTACCTTCTCAGCAGCGGCCTTCTCGGCAGCGGCTTTTTCAGCAGCAGCTTTCTCAGCAGCCTTCTTTGATTCCTTCTCGGCCTTCTCGGAGGCTTCCTCGGCGTCTTTGTCCGCCTTTTCTTTGGCCTTCACGTCGCTCTTGCCATTGTCCGAATGGCCGTCGTCGTTGTGATCGCCGTCGCCATGACCGTTGCCATCATGCTTTTGGTCGTTCGATTGAGCCTTGACGCTCTTGACGTCATCGTCGCTCTTTTTAGCGTCGCTCTTGCCCGACTTCTTCTTTCCGTCGCTCATAACTCAACTCCCACAAGCAGAGACGTAAGCCGTCTCAATTCCAAATTCCACAAACTGCGCTCCACGCAGACAAAAACGATACGCACGATCAGGCGTCTCTCATCCTGGGCATACGACTTCAACAAACGACCATATCGATCAGTTTCAAATATTAAGTGCAGCGTGCCGGGCAAAATTGTTTCAAATTTAGCTCGAATTTTATTGATCGATAGCCTCACACAAAATGCAGAAACGCCGGACGGAGATTTTCTCCGTCCGGCGTTCCATGACTTCCAATCCAGCTAAACGCCGAACCTCGATGCTTCTGCGTTTTACCAAGCAATTCCTTGGTAATTTGCATCCGCTGGGATCTCCTTGAAGAGACGAGCCAGATCCACAACGTGGATCTTGGGATCGCGGGACTTGATCGCAGCACGGAATTCTTCCGTCGCGTGCGACACAACGACTACGTCAGACTGAGCGACCAATTCGTCCGCACTTGATGTCGTCAACACTTCGAGCTCGTCCATCAATTTGGCTTGAGCGGGAACGGCGTGTCGCACGTAGTCGATCTGGTGCTGAAGCAATGGCCCAAAATTGAGGTTCGGATCGTAGGCGTTGATAGCTTCCCCATCGGCGAGCAGCTGGGCCATGACGTCAAGAGTTGGGCTTTCGCGCATATCATCCGTGCCGGGCTTAAAGGTAACGCCCAAGAACCCGAAGCGCTTGCCGGAGTAAGGCTTCAGCAAGTTGATCGCTTGCGCGATATGGCGCTGGTTCGAGACCGTCAAGCTATCGATCAATGGAACTTCAACGCCCATCGCGTGGGCGATGTGGCTGACAGCACGAACTTCCTTGGGCAAGCATGATCCACCGAAAGCGAAGCCCGGCTTCAAATAATAAGGAGACAAGTTGAGCTTCAAGTCCTTGACGAAAATGTTCATGACGTCGTGACTGTCGATGCCGAGTTTCTTGCACAGACGGCCGACTTCGTTTCCAAAGGCCACTTTCGTCGCGTGCCACACGTTATCGACATACTTGACCATTTCGGCGGATTCGATCGACGTGAAGATGACGTTCTTATCCACCGCGCCGTATATGGCTGTCACGGTTTGTTCAGCGCGCTCATCGGACGCGCCGACAACCGTTTTCGGGGGATCGAAGAAGTCGGCGACCGCAACGCCTTCGCGTAGAAATTCAGGGTTGAAGCACACGCCAAAGTCTTTGCCAAGCTTCTTGCCAGACGCCATTTCGACTTCCGGAACGACGACATCAAGCGTCGTGCCCGGTGGCACCGAACAGCGCAAAACAACGACGTGATAGCCGGATTTCATGCCAATAGCCTGGCCGATAGCGCGGCTAGCTTGGCGCACGAATGTGAAGTCGCATCCGCCGTCTTTGGATGTCGGCGTGCCGACCGAAAGGAATGTAACATCGGTGTCGAGAACGGCCGCCACAAGGTTCTGTGTCGCGTCGATCAGGCCTGACTTAACGCCTTCATCAAGAAGTTCGCCGAGGCGTTCTTCGACGATAGGCGAGCGGCCTTCCTTGATGGCATCGACTTTCTCGCGGCTAATATCGACACCAACCATACGGAAGCCAAGGTGCGACAAGCACGCCATGGAAACGGCGCCAACGTAACCAAGACCAATGACGCTGATTGCCGGCTTGACTTGCTCGGCCGGAATTGCAGACCTGGAGGCCGCACGGTCCATCGTCCGTTCAACTACGGATGTTTCGAAATTCATTATTTGACGCTCCCACACGCGGTATTTTTTCCGCTCTAAACTCACCCCGCGCTTATGGACATCTGCATCGGTGACGGCAGCCCGGTTTCGAGCACACCAAACACCGCCACGGTCTATCTCTCTGCCAAGAGACAGACGCCCATATCGCTTGTGACGTCGAGAATGCGCGAGAAAGGTCGTTTTCCGCTGAAGCGGCCGATTACAATTTTATCTATCTCAACCAAAAAACACGGCAGAGACGAAGCCCGACGTCGGAAGGGCGAGTAACTTTGTGTAAATCATAACGATAAGAAACAATGCCGCGAAGGAGAGCGCAGTGAGGTAAGCGGCCATCCCCTCCCGGAACGTCGAGAGCCAGCTGGTTTCGGCGAATCCCGCTTTCTGGTTGCCGCGGTTGGTCCACTTCTGCTTGGCAAGGCGCCACTGCATGTAAACTTTCACTAACGCATTCAGAAGTTGATTTGCGTAAAGGGTCCAAACGAAGTTCAGGTCGACTTGGCGCGCGTAAAGAAAGAGCACCATCGACAGCATCATGCGCGTGACAGCAATGTATACGACGTACGCCAGAAAGAACGACCCGCCGAACTTCAGCATGCCGGCAATGGCCATGAACGGGCTGAACAGCATGGTCCACATGGCGAGCCGCTGATCGACGCAACACCACCAGATGAAGAACGGCATCTTTCGCGGTCCTAGCAAAATGGCTCGGTAACCGTTTCTTAGCATGTTGCCCGACCAGCGCCGCAGGTTTTCAACCATGCGCATGTAGCCGGAGCCTTCGACGACTTCGATTGTCGTGCCGACGGCGTCGGGCACATAGGTCATTTTTACGCCGCGCTTCAGCAGCGTGTACCAAGTGCTCTTGTCGTCACCCGAAAGGAACCGGAACGTGCCCCATAGCCAATGATTGAGGAAATCGGCTTCCTGAAGTCTGATGAATTCTTCCGAGACGATGTGCGTCGCGCGAAACAGCGAGCACCGCCCCGTCAGCGTAATGACCCGGTTGGAGAGAGCGTGACTCTGCATGGCCATGCGTCGCTGGGCGAAACGCATATTGAGCCACGATTGCATCCACCACGGGCCGCGCACCATGACGTGTTCGTCGGTCGTTAGGGCATGCAACTCGTCATCTAGCGCGAATAGCGGCGCGCACTTGCGTACGACGCCAGGGTGCAGAACAAAGTCGCCATCCATAAAGAATACGAGATCGTCTTTGCCCAACCCAGCGCGCGACATGGCACGCAAAATGAGTGCGATAGCAACTCTCTTGCCAGGCTGATTTTGCCGGATAATGCGC
>JAYSVT010000275.1:0-3831 GCA_043718455.1 Hyphomicrobium sp.
CCTAACAGATCTCAATCACAACGCTCCAGCTCGTGTTTGCTTACGGAGACTACCGCGCCAGGGTCCGCCCTGCCAGGAGCCGAACCCGTGCCGAAGGTATTGCCCCGACGAATCTCCGCGTGCACGCACACGCCGCTGGTTCTCACGGCTGGGTTGGGATTCGTCCTCGCCGGCTGCGCCGCCAACATTGGCACTGAAAGCCCAAGCACCGCTTCAATCGAGCAGCCCCAGACATCCGCCAAGATCGCGCAACCGGCGCAAGGTCAAACCAAGGCCACGAAAATCGCACTCCTATTGCCGTTAGCCGGATTTGGCGAACCGGCCCAGATTGCGCGTGGCATGAAGCAAGCGGCAGAAATGGCGCTGTTCGACGCCAACGATCCCGCAATCCAACTTATCGCCAAAGACGACGGCGGCACCGCCGAGGGCGCACGACGGGCAGCTGAGGCCGCCGTTGCCGAGGGAGCTGACGTTGTGCTCGGACCATTGTTCGGAAAGTCCGTCAACGGCGCCGCGCCGATTGCAAAAACGGCCGGCATTCCCGTTCTTGCCTTCTCCAATGATCCATCAGTCGCAGGCCCCGGCGTCTACCTCATGAGCGTTATGGTAGCTGAAGAAGTAGAACGCGTTATCTCGTTCGCCGTCTCAAAGGGTAAGAAGCGATTTGCAGCACTCATCCCCGCGACGTCCTACGGGCAGATGATCGAGCCAGCCTTCCGCACGGCAGTCAAGAAATCTGGCGGCGAGATCGTCGCGTTCGAAACGTATCCTGCTGGCGCGAGCAGTGTCCTTGCATCCGCCAAAAGAATTTTTGCCGCGATCAAAGATGCTGGCGACGCGGGCCATCCAGTTGACGCACTGTTCGTTCCGGCCGGACAGGATGAAATTGCCCAACTCGGACCACTCATCAGTTATTCAGGATTGGACACGCAAAAAATCAAACTCATCGGAACGTCCGCCTGGGATGTGCCGGTGATTTCCCGCGACGAACGACTGATCGGGGGCTGGTATGCCGCGACCGACCCCGCGTCATGGGTCGCCTTCTCGGAAAAATTCCACAAGACCTTTGGCCAAGCCCCCCCACGCTTGGCAACATTGGCTTACGATGCCGTGACCATCGCCATTACCCTGTCACGCAACCCGGGACCGGCGCGCTTTGGGGCTGAGAACTTGACCAAGCCGAGCGGGTTTTCTGGCATCGATGGCGGGATCAGGTTGAAGCATGACGGCAAAAGCGAGCGTGGCCTCGCGGTGCTCGAGATCGAGAAATACCGCTCCGTTGTCATTGATCCGGCGCCAGCCTTCGAAGCCACGCCTGAACGCGTTTCCAGCGTTAGCGAAGCCTCGACACCACGCTGACGCCGTCGCTTGCGACCCCATCTTGAAACATTGATTTTGCCAATGCAGGACGCCGGGCGGCCTAGGCGGCCCTGTAAGCTGCGACGGCGCCGCGCTCTTTGCTGCGTGCCAAAGCTGGTTCGAAGAGATGAACGACGGCCGGTTCCCGGCGTGCGGGAAGCGCCATTACAGTCGCAAGTTCATCGACGATGCTGTTAAACGCATACGTTGCAAGATCGATTTGTTGCATAGCGCGGCCCTGGAGTTCGCGTGCATGGTTCGCCTGACCGCTGGATCGAACCACGACGCCCGTTACCCGCTCCCACTGCTCAGCTGCGCTCATTCGCGCGGATACGGGCGCTGCAGATGCCGGCTGCAAGCGACGGCTCATGCGCTGATATTTATCAGAGGCGGCGTCCGGCTGGCTGAACAGCCAAACGCGCGCTGACCGTAAGGCTGCGCGCCAAGTGCCAAGGTTTGCCGGTTCAGCCACGATATTAAACACTGTTCTAGCGTCCAATTCAAAGTTAATTCGGACCAATTGAAATTGCGCTTATTCGCCGAATTCGACAAGTGCAATTTATGGCATTCCGACTTCCGTCTGATTCCTCTGGCAGTGATGCCGCGATCGGGGGTAATTTTCACCTGAATCATTGGTATTTCCTTAATGCGGGCCACCCCTCTTCTGCGCTAAATGTCTCAATTGCGGCGAATGGGGCTTTCTTAACCGGATAATTCGGGTCCCAATTGGCAGCGCGACGGGAAATGAGCCGGGAGGATAATTGTCCGATTGGGCGATCAAGAAAGCCGGCGCCAACCTAACGGCGTAGTGCCGGAGCCTCGATTTTACTGTTCCGTAATTTTGGCCGGGACTTCGCCTCAGCCGCGCGTGGCGTGCGAGACAGCATTGCAGGTTTGACACTGGAGGCACTTGGTCCAGGCTCTGCTACGGCGTCCGATCCAGTAGGGCCGTTAAGGCCGAACCCGCGGTAGCGATAGTGTCCGGTGATTTTATCGACGAACAGCGCATCCTCGATTTGCGGGCCCCAGCCCCGGTTGTGCACGATCATTGGCCGGCCGGAAGGCGCGATTTGGTTCGAGACGATAGCGATGTGATCGCGAGAGCCGCGGTTCTGAGGCCGGTAGTAGGTGACGATGTCGCCCGGCTCATAGTCTTCCGCGAATTCTGATATCGGCATACTCGCGCCCCGCGACGCGAAATAACGGCGCAACGTGAACGTGCGCCGATGCGCGATGCTGGTATCCGCCGGGCCAATTCGGGCGATGTGGATGAGCGCCTGCAAATCAACACCCAGCGCCCGGTAGGCGCGAATGACGACGTCCGTGCACACACCGAAGAGCGCTGGCACGTCGCCCATGGGGTAAGTCATGCGCCGGTACTTGTCGGTGTAAACGGTGAACTCCGCCGTTTGCCGCTGTGCGGCAACGGCGAGCGCCATGCCGAAGTCTGCGCGCGAGACTTCGGCCGGCGAAATTTGGGCCCGCGAAATTTGAGTGCTTGAAGATTGGGCATGCGAATCATTGGCATCAGACGCTGGAGTTGAGCCGTGCTGCGCCAGAACCTTTCGATTCAAAGAAACTTGGCCCTGCCTGTCATCTTTGCCGTTGCGTGAAACCTCAACAATCTCGCAAATGCCCGGCGCTTTGAGTCCAGAACCGAATTCATCGTCGAAGGCTGCGGCTGACGACATAGAGCCGGCCGCGTCCGGTCGTTCTGAGCTGAGCGTTGCGTCAAAGGAATCTTGTCCCAATGTTTGAGAGCCAACACGAAATCCGAGATCCACCTGGCGAGATTGAACGGTTTCACGCAGCGCTGCGAGACCGGCGGCGGGCGGCGGAGAGGCGGCTGCTAGCTCGGTAATATCCTGCACTGGGCGTTCACGCAGATATGTTCGCGGCGGATCGGTTACGGCTCTCGAATTGGTTTGCGGCATCAAAGCGAGCAGAGTTAGGTGCGCGCGTTGACCGTCAGTGTGTGTTTGCGCGGCTGCCAGCACGGATGTGACGGCAAGGGCAAAATACAAAACAATGTAGTGTTGAGTGGGCACGATGTGCGTGCGGGCAGGGACGGCCAAATCCGGCACGAATACGACGTCTGCTTCGTTGCTAACCGCCGGAGCGGCCAACGGCGTGCGGAATTTTACAGCCACCGTTGCAATGTGGCGATAATTATCGTCATGCCGCTGCCGGGCGGCCCTGCGGCGGCGCAACGAGTCGGTCGCACGCAAAGCTGAGGCTCTGCGGCCTGCAGCGCGATCCTGATGAATTGGCGTTCTCAACGTCCGCCCCACATTTATGAAACCCGCCACCTAACTCGTCTGACGGTTCACAAGGCATTCGAACCTACCCCGTAATCCATTCGCTAAACAGAACAAATGGCAAAAGCATGTAGAACGAGCATGATGCCCTAGGGCAAGTCTAATAAACGGCGAATGTGGGCCGGTGATGCTCCCTCGGAGCGCAAGTAGGCGA
>JAYSVT010000276.1:0-3826 GCA_043718455.1 Hyphomicrobium sp.
GGCAACCCTCACGCGCGACTGCGCTTCCCGCCAGCCGTGCAGCAGACGCGCTGGACCAACGACGCCATCCCGGAAATAATCGATGAGAAGGTCGGGCTAACGCGCCACCTGCAAGAATATCTATTCTTTTCATGCCGTCCTAAACCTTCCCGCGCAACTTTCCGGCGTCGGATGATCCGCGCCGCCTCAACCCGCGCTATACTCTCATCACCTCGACCTCGCTTATCGGCGGACAGTCGCGCATCCCGTTTAGGGCTGGGGGTGGGGTACAGGAGATCTTTTGGGCGCAAGGAGGTAACGGTCCAAGGCCCAAAAGCAGAGCTAGTGTGTGCGATTGAATCAGCAGGCCCCCTGCTGGCGGAGTAAGGTGCCGCGCGTATGCACTATCTGAATGAGTTACCTGTAGTGGAGCGCGTCGAGGCGCCACTTCTCTTAGAGCACATGGCACCCAGGTGCCGGCGCGCTCCACATCCGTTTTTTATAACGCCGGTGGGCCACCACGCGGCGGTATAGGTGCGTGCTACTTCCGGCGCGGGCGCGCAAAAAAGGCTTTGGTCCGATTGACCCCGCGTCGTGCCTCGCCCTATCGTCAATCGGGTAACGCGTGCGCAGCGAGTGGGTCACGAACCCTCGAAAGGAAGCGGGTCAGATGGGCAAAAAAAGCAAAAACGGCGGCAATAAAAACGGTAACGGCAACAACAAGCCTGCTGCGGACAAACCAGCAGCTCCAGCAGCGGCCGCTGCCGCTAGATCTCCGGCCGGGCGCCTCGAAGCCGCGCAGAAGGACCGCTTCGCCCAGAATTTTTCCCAGGTCGTCGCCGTCTTGATGCGGGCGCCCAATTACAAGAGTTTGCGCATCGGCGATCTCGAATGGCTGGTCATCCCGCCGCTTTTGGCAGGGCAGGCGCGCATTGCTCTGTCGCGCTATTCCAAAGACGGCCCCATCGTACCTGTCGCGGCGGCGCTGTGGGCGCGCGTCTCGGCGAGCGTTGACAAACGGCTCGGCCAAGATCTTGAAAAACCACCGCTGCTCAGAGCCAGCGAATGGACGTCGGGGGACATCTTGTGGCTAATGACGCTGGCTGGCGAACCGAAAGCGCTTGCCGAACTTCTGCCGCAGCTGCAGCAGTCAGATTTCAAAGGCCGCGCCGTCAAGATGCGTGTGCAAATGAATGACGGCAAGACGGTGGTGCAGACTTTGAGCGCCCCTGCGCCCGCCAAAGCCAAGGCCTGAAGCCAAGGCCTGAAGATAAAAGCCGTCAGCCAAAAAATAACCGGCGCGATAACACCGCGCCGGTTATTAAAGCGTCCCAGCAAGACGCGCAGTCCCCGTCTATTCGCCCTTCTTGAAAAATGCGTCCGCGCGCATGCCGGGCAGCAGCAGAACGTCGCCTTCGAGATCGATCGTCACTTCGCGCACTTCGACGTCGGTCGGACGGCGCGCGCCGCGTAGCGCGAACTTCGGCGAGGCGAGTGTCGGCGCCATCTCGGTCACGGTTCCAGCGAATTCCTTGCCGGGATACGCGCCGCTCTTGACGATGACCTTGCCGCCGATTTTCACCTTCGACACGTCATGCTCGTCGAGTTCGGCCTTGAGGCGAACAACCGACATGTCGCCGATCACGGCGAGCGCTTGCTCCGGCGAAGGCGAGACCATCTCGCCGGCCTTGGCCGGGAGTTGCAACACAGTTCCGGCAACCGGCGCGCGAATACGGGTCTTTTCTAGCAATGCTTCGGCAACGGCCACATCCGAGCGGGAAGCCTGGAGCGCGCTTTCGAGACGGCTTGGGGCCGGAACGTCGGCCTTGGCTTGCGCGACGGCGTAGTTGCCGCGCTCCTTCTGCAGCTTGTCCCGCGCGCTGGACACATTGCGGCGCGCGTCCGAAACGCGGTCGGCCGAGCCCGAACCCGAGCGCTTGGCTTGCAACTCGTACTCAAGTTCGAAGCGCGCGTTTGTCACTTGGCGTTCGGCATTAAAGACGGCGTCTTCGGCTTTGCGTAAATCTTCGCGCGCCTTGTCGAGGGTCTGCGCGTCGCGTTCGCGCTTGCGCGAGGATGCCTCGGTTTCAGCGGCCTGCAGGCGCGCGCGCGCTTCTTCGTCGTCGAGGCGGATCAGGAGTTCGCCCTCTTCAACGGCGTCGTTCGTTTTGATGGTGACTTCCGCAATGCGCCCCAAGAGACCAGCGCCGATGCGCACCTGGCCGGATTTCGGCTCGATACGTCCGGGCGCTGCAGCGACCCACGGCAGTTCAGGCGGGGCGGCGGTGACGGCCACGGGGGCGGGTTTGGCGGCCGCTGGCGGAACCGCCGCTGTATCCGCGCCGATGAAGCGGCCGACGTTCATGGCGCCAAGTGCTCCGGCCCCAGCGGCAAGAGTCAGCATCAGCAGCGAACTCCCCAATTTCATGCGAGCGCGGGCCGGGCGGTCTTCGGCATCATCATGTGTATTCGTCACGGGGGTGGTCTCCTCGGAAGACAAAAAACGGACAACGGAACGAAGGCTTATCCTTCGTCTAAAGCGAACCTAGAGAACGTCCGGCGGCGGGCGCTGTACCGGCGGTGACAATCGAAAGCGCAAAACGAAAAATTCGTCATCACGTTAGTCCGTTCTGAGTGGCTCGCAAAGATGCAGTCGTAAGACCGGCGCAAAAATATTAGGGCCTCATACGGCGAGGGACCGGGAGGCTGGCTCCCGGGCCCTGGTCTGTCGCTAGAGCTGGCTGTTCGGTTCAGCCCGGCGCCTATCTGCAACTCACTGGCAGATTTGCTGCAGGGTCCAACCCACAATCTTGCAGTCCGAGTGGCCATTCGAGCATTTGCGGATCGGCAGGCGCTGGTAGTCGCAGTAGTGGTTGCCAGCGTGGCCAGAGTAACCGTGCAATGCCTGTTTCGACTGGTAGGTCTCGATATAGAGCTGCTTACCCCGGCCGCCGGCATCAGCCGAAGTGCTGGTCAAAAGTGAAGCACTGCAAACCGTTGCGAGGGCGGCGGCAAGAGCGAAGGTCTGGGTGATGGTGGTCATGGCTTAGGTCCTCTTGGGGTGGGCCGCTTGGGCCCGGTTGATGTCTGATGAAGAGGACTTTACCGGCAGCCCGGCCGCTTAGCTGTTCCGGGCGGAACAGGGAACAGAAATAATCAGCGCGGGGCAGGGCGAGGCCGCGCGACGGAGCAATGCCGGTATTCGTTACAAAAATCATCGAGTGATGACGCGCCTTTGACTCATTCTCACGAAAGCGCGAGGAGCGAAACTTTGCGCGCATCGCGGGCGTAACTCCTGCCATGGACCGGTTGTGGTCCAGCAACAAACCCCAGGAGAATTCAAATGAAGAACTTTATTAACACTGCCGTTCTCGCCGCTGCGTTGTTCGCGGGCGTTGCTACCGTTTCGATCACTGCGCAGGCTGCCAGTTCAAACCTGATGCAAACCTATTGGATCGGCCGCTAAAAGCGAACTCAATTCAAATCGCAAAATCTAATTTAAAATTTGAAACAGGATTATTCCCCATGAAATCGTTCATCGTTACCGCTCTTATCGCCATTTCGTCTCTGACCGCCACTGCCAACGCCGGCCTCATGATCGACGCCACGCAGGGCCCGATTACCATTACGGTCGATGGCGGCCGTTAAATAGCCACATCACATGATTGAGCTTGGCGCGGGCGTGCATGCCGCCCCGCCACTCGCACTTTCTCCGTTCACGACATCGCCTTCGTGATCCCGCGTTTCCCGCTACGGTATTCACACAATTCGATAGCACACTTTCGCTTCGCGTGATTCAAGAGCTGCCAGTGCGCGTGATTCGCGGAGGCAGCGATGGCTCGTTCCA
>JAYSVT010000277.1:0-3818 GCA_043718455.1 Hyphomicrobium sp.
CTAGCCGGAATTCAGTCAAAAAGACGGATCGAACGGGTCGCCTAAAGATATCATGGGAAAAGCCGCGATTTTGACCATGATTGAGCCGGTTCAGCTCGCTCAAAAACCACGCGGTCGTGCAGCCGGAACGGGCGGCTCATCCAAAATTCGATTTCGAGCGGCGTCACGCGAAATCCAGACCAGTGGGGCGGGCGGGGAATGTCGCCAACGGCATACTTTGCCGCGTATTTTGCGACCAAAGCTTCGAGCGCAAATCGCCCCTCAAGCGGGCGTGACTGGGCGGATGCCCACGCGCCGATCCGGCTGAGGCGCGGCCGGGACTTGAAATAATCGTCGGCTTCGGCCTCCGATACCGACGTGACGATCCCGCGCACGCGCACCGAACGCTCCAGGCTTTTCCAATGGAAACACAGCGCCGCCTTTTTGTGTTCGAGGAGTTCGCGGCCCTTGGCGCTCTCATAGTTGGTGTAAAATACAAAGCCGCGGTCCATCGTGCCGGCCTTGTCGAGCCCCTTCAGCAAGACCATGCGGACATTGGGGAGGCCGTCGCCATCAACCGTTGCCAGCGCCATGGCGTTGGGATCATTCGGCTCTGTCTTCTCGGCAGCCGTCATCCATTCGCCAAACAAAGAGAACGGGTCTTCGGCCTGGACAAATCCAGAGTCGCTCTTCGCCACGTCTTCAGCGTCCGCCGTCATGATGGGGCCACTCCACTCTCAATGTTCAACGAGTGTACGTCAGGAACCGCGCACAGCGAGACGGCCATTTAGCCGCTCTTAACCATAGTGGGGCACATTGCAGAAGTCGTCCGCCTGTCGCGGAATGTAAGCGTCCCTGTTCAGTGTCAGTTTAGTGCCAATTCAGTGAGTGTAGTGTCCATGCGTTCTGATTATTCCCTTTTTCCGCTTCTTGCGGCCGGCAGCACTGCGTTCGTTTTGGTTGCCGCCATCTTTGTTTCCGCTGATTTCGCCCACGCTGACGAGGCCAAAGCCGCCCCGGGTTGCAGCTGCCCCGATTCTGCTGGCAAGTCTTCCAGCAAACCGAAATTTGCCGGGCTCCAGGCCCCCCTCGACGCGTCCGACGAGAGGGCCGTGCTCGAGAGTGTACAGTTGGCCCTCACCCAAGTCGCGGATGGATCAAGCTACGTCTGGCACCGCAGTCACGGCCGCTTGTCGGGTATCGTGCGGCCAACCGCTTCGTTCAAGGATCACCGCGGCCACGTCTGCCGCCATATTCTTGTGGTCCTCAACAGCAAAGACGAAACCAAGAAAACCGAAGCCATTGCCTGCCGGCTGGCGGCTGGCGGTTGGGAACTTGACGGTTAACGTGCGCCGAGTTGGCCACACAAGCCGCGCGTTAACACCCGAAATTCACAGGAACTTCGCGCAACCTTGCGTTTTCCGGGTTGCGCCGCTTTGACCCTTCTAAGAGCTGCCTTGCCAACTGGACCAGAGCTGCCTTTTGTGTAGGATGCGCGCCGGGTTCACGCCCGGCAGATTACAACCAAGGGTCGAGAGCCGATGACGGCAATAGAGGCGAACGCGGGCGTTCCAACCGGCACTCTCATGGCCGGAAAGCGCGGCCTGATTATGGGCGTCGCTAACAACCGGTCCATCGCCTGGGGCATCGCCAAAGCGTGCGCCGCCCAGGGTGCCGAAATTGCCTTCACCTATCAGGGCGACGCCTTGAAAAAGCGGGTCGAACCGCTCGCCGCCGAAATCGGCTCGAAACATGTGCTCCCCTGCGACGTCACCGATACGGCATCCATGGATGCAGTCTTCGCAACTCTCGCCAAAGATTGGGGCCGCCTCGATTTTCTCGTTCACGCCATCGCATTTGCCGACAAGAACGAACTCGACGGCCGCTACGTCGATACAAGTGAAAAGAACTTCACCCAGAGCCTGCTCATCTCCTGCTACTCGTTTACCGCGCTCGCCCAGCGCGCCGAGAAGCTGATGACCAACGGCGGCTCGATGCTGACCCTGACGTATTACGGCGCCGAAAAGGTCATGCCGCACTACAACGTCATGGGCGTCGCCAAAGCCGCGCTCGAAGCGAGCGTCCGCTATCTCGCCTCTGACCTTGGCAAAAACAACATCCGCGTCAACGCCATTTCCGCCGGCCCCATCAAGACTCTGGCCGCGTCCGGCATTTCCGACTTCCGCTACATCCTGAAGTGGAACGAATACAATTCGCCGCTGCGCCGTACAGTTACAATCGAGGACGTGGGCGGCGCCGGGCTATATCTCTTATCCGATCTCTCGCGCGGCGTGACTGGCGAGATCCACCACGTCGATAGCGGCTATCACGTCCAAGGCATGAAGAACGAAGATGCCCCCGACATCTCGGTCGTCAAAGGCGACGCCTCTTGACGGCGAAAGCCACGCCAAAAGCGGTTTTAAAACATGGGGTGACGCTTTACCTGATCCGCCACGGCGAAACCGACTGGAACCGCGATTCTCGCTACCAAGGGCAAGCCGACATTCCGCTGAACGATACAGGCCGCGCTCAAGCCCAGCGAAATGGCGAAGTTCTGAAAGCCTATTTGCCTCAGCTCGAAGGCGCCGATTTCGTCTCAAGTCCGCTCGCGCGCGCGGTCGAGACCATGACCATTCTACGCGCGTCTCTCGGGCTTTCTGTGGACACGTTCCGCCGGGACGGCGAACTCAAGGAACTGCACTACGGCCACTGGGAAGGCCAGCTTCAGAGCGAACTGGCAAAGATCGACCCGGAGGGCGTCGCCGCAAAAAATCGCGATCCTTTCGGTTGGCGGCCCACGGGCGGAGAGAGCTACGAAGACCTGATGCGCCGCGTCGCGCCCTGGCTCGATGGCCTGAATCGCACGACCGTCGCCGTCACCCATGGCGGCGTCACCCGCGTTGCGCGCGGCGCTTTGCTCGACATCGACACCCGCCTCGTGCCAATGCTCGACGTGCCGCAGGATCAGATCCTGGTGCTGCGCAACCGCGAGATGAGTTGGCTTTAGACCTTAAATCACCACCCGCATCCCCGGACACAGCTCCCTCCACCCGCTTTCCCGGCCGAGCGAGCGCCCGCAGGGAGATCGCAAAGAGCCGGGACCTTTACGTGGTGAGGTTTGATCTGTGTATTTTTTTTGACAGGTAAAGGTCCCGGGCCTGCGCAACTGCGCTCGCGCTTCGTTGCTCGCCCGGGATTGCGGGTGGAGGGAGGTGCGCTCACTTCAGCGCCGCTTTTTTCCGCTCGGCTTATTCGCGGCAACCTTCGTGCAGCCGTTACCATTGCGCTTTTGTCCCGCGCCGCAGCTCTTCTTGTCAGCACTCGCCTTGGTCGCCGCAGACTTCTTCTGGTCGAGCGTTGGATCTTTTTCGATCGTCACGATCTGCTTGATTTTCTTTTCCGGCGACTTGATGTCAGGAGCTTTGATGTCAGGCGTCTTCGGCGCAACGCGTTTCACAGGCTCAACCATGACCGGTTCGATTTGCGCCGCGCGCGGAGCCGCCTCGGGGGCCGGTATCTCATTGGGCAAAGCTGGCCGCTCGACAGCAACGGTTTCCGCTTTCGTTTCCGAATCTTTGGCCGGCTCGGCAAGGGCTGGAGACAACCATGTGCAGACCAACACAAGGGCGCCGGACAATGCGCGATAGGCCATAGGCGAATTCCCTATGCAAAAGATCAGTACGGATGCGGACAACATAGCAAACGTTTGAGATTTGGCGATTGACGATTTCACGAATCAGTCATCGCGGTAAAAACGCAAAAGAGCCAGGGGAGCGGCCCCCGGCTCTTTCCCACCTTAACGGTGAACAGCGTTTGAAGCCCCTCGAGCCCGGAGGCTC
>JAYSVT010000278.1:0-12041 GCA_043718455.1 Hyphomicrobium sp.
TTCGGCACGAACATGTCCGCATTACTGGAGAAGGCGTTGCAGAACGAACTGCGTGCTCAGCGCGAACTGAAATGGCGGGAGCAAAACAAGAGCGCGATGGATGCATACGACAAACATATCGAGAAGGACGGACTGTGGCTGGATGAGTTCAGGACGTGGTGATGCGCCAGTTCGACGTGTTCAAGAACCCGAGCCAATTGTCTTTGAAATATGCGCCCTATCTGATCATCCTTCAGTCAAGTCTCACACAAACCCGCACGACAGTCATAGTTGCGCCGCTCGTACTCCCCAAGCGAATTCCTGAGCAGTCCCGGCTCTTTCCAAGCATGCGCATTGGCACACGAGAGTTTGTTCTATCTACCAACGAACTTGGTGCTATCGGCGTCAAGGCGTTGACCGGACGAGTAGCCAATCTCGAAAGTGAACGATCACGAATCATTGCTGCAATCGATATGCTGTTCTCGGGATTCTGAGGATCACTTGCCATGGCCAAAAAGGTTGAAGTCACTCTCAACGCCGACAGCGACATGCTTGCGCGCGCCAAGAAAATGAAACTCAATCTGGCCGAAACTTTGGAACATGCGTTGCGGCGTCTCGGCTGCGAGGACCCGGAAAGCGCCGACGCACGGGCAAAAAAGTGGCAGGAAGAAAACCGCGAAGCTATCGAAGTGTGGAACCGGCACACCGACAAGCACGGAATGTGGTGGCAAGGTTTAGTCCCACAAAAGCCCAAGCGTGCCACAAAGAAAAAAGTAAGGCGAATAGATGCCCGCTGACATCATCAACCTCAACAAGGCCCGCAAAGCCAAGACGCGCGAGGACGATGCCAAACGCGCCGAAGAAAACCGCGCCAAGTTCGGCCGCAGCAAAGAAAAGAAAACCAGCGATAGCGACGAACAGAACCGCCGCGACACTCTTCTCGACGGCGCAAAAATCGAGAAAAGCGACACCGAGCCCGGAGCGGACGCGTGAGCCGTCCCGTCAAGCGCTCGTTTTCAATCAAAGGGCATCGCACCTCGATCTCGCTCGAAGCCGAATTCTGGGATGCGCTGAAAGAAGCCGCTCAAGAAGACCGGCTCACGCTCGCCGCGTTGATCGACCAAGTCGATAGGGAGCGTGGCACGTCGGGCCTATCCAGCGCCGTCAGGATCTGGCTGCTCAGGCGCTATAAATCCCGCCTATCCGGCACCCCATCCGGCACCGGCGCCACTTAAGGCCAGCCGCCCAGCGCTTTGTTCAGTTCGTCCGACGTTGTGCGGCGTGGACGCTCGGCCGGGCGCGGGCGCGGCTTCGGTTGCACGGCACGAACCGGTGGCGGCGCGGAGACTGCAGGAGCTTCACCTTGGGGCACTATCTCAGGCACGTTCGTATCAGCCGGCGGACCGGTGCCCGGATCGTCTGGCTGACCGGCTGCTGACTCGACCGCTGGTACTGGAACAGGCGCTGGCGCTGGTTCCTGCGGAGCGGCCTCCACTGGCACGTTGCCAGCCTCAGGTATGATTGGCGGTACCACTTCGACCGGATTGGCCTTTTGCGCTTTGGCCGCCGCTGCAGCCGCGGCAGCGATCCCAGCGGCCTTCACGCGTTCCGCTTCCAAGGCTTTGCGCCGCTCAACCTCTTGCTTGGCGCGCTCTTCATCGCGACGGCGCAGAACTTCCAGTTCTTCAACCTTGCGTTCCATTTGCCGGACTGAAAGCTCTCGCTGCAATTCGCTTGCGTCCACCGCGACGGCCAGTTGCTTCAAGTCGTCGAGTTTCCCGGTGTAAACGACCACAACGGGCGGCAGCGGGCCCTTCGGCAGCGGCTTCCAATCCGCTGGGGCGTCAGGCGGCGGCGGCATCTTTGCTGCGAGCGCTGTGACTTGCCAAACGCTATCGACAGCAAGCGACGCCAATCGCACCACGGTTGAAACGCGCGCGTTCCCTTGCGGCGTTTCGATCACGAACGGATCGACTTTGATATCGCCGCCAGCGATCGTGAAGGGAACCTGCCGCGTGCCGTTTTCAACGCGGGCCGACGCAATGGCTTCCATCAATGCGGGGGTTATGACACTGGCGTCATTTGCTATGTCGCCGGAAAAGACAGAGTCGCTCGCGTCTGAAACAGCAACAGGCGCGGGGCCTGGATGGCGCGCCGCGTTCAAAGCAATAACGCCACTCCCATTCAACCCGCCAACGAGCGACGCAGGACTGAGCGATCGCCCTGTCACAGTGAATTCGACCGCCGCCGTCCCGTCAGCGGCCTGACTGAGCGCCGACAAATCAGCGCCGAGCTTGAGTACGCCGTCGAGCGAAACGCCGCCAGCGTCTTTGCTAAAGCTGGCCATTGCTGACAGCGTGCCACCGGCCGAGCGCCCGCTTATGTCCGTCAGAGAAATTTTGCCCGGTGCAAGTGTCGCCTTGATCGTGGCGTCGCGCATGCCAAGACCATCGGTCAGCATCAACGCACTCGTACGCACCGTAACATCACCTGTCAGCTGACCAAGTGCATCGAACTCGAAAGCTGCTTCAGGCCACACTGACTGGAACTGTTCGGTCTCGGCGCTATTGTCCTCACTCGTGGGACTGCGCCCCGTCATCCAACCCAGCAATCCAACGACCGTCAAGCGATCAGCAGCGATGTCAGCCGCAACCTTCAAATCCTCGCCCGCTGTGCTCGTGATCGTCGCCCGCCCAGTCAGGCGGCTTTGCCCCGCCGTCAAACCTTGCGACGCAAGTTCAATGACGCCGCCCTTCGCCGAGACGTCCACGACGCCCGCTATTGCTGTGCCTGAAAGCCCGCCGGGCGCGGGGAGGCCGGCCAGCGCCAGCACCTCATGTGCATCGCGTGCCTTCAAAGTCGCGCGGCCGCTGACCACAGCCGCACCCGTTTCCGGCAACTGGACCGAGCCTGTCATCGTCGCGTCGAGGCCGTCCGCCTTGATGTCGAAAAGCGCAGCACTTTGCTCGGCGAATTTTCCAGATACCGCCAAAGATATTTCAATGGGACGCGCCGTTGTTCCATCAATCTTTGCCCGGGCTACGTGCATGAGACTGAGCGCCGTTGCAATGTCCGGAGATTTAAGCACGGCGCTAATATGGCTCGGCGCCGTGCGCCATGCCTTGAAGCCGGCTTCGAATTCGGCGCGGCCTGCGATGCGTGCGCCGTTGATCAGCCCGTCAAATGAAACGTCCGTTGCGGTCTTTGATCGCGCGCCGAGCTTGATCAGACCTGCGATCTTTGCCGTGTTCCAAGGCGCGGTGCGTTCGGCTGGAATAATATTGGACACCGAGAAAAGTCCGGTTGCGTCTCGCACTGCGTCGCGCGTGGGCGCGTCCAGCTCGTAGCTGATCGTGCCTTCCGGGTCATCTGCAGCGGTCTTGACGCGCCCAGAGGCAGAAACTGTCAAGCCGCCTGTCGTTTGGAACTTCGCTGACGGTATTCGCAGTATTCCGTTCTCTTGCACGATCGAGGCATCGACATTGCGGTAAACCTTGCCCGCGTGCTTCAGCTCTCCCGCCGTGATGCGCACCGAAAGATCTGACTGACGAGCGCCGTCTCCGGGCACTGAGGAGGCGGGCAAAGGATCTGCCCCGGCCGCGACGCCGAACGCCTTCAGCAGTTCGCGTTCGACCTTCAGCGCCGCTTCAGGGAACAGGCTCACCGTATCGAGTTTCGAGCTTTCGAGCCGCACGTCTATCTGGCGCCGCTCCTTGTCGTTGATTTTGAGTTCGCCCGAAAGATAATGCCCGGCGATCTCGGCCTTCGCCTCTGTCAGCTCGACCTGGTTTTCCCCGGCGACGAGCCGCCCTGCGAGCCAGAACGGACCCTCGGATTTGATGTCGATGCGTGCGCCCGACTTCTGCATCCAAGTCTGCAACCGCGCAAGATTAGCACCGCGCACGAGACCTTCGCCGTTGAAAATTCTACTGCCTGCTTCCCCCTTGATCTCACCTGACAGCTCGAAGCGCGCACCTCCCGGAAGGCCGCCTTTCATGTCCTTGATCTTCATCACGCCGCCAACCCGCTCGGCGTCGATTTTCAAGCCGCCGGCGACTTCGCCACCGAGCCTAACCTGTTCAAGATCGATTATCGCGCTCGCCGCCCCATCGCCTGCAAGCGAATGAAGAACGGCCAGGCCGAGCTGGCGCACCTTCACGAATGTTGCGCTCTGCCCGCCGGAGCCTGCCAGAAAATCCAGATCCAGCCATTTCGCGTTGAGCGCCGCATCAAAGCGCGGTTCTTTGGCCCACACGGCCGACGCTTTCCCGGAAATCACCTGTGGCTCGGCAGCGTTCACAACGTCCAATGTCAAATCGTCGAACGTTGCGCCCGAGGTATCGGCGTCAACACGCGCTGTGAGGTCAAAACCGGGCAAGACGGACCCTGCCGCCTCGCCTTCAGCGCTTTCCAGCTTCGGCAAGCCAAGCTTCGCCGTCACGTCGCCCATGAAGCGCGGTTTACCGGAAAGATTGGCAAGGGTGCCATCGAAAGCGTAGCTGTTGGCCGTCAGCACTCCGCGAAGGTTGGATTTCAGCTTGATGCCGCCATCGGCGTCCGGGCTCGTCGTCACAAATTTGATGTCGCGCTCTTCGCCCGACCATGAGCCGCGCCCCGCGAACTTGAACGGCCCTTTGAGCGTTTCCGCCGCGAGTTCTCCGTTCACATTCTCAATGCGCGTGATCGCCTGCCCATCGGGGCCATAGAGCGACACCGCGCCATCCACAAACCGCACCGAATGCAGCGCGACGTTTTGAGGAATGAACGGGAGTTCGGCCGGCTTTAATTGGAGGCTAGCCCAATTCCCGCTACCTTCGCTATCAAGCGCGAGGGACAACACTGGGCGGCTCAATTCGATTTCGTTGGCTTCAAGCGCCCCGCGCAGCAAAGGGGCAACGGCAAGGCGCATCGTGAAACTGTCCGCGCGCATGAACGCTTCGCCAGTCTGCCCGGTCGGATCGGCGATGCGCACCTTCTCGAAACGCACATAGGGCGTCGGCAGGAAACGAACGTTGACGGCGCCGCCGACCCGCACGTCGCGGCCAAGAACCTTGGAGGCTTCCTCTTCGAACACGCCGCGATAGCCGTTCCAGTCGACGAAATAAGGCACGCCAAAGAGCGCGGCCAAAACTACCGCTAGCAGGCCACCGATGTAGAGGAGCCCGTTGTTCATTACCTGTCCGTTTTGGCCTCGATGTTGGCCTTAATCTTGACGTCTGCAGTCATTTTCGCCCCTGCTCGTTTCCGTTCAGGGCCAGTATACAGTCTTTCGCATGGGCGGGGATAAGTCTGGACTCGAAATTTGGCCCATTTACCGTTAAATGCAAAGATGTTCTTGTTTTTTTTCCACCCGATTCAAGTGCATAGCTGCGGCTCCTGGCTGGTTGTAGACGCTGCCTGAGTAAGCTACCTCAGTGACATGACGCAGAGTCGTAAGATTAACACGCCGCCGGCGCCGCCCGACGGGCCACCCGAGGCCTTCGAAGATCCGCCCTTCGATTTGCCCGACGCGCGCGCGCACCCGGCAGTCCCGGCGTCCCCGCCATCCGGCGCGTCCATTTCCGCGCGCGCCATGGCGGGAAATGTGCCGCCTGCTCTGCAGGCCGCTGCCTATCGCGACGGCCTCAACCCCGAGCAGCGCGATGCGGTCGAACACACCGAAGGACCATTGCTCGTACTTGCAGGCGCTGGCACCGGCAAAACGCGGGTGTTGACCACACGCATTGCTCATATTCTAAGCCAGCGCCGCGCTTGGCCGTCGCAGATCCTTGCCGTCACCTTTACGAACAAAGCCGCGCGCGAAATGAAGGAGCGCATCGGCACCCAGATCGGCGGCGCGGTCGAAGGCATGGCGTGGCTCGGCACGTTTCACTCCATCGGCGTCAAAATTCTGCGTCGCCACGCCGAACTCGTGGGCCTTAAATCTAGTTTCACCATTCTCGACAGCGACGACAGCGTGCGCCTCATGAAGCAGGTTCTGGAAGCCGCGGGTCTCGACAAGGACCGCTGGCCCGCACGCCAGTTAGCCGGCCTCATTGACGACTGGAAAAATCGCGGCCTGACGCCCGGCAATGTTCCGGCCGGCGAAGGCTTTTCGTTTGCCGAAGGCAAGGGCCGCGACCTCTATGCTGCCTACCAATCGCGCCTTAAGGATTTGAACGCCTGCGACTTCGGCGACCTGCTGCTCGAGTGCTTGCGGCTGTTCCGCGAAAATCCGGGCGTGCTCGCCGAATACCACAAGCGCTTCCGCTACATTCTGGTTGACGAATATCAAGACACCAACGTCGCGCAATATCTCTGGCTGCGCTTGCTTTCGCAGGGCATCGCCAACGTCTGCTGCGTCGGCGACGACGATCAATCGATCTATGGCTGGCGCGGCGCTGAGGTCGACAACATCCTGCGTTTTGACAAAGATTTTCCCGGCGCCAAGGTCATCCGCCTCGAACGTAACTACCGTTCCACGGGGCACATTCTCGCCGCCGCATCCGCCCTCATCACCAAGAACGAAGGCCGTCTCGGCAAAACGCTTTTCACGGAAGGCGAAGCAGGTTCCAAAGTCACCGTCGCCAATTTCTGGGATGACGAGGCCGAAGCCCGCTCCATCGGCGACGACATCGAAAATTTGCAGCGCCAGAAACACCCGCTGAACGAAATCGCCATTCTGGTGCGCGCGTCCTCTCAGATGCGCGTCATCGAAGACCGTTTCATCACGCTTGGGCTTCCTTACCGCGTCATCGGCGGGCCCAGGTTTTACGAGCGTCAGGAAATCAAGGACGCCATCGCCTATCTCGAAGTCGTCGCCAATCCATCGAACGACTTGAAATTCGAGCGCATCGTCAACGTGCCAAAGCGGGGCCTCGGCGACACGACCGTCAAGCGCGTGCACGAGCACGGCCGCGCGCGCGCAATGCCGATGTATCACGCGGCGCGTGAGATCGTCGAGACCGGCGAACTCGCCGCCAAAGCGCGCAAGTCGTTGTCCGATCTCGTGCGCTCGTTCGAACGCTGGCGCGGTCAGCTCGACACCATGCGCCACACCGAGTTGGCCGAACTCATTCTGGACGAGAGCGGCTACACCGCCATGTGGCAAACCGACAAAAGCCCGCAAGCCCAATCGCGTCTCGAGAACTTGAAAGAACTCGTGCGCTTCATGCACGACTTCGACACGCTCGCCGGATTCCTCGAACACGTCAGCCTCGTCATGGACGCGGACAAAGGCAACGACAACGATCAAGTCTCATTGATGACGTTGCACGCCGCTAAGGGTCTCGAATTTGGAACGGTTTTTCTGCCCGGATGGGAAGAAGGCTTGTTTCCGCATCAGCGCGCGCTGGACGAGTCCGGTAAAGCCGGCCTCGAAGAAGAGCGCCGCCTCGCTTACGTCGGCATCACCCGCGCCAAGCGCATGGCGAAAATTTCCTTCGCACAGAACCGGCGCACGCACGGGCTTTATCAATCGGCGATTCCATCGCGCTTTGTCGATGAGCTGCCCGAGCCCCATGTCGAGGTGATCAAAAGCCAGAATCCTTATGGCGGTACGACGCAAGGGTTTGGCTACGGCAATCAATTCGGATCCAGCCGTTTCGACCGCGAGCCGAAAAGCAACTTCGAATCAAACTATCAAACGCCCGGCTGGCAGCGCGCGCAACAGAACTGGTCGCGCTCGGACGAGAAGAAGAAAAAGCAGATGACGCGCGGGCCGAAAACCATCGACGGCGAACTCGTGGCGTCATCTGCCGCACGCGCGCCAGAATTCAAGGCCGGCACGCGCGTCACCCACGAAAAATTCGGGGAAGGCACCGTCACGCATGTTGACGGCAACAAACTCACGATCCAGTTCGATGCCGACCCGGAGGACAGCACCAAGCGCGTCGTTGCGAGTTTTGTGGAGAGAGTCACGTAGGTTGGGTTAGCACCGGCCCGTCCTTTGCGAATTGAATGACGCATTCTATTCCGGTGCGTAACCCAACAGACCATTTTTGAAGAGCCGTTGGGTTACGGCGCGAGTGCAAAGCGCGCCTAACCCAACCTACAAACCGAAATCTGAAAATCCGGCCGCACATTTGACAATCGTCGAGTCTCTTAACAAAGTCTTCTTGCATCGGAATGTCGAAGGCGCTTAGCTTGGTCTTAAGAAAAAATGAATATGGGGCAGGGGCAGTGGAACGATCAGATTTGTCCGCGTTGGCGGATGACAGTCAGGCGCAGAGCCTAACATCGAAATGCAATTCAGTGTTGATGAAGCCAAGCGGAGCGAGATGCGATTCTGCATGCGGCCTTGATCGTGTAAGGGGAAAGTATGATGTCTTTCGGGAACAATTTCCGACGTCTGTTGCTGCGATGGCTCGTGATGGCGATCGTCTTGCTTGTCTTGGCCTGGGTAATTCCGCAGGTCATAGAGCACTACACGCCCCGGTTCTCGAATGAACGCCAGCCAATGCCAAAGCTCAACCATCCTTTAGGTGAATGGGGATCGCGACATGTAAATTATCTGCCCGACTACAAGTAAGACAGCACATATTTGTTAGGAGTATATCGAAATGGCCATAGTAGCGATCTCGGGCACAAATTGGGGTAACATCCGGCTGCATGACAACGCTATCGCGATGCAGATTCGTAGGTTGGGTTAGCACCGGCCAATCTGCCGCAATTTGAATGGCGCTCTCTGATCCGGTGCGTAACCCAACAGAGCTTGCGGCTAGAGCTGTTGGGTTACGGCGCGAGTGCAAAGCGCGCCTAACCCAACCTACACGTGATGCGCTATTCCTTTCCCGCCCACTCCGGCAACGGTGGCATCTCATCGCTGCCCCATCCAATATCGTAAGCGGTGCGCTCCACCCACGAGTTAAACGTCGAATGTGGCCAATCTCGTGGACGCGTGACAAGTCCATGTTTGACTGGATTGAAATGAATGTAATCGAGGTGCGCCTGAAAATCCCGCTCATCGCGAATTAAATGCTCCCAATACCGGCGCTGCCAAACTTCCTTCTCACCCTTGAGCGCACGGCTGTATGGTGAATCATCGCCACTCGAATCGAGTCGAAGCGATTTCGTGAACGCGGTCTTCACAAGACGAATACGCGTTGCATAGTCCGTGTCGTTCTCAGGCAATCGCCAAATCATGTGCAAGTGATCGGGAAGTATGACTTCCCCTTCAACCTCGAAAGGCCATCTGCTTTGAACTTTGAGGATCGCATCGGTCCAATGCTGGCAATTCAGTGGACTCCTGAAAATCGACACGCGTTCATGAGTCACGAGCGTGAAGAAATATGAGGCCCCGGCTTCGACGCTTCGGCGGTATCGCATGGAGAGCCGTTGGGTTACGCGCGGATGAGACGCCAGGAGTATAACTCCACATTCATGGCCGCGCTAACCCAACCTACGGCAACACCCCGATCCACCGCTCCTCCCTCCCACATTCCGCCCCACAAAAATGTTCATCTCCCACAAGTGATTCGGCTCATCAGGGTACGCGTGGCCTCGCGAATCAGTGACAACGCGTAATGCGCTCCACAGCTGCCAACCCCAATGGCGCAGATGCGGGCCAACCCAGGAACCGATTTTGAATTCTCGCCTGACACTTATCGCGGCATGTATGGCAGCGGCGCTCGCTGGCGCGGGGGCCGTGCATGTGCTTGACGTCTTCGGCGTGATCGACCCGCAAGCGATTGCGGACGTCGAACCCGTAGCCGAGCCCGCGCCCGAAGCGGCCCTTATCCCGCTGCAACCCTCGCTCATCGAAACCGGATCGATCCCCGATCGCGATGAACTTGACGCTGCGCCCGAGCGCCTCGCTTTCGTTACACCCGGCGCGCTGCCGCTCCGGCTCACGTCGCTGGTCGATGAAGCGGCAACCAATATTCCGGACGAATGGACGACTGAGGAGCATGTCGAAACGCCGCCGCAGCCCGCCCTGCGCATTACGATCAACAGGCCCGAAGCTTTTCCGTGGCGCAATCCGCCGCCCGTAATTGCATCGCCACGACGCACGCTCGATGACCGGCTTGCAGAAATTTCACCCGGCGCCACAAAACGCCTCGCGGAAAAATTTGCCGCCGCCAAGGCCGCATGGCCGCCCGCCGCCGTCAGTCTCATTGCCATCAAAGACAAGAAGGCACTTGAACTCCACGCCCGCGCGGCGGACGGAACGACGGCCTTCATCCATCGCTATCCCGTTCTCGCAGCAAGCGGCAAGGCTGGTCCGAAGCTCACACAAGGCGACAAGCAGGTGCCCGAAGGCGTTTACGGCATCTCCTTCCTCAACCCCAACAGCAAGTATCACGTGGCATTACGCGTGAACTACCCGAACGCCTTCGACCGCGAGATGGCCAAGAAAGACGGCCGCAAGAAACTCGGCGGCGACATCATGATCCACGGCAAGGCTTTGTCCGCCGGCTGCCTCGCTGTCGGCGACGAAGCGGCAGAAGAACTGTTCGTCCTCGCGGCCAAGGTCGGTTTGCCAAATGTCAAACTTGTCATCGCGCCCGCGGATTTCCGCCGCGACGGCCTGCCGCCTGCAAAGCCCGGAGACCCCGTTTGGCTGCCTCATCTCTACACTGAGTTAGCCACCGCCATGGCGGAACACAAGGCGCCTGCGCCGAGTTCAGGCTTGCTGTCCTTTTTTGGGCAATAAGTGCGGCAGGAAAAACGGCCCGGCAAGTCGCGTGGAATGTCACAACGCGAAGAAACGTAGGTTGCGGTCAAGCGAAGCGCAGACCCAACAATCCTTCGTGCCGAAAATTCATTCCTTCAAGCTTCTTTGGCGCCGCTTATCCGTTGGGTCTGCGCTGACGCTTGACGCCAACCTACACGCACCCCAACTCTCACGCCGCCCTGCGGCCGTCCTTGATTAAATCCCAGGCAGTGTTGATCTGCTTCATGCGATCCTCGCGCTTGATGCGATCCGCATTGTCGCGCGCGTAATCGGGATGCCAACTCATGCGCAGCGCATCCACCAGCTTTTTCGTGACGGCAGGCTCCGCATCCACGTTGATACCGAGCACGCGATAAGCTTCCGTCACCGATTGCGGCATGCCCGATGCTTGGTCTTCGCCGCTGCCGGCCTTATGGCGTTGGTCGTTGCCGGCGCCCTGCGCGATCCTTCTTATACGCTCGAGCTCCCTAAGAATCGCACGTATCATGCCCGACGATTTGTCCTTAGGCCGCCGCTCTAAATCGCGCGTCACGCTGTTTAAGCGCTCGCGGACGCGATCAAGCTCTGACAGCAAAACTTCACGCAGCAATAATCCTGCCGGCAACGTCGCGACATGAAGCTCGGCTTCGATCAGCCGCGCCATCGCGACGGCCGCCGCATTGGCCAATTCGGTATCGGCTGGATCGAGCGCCGGGCCGCGCATCCAATCCCATGCCCGCCCGAAGGTTTGCCCTAAGCTTGCTCGCACCCGTTCAACGCTGTGACGCGACCAACCCGCGAAGCGTTGTGAAAATTCCGGTACGTATCCGCGCAGCATGACTGCCGACAAGGCTGCGGACAAGTACGGAATGCGCCAGTGTCCTGCCGCAATCAAACTCCCGCCAAACAGAAGCGCCAACAAAAATGAAACGATCACACCGACGCGCACAGCGCCACTTGTCCCTCGCGGCGCCATGTCGGCGCGCACTTCTGTGTGCCACGCAGCGACGCGCGTTGACGCATCTCCGTCGTCACGTGCGGTCACACCCTCGGGCGACAGCTGTTCGGTCTCCACTTCGGATTGGACAGCATTGAAACGCGCGAGCGCCGGAAAAATAAACCGCGCCTTAAGTGCGCCGGCTGGCGCATACCCATTTGGCAGTCCGTGCGGCACGTCGATACCGAGGCGGTTTGCCGCCTGCACGACGTGGGCCCACGAGACGTTTGCGCCGCCACACTGAATTGTGAACCGGTGCACCATAAGATTTTCGCACGTCGCGGACTTAGCGCCGCGGCACGCCGCGAAGATCTGTTCCTGTCTGGCACCCATTACTTTGTAGGCCGTCTCGGCCGAAGGTGTCAGCTGAACCGCTCCGGCAGATGCCGTGCACGCAAACGGCATGACCAACTCGTCCGCAGCCGCCGTTTG